>CAXTMV010000432.1:0-2042 GCA_964245425.1 uncultured Flavihumibacter sp. | reverse complement strand
CCTGGGTGTAGGCGGGTCGCCCTTTTTGGGCGGCTCACCTTTCCCGTTCACGTTCTCTTCTTGAAAATAGGATGTAAAAAAACTTACTGCTGCAGTAAGAGGTTGCGTAGCTGAAAGAGATACGGTATGTTGGTTGGGGTTGTTTTAACCGGCTAAAAAAATACGGTTCGCCGCCCAAAAAGGGCTACCCACCTGGGTGTAGGCGGGTCGCCCTTTTTGGGCGGCTCACCTACACTGCACTTAGCTTTGCAGTTGCTGTTTTTTATTCCATCACTTTCTCAATTATCTTTCCGCTCGCCTTATTTTTCAGGATTAGTTTTTTAGCCCCGTAATGCGTCATCTCTTCTTTTACGAGGTAATGTTCGGCATCGTATTCCACCAGGTGGCTGTCTTTGCCGACACCGGTTTTGCCCCGCCAGATATCCAGTTGCACTGGCTCCCATAGTTTTGTTTTGGCTGATTTGTAAGCTGCATCCAGGATGGCATTGACCACATAGCCATCGTAAAATGTTTCTTTTGGAGCAGTTTTTTGCTCTATCGCATTGAACATATCGGTGAACATATGATTATACCCGAGGTCGTTTAGCTCATCGCCTACCGGGAACAGCCAACCGGTATTGCTTTCTGCTTTCTCCGCCACATAATCGGCGCCCTTGCCGGTGGTAAACATTTCGAGACCCGTACGCAGAAAGTTATTCATCCAGATGGTGCCCTCGGTACCCATCACTTCATCGCGCAGGTCAAGGCCACCGCGGAAGGTCCAGCTCACTTCAAACTGGCCAATGGCGCCATTCTCATATTTTACGAGGCCAATGGCATGATCTTCTGCGTCAATGGGTTTTACCTGTGTATCGGCCCAGCACATTACTTCAACCGGTTTTATATCCTTGCCAATAAAACTGCGGGTAATTTCCACGCAATGGCAACCCAGGTCAAGTATACAGCCGCCGCCCGCCTGTTCAATATCCCAGAACCAGTCGCTGTGCGGACCGGGATGCGTTTCACGCGATTTGGCCCAGAGTATCCTGCCAAGGGCGCCCCCGGCCACACTGGCCATCGATTTCAGGAATTTGGGTGTATAGACCAGGTCTTCCAGGTAACCATTGAAGATGCCGGCGGCTTCTACGGCTTCCAGCATGCGTTTGGCTTCTATCGCATTGCGGCCAAGCGGCTTAGTGGTAATCACTGCTTTTTTATGTTTGCAGCAAAGCATTACTGCTGCCTCATGAATATTATTTGGCAGCGAAATGCAGACCACATCCACATCAGGATGGGCAATGGCTTCTTCCATGGAAGTTGTCCAGTGCCCGCATTTGTAATCTGCTGCAAATTTTTTGGCGCTCTCTTCCCGGCGCGAATAGATACTTACAATTTTGTCTTTGCTTCTCTGGCCCTGTAAGGATTCTGCGTAGAACCTGCCAATGAATCCGGAGCCCAGCATGGCGATGCGTTGCATAAAAAAATGTATGGCCCTGCGTATTCAAAGCGCCAGGGCGTTTAATAAATAAAGGTTACCGACAGAATATAGATCTGCTTATTGCGCATTCTGAATTTCCTTTTTTTCCCGGAAAAAGACAATAAAATACAGCAGCACCGCTGCTGCCACCAAAGCTGGTACAAACCAGATGGATTGCCAGTTGTGTCCATTGGCCAATTTATATTTGTCTGCAATAAATCCTGAAAACAGGGTACCGATAAACATGCCCAGGCCGTAAGTGGCAAAGGTGAAAAGGCCCTGCGCCGCATTCTTGATTTTTTCGCCCGCCTTTTTTTCCGTATACATATAACCTGTTACAAAAAAGAAATCGTAACAGACCCCGTGCAGTATAATACCCGCATACAGCATCCAAAGCTGGCTGCCGTTATTACCGTATGCAAAAAACACGTACCGCAGAATCCAGGCACCCATACCCAGCAACAGCATCTTCTTTACCCCGATTCGGTAAAAAAGAAAGGGGATGGCAAGGATAAACAATCCTTCCGAAAATTGCCCCAGGGTCATTTTTGTAGATACATTGGTCAGTCCCGCTTCGGTTAGAAAG
>CAXTMV010000431.1:0-2086 GCA_964245425.1 uncultured Flavihumibacter sp. | reverse complement strand
GTATAGTATTTTATTCCTTCCAGTCTCAATCAGTCCTTTGACCCTCATCATGTCAATAATATTAAGGTTATCTTCTAACTCTATAATATCGCTGGCACGCCATGTTTTCAAAAACTTAAACGTCCATTTATACCTGCTGCCAAGAAACAGTTTCATTACGAGGTACAAAATGAACAGCAAAACAATCCACCAGTAAGAAACACCGTCATCAGAAATCAAATTATATAGTAAAAAACAACTTGCCCCCAGTAGAATAAAATTCTTGCCCTGGTATAAAATAAACAGTCCTAACGCGCTCCAAATAGGCCGAACCTTTTTTTTTGAGGGCGGTTTTTATAAAATGCAGTCAGGTGGGTGAACTTGATTTTTATCTCGGGATCAAGTTGAATTGCTTTTTGATAATGAAAATAACCTTTCTCAAAATCAGGAATAGCAAAACCATAAATATTGGCAAGCATAAAATGTGCTTCCTTCCTGTTTGGGTTGCTTGAAAGCGCCTTCGCAAAATATTCGCTTGCTTTTACATAATTTTTATCATCTAAATAACTAATCGATCCAAGGATATTAAAGGATACATCGTCTGAAGGTTTTAACTGAACTGCTTTCAGGCAATTTTCTTTAGCCTTTAAATTATCCTTGAATACGGTGTAATACAAAATGCCCAGTTGTTGATAGGCAAGCGCAGCCAAAGGTAAAGTAACTAAGGTCGAATCCTTTTCGTACATATATTTGAGCCGTTCAATCATATCCCGGAGATTGTCCATTTCTCCCCTTTTATCTGCAAAATGTGTTTGAATCAATTCAGACACCTCGAGATATAGCTCGACGACATTTGGCTTTAACGCAAGAACCTTTTTATAGTGATGAAGCGCATCTGCGTATTCGTGGAATTCATCTTTTAACAGCTTTGCCATATGCATATGCGCCTGCACAAGACCGGGATTTAAATTAATGCTTTCGTTCAATAACCGACGCCCCTCATTAAAGTCCCGGTTATATTCAATTTCAATTTTTGCCAGGTTTACATATATTGACGCATTTTGAGGATCCAACTCTTTCGCCCTTGTGAAGTATTTTTTTGCTTCCCCGATGTTCGGGCTGTTTTCCATATAAAAGGCTCCCAGGTTGGCATATGCCTCAAAAGAGCCTGGATTAATTTCAATAGCTTTTCTATAAGATGCTTCGGCTTGCTTAGCACTGTCCGGAAAATGATCTGCCAGTAAAAGTCCCATATTATTAAATGCTGAATCTGAAGATGGGTTTTTTTCAATGGCTATGGCATAATACGATTTTGCTAAATCGTATTGTGCAAGGTGATCAGCGTACAGCAGGCCAAGGTTATTATAAGCTTTCGAATCATCCTGATCTATTTCAATCGCCTTTTTAAAATGGAACTCTGCATCTTTAAATCTGTTCATATGATCCATTAGAAGCAGGCCATAATCATTATGACCTTCCAAGTAGTCAGGGAAATTTTCGATTAGTTTTTGATAAACAGCTGCAGATCTTTCATACTGACCGGATTCCCTTAAAATTGATGCATGCAAAAATAATCCATGTTTACTTTTTGGCGCATTAAGTAAAAATTTTTCCATGGCAATTTGCCGCTCAGCGAGGTCTTTAATGTTCAGTATTTCTGTGAGCTTCCCGTCCAGTTCTTGCTCATCTAATCCTATTCTTTTTAATATCGGGTTGTAGCCCGTTTGAATCATTTCTTCCAGTAAAATCATGTGCATGGCGATAAGCGTCGTCAGCATCCTTGAAAATTTACTCTCCACGTCAGCTACTTTATCTTTTCTATTCAGGGAGTCATGTGTAGGGTAGCTAAGATGGTTCTTTTCAGTCGTTTCTTTTTCTGCTTTCCAATAATTACAGTAATGGATATGATCTTCCCCGGAAAATAATTGAGTGCCCTTTAACAAAACCGGAATAACTTTAGTACCGAATTGACGCACGTTAAACAACTCAATACATTCCAGCATACAATTGACACTCTTTAGGTAATCCTCGCTGACAAGCATTATCATAAAATGATGCTCTGAGACAGAATTCATAAACTCCGGAATGGATATACCAGGTAAGAGAT
>CAXTMV010000430.1:0-2090 GCA_964245425.1 uncultured Flavihumibacter sp. | reverse complement strand
CGATTACAGGTGGCTGTTACTCCTGTTTTCTTGCCGTTCGATGTTCGACAGTTCGAGGTTGGTTGCCTGTAATGGGTGTTGAACTTCATTTGCTTTTGTAGACCTGGATGATATTATGGTATAAGATATGGCCATCGGCCAACTTCGAACTTCGAACGCTCGAACTACTTAACGATACAGAGGCCTTAACTTTCCATGAGGCGGGCTTCTTCCAGGTCCAACTCCCATTCCTTGTTCCTGAGTAATTCTTCCGGGTAGATTCTTTCAGCGCGCAATTTTTGCAATTCCTTTCGCCGCACCGATACAATTTCTACCAGCATATGGCGATACCGCGGCAGGAAGCTGGCGGCGCTGCCACTGTCTTCTTCTTTCAGCAGCTTTTTGTTGGTTATTTCTATCATGCGTTCGTACCGTTCCTTTAACCGGCGAAAAGCGTCTACATCGCCCAGATCGTCTCCATGCGCGCTCTGCATAAAATCAAGGGCGGCCGTAGCCAGCCGTAGCCGAACCGCCAGTTCCTGGTCTGCGGCCGTTTCGGCTTCCTCATCTTTTATCTTTAACAGGCGTATCAGAAAAGGCAGCGTCAGTCCCTGCAATACAAGGGTAAATAAAATAACCACGAAAGTGATGAACAGGATAAGATTACGGTGCGGGAATGTTGCGCCGTTGCCCATCAGCAGTGGAATGGCCAGTGCTGATGCCAGTGAAACCACGCCGCGCATGCCGCTCCAGCCAATAATGAACACCGCCTGCCAGCCGGGCCTTGTTTCACGCTGCCTTATTTTTTTAGATAGCAACCTGGGCAGGTATGCACCGGGGAACACCCACAAGATCCGAATGATAATAGTAATCAGGCTGATAACCACCGCATATAAAATAGCATTCGCAACGGAATACTGTTCCAATCCGGTCATAATAACGGGCAACTGCAGGCCGATTAAAATGAAAACAAATCCGTTTAAAAGAAAAACCAGGGTTTGCCAGAAAGAATAGACTTGTATGCGCGAGTTGTAGGCAAAAATCTCGTGCGAACGAAAACTAAGGAACAAGCCTCCACTTACCACGGCCATCACACCCGAATAATGAAAATGTTCGGCGGAAATATACATGATATACGGGGCTATGATAGTGATGGCCGTATCTATACTCGCCGTGGTAGGCAAAAAGCGATGCACCGCATAAATAATATGTGCAATTACAAGGCCTATTAATATACCGACCACCGCCACCATAAAAAAATCAGCGGTCGCTTTTCCAATGGCAAACTGCCCGGTAAATACCGCCACTAATGCTACCCGGTAAACAATCAGTGAAGAAGCATCATTGATCAGGCTTTCGCCTTCCAGAATAACGGTTACCCTGCGGGGAACACGCAGGTTTTGCAATACAGAAGCTGCCGCAACGGCATCGGGTGGAGAAATAATGCCACCCAGTACAAAACCCAGGGCCAGCGAAAAATCAGGAATCAGGGCATGCGCCGTAAAAGCCACTGCGGCAGAAGTAAAAATCACCAGCCCGACTGCCAGCATAATAATGGGTCGCTTAAATTGCCAGAAATCTTTCCAGGAGGTGTTCCAGGCCGCCGCATACAGCAGGGGTGGCAGAAAAATAAGAAATACCAGATCAGGTTGCAGGCTGATGGCAGGTATGCCGGGTATAAAACTAATGACCAACCCGGCGATGACCAGGAAAACAGGATAAGAAATGCGCAGTTTATCGCTTAACATGGAAAGCATCGAAGTCAGGAATAACAGCGATAGAATCAGCAGCAGATTTTCTTGCATACCAGTGAAATTAAGCAACTTGTTTATTTTTTTTGATAAACAAATGCCGCTATTTCAAACAAAACAATATTTATTGGCCACCGGCAGACAATACGTAGGTGGCTTTGAAGAAGTATATAATAACTGTCTTTGATAAATAAATTCATCAGAGGGGGGAAATATAGCAACAAAAAATGCCGGCCGGATCGGTTTTTCCGCCTTTATTTATCCAGCATGCAAATTGTAACCATCCCCATAACAAGAATTATTATTATAAATAGCTTATTAAATTTTTTTTATGCAAACGACAACAACAACATCCAAGGA
>CAXTMV010000429.1:0-2221 GCA_964245425.1 uncultured Flavihumibacter sp. | reverse complement strand
TTATAATAGAGTTCGATGCGCGTTCTTCTATTGATGTTCAATATGAATGCTTTTATTGATATAAAATTGACATTTTATTAAGGTTCTGATGAAATACAAATTATTTCGATTCTGCCGCACTAATTATTACAGCTCTTATTATAATAGCTTTTTGCTGTTTGTATTTACGTTAATGATTGTGTTTATCTTTCCCTCGATAGTGACTGCCCAGTCAATACACAATTTATTAAATCCTCAAGCTATAGATTCCGGCCTGGTGTATTCAAAGCCTACAACAAGAGAAGGAGAAGGATTACAGTTGCCTCTACCGCCTCTGGATCACCCCAGGCTATTCCTTACTAAAAAAGATATTATTCTTTTAAAAGCAAAAACAACCAGTACGCTCTTAAAAGATTGCTGGAGTAGAATCCAGCAATCTGCAAATGTTGTAACTGATGGTAATGTAGACAGCGGCAAAAGTTATCGTATCGCGATCATCCGTGATGCAATTGAAGCGAAAGCGTTGATTTATGTGATTGAGGACAACGAAGTGGCAGGCCGGGATGCCGTTAGAGCTATAATGAATTTTTTTGCAACACTGAATCTTGATATGACAAAACCGGACATCACAAGAGACCTGGGCCGTGCAATAGTGACTGGTGCTATCGTATACGACTGGTGCTATCAGTTGCTTACCGCGCCAGAGAAACAAATGTTGATTTACAGGATGGAAAACCTGGCCACAAAAATGGAGATTATGTGGCCATCTCTTGTGCAAGGTTCAGTCACTGGACACGGTTCGGAAGCACAATTGTCCAGGGACATGCTTTCTTTCGGCGTTGCAACTTATAATGAAAAACCGATTATATACAATTTAGCAGCTGGAAGAATTATAGCAGAGTTTGGTCAAACCAGAAGGTTTTTTTATCCTGCTGCTTATCATCATCAAGGTAGTTCTTATGGGCCTTATCGTTTTAGTTGGGATATGGTGGCGACAATTATTTTTGATAAAATTGGGTATTCCAATTTTTTTGGTAATGACCAATTGCAGCCGCCGTATTATTTTATTTATATCAGAAGACCCGATGGGCAATTGTTCAGAAATGGTGACGATTTCAATGAATTATTCATTCCCTTCGGCAAGTACTGGAATTTCGGGAGTAATTCCAATATTTATACCGGTAGTTACTTCAAAGACCCTATTTTGCTCCATGAAGGAATAAAAGAGGGAGCACTGGAAAAGGATGCTGATTACCTCTTTAATTTTTTATTTTGTGACGGAGACTATACTGACACGACTACTAAAACGTCACTGCCGCTAACAAAATATTTTAAAGAGCCATTTGGAGCTATGGTGGCAAGGACGAGTTGGGATGAAGGGCTTGCTTGTTCAACGGTAATGGCGGAAATGAAGGTGGGGGTATATAATTTTGTCAATCACCAACATCTTGATGCAGGCAGTTTTCAATTGTATTATAAAGGTCCTCTAGCGATAGAATCGGGCATATATCAAGGTAAAAACGGCGGATATGGAAGTGAGCATTTCATTAATTATAGTCAGCGTTCTATAGCTCACAATACTTTGTTGGTATACGACTCTGCTGAACACTTTGTATGGCAGGGAAAATCTGTTGTAAATGACGGAGGGCAGCGTTTTCCAAACAACGGTACAGAATCAGAGAAGCTGGAGGATATATTAACTAAAGGCTATAAGACAGGAGAAGTATTAGCCCATTGTTTTGGACCAGATAGTTTGCGTCCTGACTACTCTTATTTAAAAGGAGAAATGGCAGAGGCTTATAGCGGCAAATTGAAATCCTGGAGGCGATCTTTCGTGTTTTTACGCTTAAATGTTGCAACGGAACCGGGCGCATTGATTGTATTTGATAATGTGACAACCGCCAACAAAGATTGCAGAAAATACTGGTTGCTGCACAGTGTTGAAGAACCAATAATTAGCAAAAACCAAATCATTGTAGAAAGAAAAGAGAAAGGATATGGTGGAAAAATGATAAATACAACATTGCTCCCCGAAGCCAGTAATACTGTTATTAACAAAATTGGTGGGACAGAAAACAGTTTTAGCGTATTTGGAAAAAACTTCCCGCAATCGCTCAACAATCCTGCGGCAGGTTCATGGGACAGTGCAACTTGGCGAATAGAGATATCGCCTAAAGCACCTGCACAAAGCAATCAGTTTTTAAATGTTATGCAGGTAATGGACGCTGGTAAAAATACTGTC
>CAXTMV010000428.1:0-2384 GCA_964245425.1 uncultured Flavihumibacter sp. | reverse complement strand
TCATTAGTGTTCAAAGAATGCTACGCTGCCGCCTAAAAATTACTTGTATTTGTTATAGCTAACGCAAAAAATTTTGCCATTGCTCAGGCGCGTGAGGTTAACGGCGGGCCTTGGCCTGGCTTCGCCGTCTTTCCAGAGATACATCATTCGTATTTCGCATTTGGCCGGTATATCGGGTGTCTCAATTACATCGGCATATATTACTTTGCGTTGCAATATCCAGTTCTCGGGGTCTTTTACCTGGTCAATATCCGCCTGGGTAATATCAATAACCACACCCTGGCCGGCAAAGGAAAACAGGGGTTTCAGTACATAGTTTTCCAGGTCGGCGGGCAGCTGTTTTATTTCGTTTAAAAAATAAGTGGCCGGTACAAAAGGGTGTTTGATAAATGGCAGGGTAAATTTGCTGATGCGATAGAACCAGTTGGGGTGCGGCACCCACTGCACGTCCAGGTCTTGTGTAATGTCTACGAATGTACCCAAGACAGCCTGCTGTGCGTGCAGATCGTCGAAGATGATGCGGTTGTAGATCCGCTTCACCGCCGTTTTCTGTTTTGTTTTTTCATTGATGTAAAACAACTGGCGGCCTTCCTGTATTAAATCTGTGATGCATACCGGCTGAATGCCGATATAATCCTGCGTGCAATAAAAATCAATGCGGGTCTTTTGTTCGTGTGGTTTTATTTCCAGCAGTATTACATTTTCTACCGGCCAGTCACCCACAATTACTTCTTTCAGATCGCTGATATAGGTTTCGCGGTCATAACCTCCGAGG
This sequence comes from uncultured Flavihumibacter sp., assembly GCA_964245425.1. GTDB lineage: Bacteria > Bacteroidota > Bacteroidia > Chitinophagales > Chitinophagaceae > JACMLD01. The sequence continues at coordinate 1,609 of CAXTMV010000428.1, read as the reverse complement.
TATTGCGTATAGTTAGCGGGTATATCAAAATGCTTTTTCAGCACATCCGGGTAATATACCTGGAAGCCAAAGAGGGTAGGGAAACCCTGCATCTCTATCAGCTGCGGTTCCAGCTGTTTTTCTTCGTTGATGCAGATGCCGAAATCGAATGCGATCATATGGCTGATGCCGTTTTCATTCGGAACGTTTTCGCCGGCCGGTATGCTGCGGTCGGTCAGTTTTTTAAACGCCGGGTCCACAATTACATCAACAATGGATTCGCAGGCATCCAGTAATTTTTGCGTAAATGCCTTGTCAATAAATTCGGGTGTTTCTGCCACCCTGAATTCAATGGCGCCCGGGTGCTTGCTGTAAAGATCCTGCAAAAACTGTTCATATTTTTCCTGGCTGAAGGCTGCGTTAAACGCTTTACGTAAGCTTGGAACCATTGTATAAGATTGATGGGGAAAGTTACGGGTTATTGAGGAAACCGGGCACGGATGAATGAGATTAAACAAGGTTCCGGGATTCTTTTACGGCAGGCACACTGTTTAAACCGCATCCTGCGATTAGCGGCAAGCTTATAAAAGGCAATGAATAAAGAGAGAATGTAATTATCAATGGCTAATTATGACCGCTTTTCCTGTGTGCCAGCACATCATTCAGAAAATTGGGCAATACATGCTGGTAAGTAGATCGTATTTTGTCGGGGTCATTTAATTGTTCAATCATGCTTTGCCATTTGGCAAAGCCATGGTTGGCAATAACGGTTTGCTTTTTGTCTTCTCTTTGCAGGTACATGGTCATGCCCATGGCGTCTGCTTCGGGATGAAACTGCGTGCCGATCATGTACTTATTGAAACGCACTGCCATTAAAGCCCGTTCATAAGGTACATGGGGCCTTTCCTTTTCTATGCAAAGAATGCTGGCGCCCAATTGCCGGAAGCGGTGGTGGTTGGGCTGTATTACCTGGTAGTCGCGGCTGTCTACTGAAAAGAAAGGATCGTGCAGGCCGGCGAAGACCGGCTCTTTTTTTGCCTCCGGCAATACATGTACCGGGAAAACGCCGAAGGCAGTTGAATTGCGCCTGGTAACATGGGCAATATCATAATGCCGGCAGGCCAGCTGGTAAGAATGACAAATAAAAAAAACAAATTTTTTTTGCAGGTGAGCGGCATCGTTGTTCCAGTCTTCTACCTGCTGCAACCAATTAAAATAAAGCTGCTCCCATTCCGTATCCACGCTTTCGAGGGGCGAGCCGGGGCCGCCGCTGGAAATATAAATATCATAGCGCAGATCGGGCACTTGCTTTTTCACCCTTACTTCAAACTCATCCCAGCTAAGCGGCACCTGGTGGGCATCTGCATATTGCTCCAGTATCGCACGTATGCAACGCATACCCTGGTTGGGCATTTCTTCATTCATATCCAGGATCGCTACCCGAATCGCATGTGTATCAGTGGCCATATGCGGGCAAAAATAAAAAAAAATATGTAAATGTGATGTATGGTAAAGGTGATAAATGATTCCAATTTTGGGATTTGATGATTACTATTGTCCGGATAAACTTTTAATAGATTGGCCGCTGGCCGGCCGGGCGCTCGCAGCCTTTTCGATGCCGCGTTTTGCT
>CAXTMV010000427.1:0-2434 GCA_964245425.1 uncultured Flavihumibacter sp. | reverse complement strand
GTTGTTAAGCGCGCCGTCACCAATGCGTGTTGAAGGCAGGAGTGCAAAAATGTCATAGCGTTATGAGTTCGTTCTTATAAAAAAAAGCAACTCGTTTGACGCGCTGGTTACTGGTGATTAAATGCCCAGTAACTTTCAGTGAGCATCTACAAAAACCTTTCCTTAACGGGTTCGATAATATACTTTGTACTTTCATGTCTTGCGAACCAATTTAAAATAAAACTAGAAGATTTTATCAGTCCGAATTTTGCAATATATCTTTTCTCTAGGAGTTGTCAGACGACGCAATGTAATTCCTCGCGGCCTTCTCCAGTCGTTTATTTATGCGCCCCGCCAGCAGTCGCGGACTCAGCACTTTTACAAATTCTTCAAAGCCCAAAATCCCGTTCCAGTTCGAAGTTTAAGACCACTTCAATCCGAAAAATCAGGCCGTCTGACACCTCTTTTATTATCTCTTGTGAATGGTGTAGCGGCTTAGTCAATACGTAAGGGGCATGTGCTTTATCAATCCACAGTAACACTTTATGCGGGATGTCTTTTTCATTTTTCGAAACCCCCAGTAAATCGCTGAAATAAACGTCGAACCCGGCATCTTCATGTTCTATGAATTTTTCCCGGGCCGCTTCTAACGAATGATACAATCCTGTCCAGCGCCAGTGTCAGCAAATATTTAAGCTCTTTTTGCCGGGCAATTAGGAACCAGCGGTTGCGATATTCTTTTAGAAGATATGGGTAGATGATAACCTCCTGTGGCTGGGTCGCCTTGAACGACTGGTAAGTTAGCGACAATGTCTTTTGGTTGAGTATCGCCTGGTATAAAGGGGTGATATACTGCAGCTTCTCGTCTGTTCCATCTGACCACATTTACACTATAATGACTTGCCAACGTTTTCAGCTACCTCCCGGATACCAGGTAACTCCCGCGTCGCCGGCCAATAATGAATTTGCTGTCATCCGCGTAGAGCTTAATAATCGCAATTTCGATAATCTTCAGCTTACTCATATGCATTGTATCTTGGCTGTTCCGAAACCTTGCTTCAACGGCAGATGATAGTGTAAGTTTTATGCATTAAAACTACCATAAGGACTACAATCTGTGTGTCTTCATTCCTATTTTATTTAATACGCGGCTGTAGCTGGTCAAGGATTTTTTTCATTTTTGTTACCGTCATTTGGAATTGTAGTCTTTATCGAAGTTTCGGTGACATTCTTTTCACAATCATCTTTTTGCTTTCTTAGCAGATCAGTCAGAGTTTTCATTAAAAACTTAGCTCTAAAAGCTCCTCATTAAGCGCAATCAGATCTTTCTTGGAATAATAATGATAACGACCATGCCGGTAACAATTGGTGAAGGCAAATTCTTTGCGTAACCAGCTGCCCGCATGATAGGGCGCTGTCTTTACGTATTTGCGTAAATGCTCTTCCTCCACCCGATCACCGCGCTCAATGCCGAGTTTCAAAAAATCTTTAGCCACCTTTTGCAATACGTCTGCTGAAAAAGGATACGCTACGGATCGATCTGCTGCACCAACGATCGTGGCGAGTATTTGCTTAATCTGTGCCAACTCCTGCTGAATCACCCTGAATTCATCTGACATACCATTCACCGCTTTTAATTTTATTCGCCTGCATCGCTGGCGCTGTTCTTCAAGAAGAAAAGACGCCGCTGAGAAGGTTTCGTACTACAGGATCAAAAAAAATTTTTGGGAAAAGCAGTTTTGAAGCAGTAGCCGGTAGCATCAGAGCCGCCAATTCGGGCATTGGCCCGGTAAAACAACAAATACCGTACAAACACCTATTCGCTGAATCGTAGAGTCCACTATTTTTGATTATTCGTCTGTCTAAGAGCTGCCGCTTGTCTGTCCTGCCCTGTTCAAACTTTGGTATTCGTCCCAATTATTTCCAACCAGATCTTAAAAAAGTAGCATGGCCCCAAAAACCAAAGAAAGATCCCGGATTGCTAAAAAAGCAGCTTATAAAAAAGCAGCAGTGAAAAAGACCAGCAAGCCCGGGAAGAAACCAGCCCATCCATACAGCAAACCCCAGTTTGTGTTGGTGCCCGGCGGATACCGTCTCGGCAAACTGGTAAGCAAAGCTACCAAAAAGGGCAAAAAGAATGTCGTCCGGTTACAGTCATTCAGCGAGCCGCGCCCTTCACAGGCGGCAACCATTCGGAAAAACTTACTCAATACGCCTGAAATCAATATCGAACAATTTGGGCCACCCACTGCTGCAGCCCTAAATCCCAACTGGGTTGCCTTTGCGGGCTGGAAAAACAACAACGCTCCTGTTGAATTATTCCGGGCGCAATACATCGTACCCACCCATCCTATAGTCAAACGTTTCCAGACCATATTCATTTTTATTGGACTGCAAAACGATTTCCAGATCCTCCAACCCGTGCTCCAGTGGGGCGCCGGCGGTACCGGCGACA
>CAXTMV010000426.1:0-2583 GCA_964245425.1 uncultured Flavihumibacter sp. | reverse complement strand
CCCCAGGCTGTAATAATTGTTTTCTTCGTCTTCAGAACCGATCTTTTCGTCCTTATCATCCAGGTCTGCGCCCGGAATATCAAGATCATCCGTTTCCGGATCGGCAGATTCGTCAATGGGCAGTTTTTCGGCCTGGCTGTAAATATCTTCCCCAGCAGCATATTCCGGGTCTCCATATACTTTGGGCGTTTCAGGTCCTGTCTTGTCTGTTTTCTTTTGCTCCTTACTCATATCATTCATTTTACAATTTTAACAAATCCTTTATCGGGTGGGTCGCCCTTTCTACACAGTTATAAAATTACTGTTGATGCTTTTCCGGCATATTTCAGCATTTTATCCGCCTGTGGGGTGGTGCTTTCACCCGTACCATGCTGTTCATGCACCAGGACGATATTAAAGACACGTTGCTGCAGCATGCCGGCAAAATTGCCTTTCCGATCAGAAACGCTGAGCTGGTGTTTTGCATCGTCCCAGTGAAACATGAAACGGGCGCTGGCGCCTTTTTCATAATTATAATTATCTCCTTCGTCTTCGTAAAGGGTAAAATCGCCATCGGCACCGCTGTAAATGCGCAGCTCAATAGTATCAGCCTTTTTTTCCATGGCATATTCCATTTCCGGGCCCAGGGGCAAAATAGCACCCGCCCTGATGTAAAGGGGCAGGCTGTTCAAAGGCGCAGCCGCCTTGATTGTCTGGCCGCCGGTATAGGATTGACCGGTCCAGAAATCGTACCATTTTACTTTTGGCAAATAGACCTCACGGCTATCCATACCCGCTGCTGTAACCGGGTTCACCAGGAAGGCCGGTCCAAACATATACTGATCGCGGATATTCACAATCTGCGGATCCTGCGGAAAATCAAAAGCCAGGGCGCGCATCATGGTATAATTTTCATGGGTTGTTTTGCCGGCCAGCGAATAGATATAAGGCATCAGGCGGTACCTGAGCTTATCAAAACCAAGCAGGGTTGCTTTTGTTTCCGCGCTCCAGTTCTTTGAGAACAAGGCCCGTTCACCCTTACCATGAATACGAAAAATCGGGCAAAAAACGCCGAACTGGAACCATCTGGTAAAGAGTTCCTGCTTATCGGGCTGCGACCAGTCTGGCGCTGTCCAGTGAAAATGATAGCCCCCAATATCAGATGTCCAGTAAGGAATGCCCGCCGCGCAGGCATTGAGGCCCTGCGGCACCTGTATCTTAAATGATTCAAATGTGCAGCTGATATCAGAAGACCATAGCACCGCGGCATTTCTTTGCTGCCCGGCAAAAGCCTGCCTCACCAGGAAGAATGCCCGCTTACCGGCAATTTCGTTTCTCCATCCCCGGTAGAGGCCCTTGGTATGCTCCAGCGAATAGGAATTAAAATAATCAATTCCTTTGCCCACCGCAAATACCGCTTTCCTTCTTTCATCCAGCAGGGCGCCGTTATCGGGTTCGCACTGGTCTACCCACCAGGCATCCCAGCCATATCTTTTTACCAGGCTATCGGCTGCCTGCCGCCAGTAGAGGGTGCGTGCGGCAACACTGTGTGCGTCATAATAGGTATCGAAGGTATGGGTCACTACATTGTCCCAGGTAATGCTGGTAAGGCCGCCGGTTTTTTGCAGTGCATCAAAATTGGGCGTGCCTTTTCCAAACACCGGCCAGATGGAAATCATACCATGGATATGCGCTTTGTGCAGTTCATCTACCATCGCTTTCGGGTTGGGATACCGTTCGGGATTCATAATATGCGAGCCAATGGGTAAGGGATCCCAGTAATACCAGTCCTGTACAATGGCGTCTACGGGTATATGATTGTTTCGGTAATTATCTTTTACGCTGAGGATCTCGTCCTGCCGCATATAACGGTCCTGCGACTGGAAGAGGCCGTAAGCCCATTTCGGAAACATGGGTGCGGCGCCGGTCGCCTGTCGGTACAAATCTATAATATGATCAAAAGAAGGTCCGTAAAAAAAATAATAGTTTACCTGGCGACCGCTTTCTGACACATATTTGAAGGCGGTGTTATCATTCTCTGCACCATAGAATTTGGAGGCGGCATAATTGTCCCACATCAGGCCAAACCCTTTGGTAGACAACAGCACGGGTATGGCACCTGTTAAATACTTGATCGTCATATCCTGGTTACGGCCCTTGTAATTGATGTTCATAGAATCGATGGGATGGCAGCCCAGCCCGTACAGCGCTTCGTCTGCAGGCGAATTGAATTGCGTACTGCAACTATAGGTAGAGATGCCTGCCACTTCCTGCTGTTGCATGGCCCTGTTGTCTGTGCCGTATTCTGCGGTAATGGCCTGGCCGCCTGGCGCCAGATAGCTGATGGCAGCATTGCCTTTACTTACTTTTAACCAAAGCTTGGCTGCCTTGATTAGGATGTCGTCGCTGCGGTCTTCCACCCCAAAACGCACCGGTTGTACAAATGCATTGCTGATCACCAGCGATGAAATTTCAGGAAAAGAATCAAGCAGGGTATAACGTACCTGTACCAGGTCTTCCAGGCAGAACCGGATCTGCAGCAGGCCTTTACCCAGTACGAATTGTACTTTATTGGCTTCTTTTTTAAAAGATTGTATATTGGAT
>CAXTMV010000425.1:0-2585 GCA_964245425.1 uncultured Flavihumibacter sp. | reverse complement strand
GCGTATTTTTATGGTACCAACAGCCGTTACAGGTATAAACGAACGGTGCGCCAAACAAGCCCTGACAGAACCGGCTAATAAGCTTTGTTATAGATACAGATACCCGGGGCGCATCGTGCTGAAAACCCCCGCATGGTTTGACCCGGATATAAAATACCCCCCTTTTAAAGGAAGACTGGGTCTGTTTAAACGATTGCTGAAATGAGGAGATTCAAATCCCCGAACATTCTTCCAAATTTATTAAGTTGAGTGTCCAACGATATCTTATATGACCATCCGGCAAAAATTTTTACAGATCGTTTACCCGGCCTACGTACGTTTATCCAGGGTTTCGAAAAACAAATCGCGGGTGTTGCAGAACGATGCCATTGCAGCGCCCATATCGTTTTACTCCTTATATGGCGAATTGCGTGACGGAACTTTGCTCGACTTCAAAACCCTGAAAGGGAAAAAGGTATTGCTGGCCAATACCGCCTCTGGTTGTGGTTTTACCGAGCAATACGACCAGCTGCAGCAGTTATTTAAGAAATACGGCGATCAATTGGTGGTACTGGCCTTCCCCACCAATGATTTCGGAGAAGAAAAAGCCAATGATGAAGAAATTGCCCTCTTCTGTAAAGAAAATTTCAGGGTTAGCTTTCCTATTATGAAAAAAAGCGTGGTGACGCCCAAAAGATTTCAGAATAGTATTTTCCACTGGCTCACCGAACCGGCTGAAAACGGGTGGAACAGCCAGCCACCCACCTGGAACTTCTGCAAATACCTGGTAGATGAAGCGGGCATGCTGACCGGTTTTTTTGGATCGGCCATTGAACCAACGGGAAAAGAGATCATCAGCATGATTGAAGAAAAAGAATCGTAAAATCAACTATTTTGAGATGGCTGATATTGGGATTTTGTGATGTATTTTACCACAGCCTTCAGCAAATCACAAAAATCACACCCTCCCAAAATCCCCCAATTAATTATTATGTGGCGAGCGCTCCGGAATGTTTTTCTTGTGCTGGCAATGCTTATCATTGCATTTGCAGGATATACAATGATCGTAAACAGAAACGCATCGAATATGACCGGCCGCCAGAAAATATTAAAGACCTTTTACCCGATGATCGTATGGATGAACAAACTGACCAATAAAAACCGGCAGGTCATTACCCACGATAAAATAATACCGCCCATTTCTTTTTATTCGCTGAAGGCTGTGTTAAACGATGGCACCCAGCTGGATATGGCATCGCTGAAAGGAAAAAAGATCTTACTGGTGAATACGGCTTCTTCCTGCGGTTATACGGCACAGTATGATCAACTACAGCAATTATATAGCCAGGCTGCACCCGGGCTGCTGATCATTGGTTTTCCTGCCAATGATTTTAAAGAACAGGAACAGGGCACAGATGGGGAGATTGCCAGTTTTTGTAAAAAAAATTTTGGCGTCCGTTTTCCATTGGCACAGAAAAGCACCGTGGTGATCAGCCAGGATCAGAACAAGATCTTTCAGTGGCTTACCCATGCAACGGAGAACGGTTGGAATAACCAGGCCCCCTCCTGGAATTTCTGTAAATACCTGGTCAACGAAGAAGGAATGCTGGTAGGATTTTTCGCTTCCGGTATAGAACCCACAGGCAAAGAAATACAGACCGCACTTAAATGAACTACTATTTTTTGATTTTGAAAGCGCGTGATTTTGGGGATCTATTCAGTATCGAACAGGCCAATCAAAAAATCACAGCATCCCAACATCAGCAATAACCTACTATGGCAAAAACAGCGCTTATAACGGGTGCCTCCGGTGGCATAGGACTGGAACTGGCCAGCCTGTTTGCGGCAGATAAAACAGACCTGGTACTGGTTGCCAGAAGCGAGCAGAAACTGCAGGAGCTGGCAGCCAATATAAGAAAATCGCATGGCGTACAGGTGCATGTACTGGCTTTTGATTTATCTGTTATTGAAAATGCCGCCGCAGTAATTGCCTATTGTAAAGAAAATAATCTCTTCATTTACTATTTAGTCAACAACGCCGGTTTTGGTGATTTTGGTTTTTTTTCCGGTACTGACTGGAACAAACAACTACAGATGATTAACCTTAACATAACGGCCCTTACCCATTTAACCAGGTTGTTTTTACCGGCCATGTTAGAAAAGCGGGAAGGAAAAATCATGAATGTAGCCTCCACCGCAGCATTTCAACCGGGACCGCTGATGAGCGTTTATTTTGCAACCAAGGCATTTGTATTGAGTTTTTCGGAAGCCCTTTCCGATGAATTGTCGGGTACCGGCATCACCGTTACTATCCTGTGCCCCGGCCCCACCGATACCGGTTTCCTGGACGCCGCTTCCCTGCAAAAAAACAGGCTGATAGAAAAGAATGAGGTTTCAGCAGCCTCCGTGGCCGCCTTTGGCTATCGTAGCATGATGAAGGGGAGGGTAGTTGCCATCGACGGATTCCTGAATACGGTAGCAGCCACTTCCATTCGCTTTTTTCCCCGGTTCCTGGTCAGAAAACTGGTGCGCAGGCTACAGGAAAAAGGCGTTAAAAAATAAACTTATCTTTCTGTAAATAATACGGTATGTTCAGTAAACAAGAC
>CAXTMV010000424.1:0-2661 GCA_964245425.1 uncultured Flavihumibacter sp. | reverse complement strand
TATTTATTCAGGGAGATCTTTTCTTTGGCCACGCCTTCGCTGTACAACAGTTCCATCCGGTTTTCAATGGCAGGATGGCCATTGGGTATTTTAGAAAAATCGTTTTTGCCTAATAATTTTTGTTCCCATTTAAAAGGGCAGTGATCGGTAGCCACCACCTGCACCAGGCCCTGGTTGATGCCTGCCCATAAATGCGCCTGGTCTTTTTTCTCGCGCAACGGCGGGCTCATCACCCATTTGGCGCCTTCAAAATCGTTTTCGTATAAAGAAGCGTCCAGTACCAGGTATTGTATGCAGGTCTCCACAAACATTTTCTGGTTTCTTTTGGTGGCATTGCGTACGGCATTCAGGGCGCCCTCGCAGGTGAGGTGAACAATATACCCGGGGCAGCCGGTATAGCTGGCCATATCTACAAAACGTTCGCTGGCTTCGGCCTCGGTAATTTCGGGTTGCGACAGGTAATGATACAGCGGTGATAATTTCCCTTCTGCCCGGTGCTTGGCCACCAGGTAGTCGATCATATCGCCATTGGTAGCATGTACATTGATCAGGCCCCCGCATTTTTTTACTTCTTCCATCAGGCCAATCATCTGCCGGTCGTCGATCATCAGGGCGCCCTTGTACGCCATAAAGGTTTTAAAAGAAACGATGCCTTCTTCTTCAATAAAGTGCCTGATCTCTTTTTTGGTTTCTTCGTTAAAATCGGTCACGGCCATGTGGAAACTGTAATCGCCCACGCAATTATTGTCGCTCCTGCTTTTCCAGTCGTTCAATGCATGCTGTAAAGATTTGCCCTGTGTCTGCAGTACAAAATCGATCACCATAGTGGTGCCCCCGAATAAAGCTGCACGTGTACCCGTCTCATAGCTGTCACTGCTGAAAGTGCCCATAAAAGGCATGTCCAGGTGTACATGGGGGTCGATGCCGCCGGGAAAGATCAGTTTGCCGGTAGCGTCTATTTCTTTACCTGCTTTTGCCGGCAGGTTTTTACCGATGGCGGAAATGGTTTCGCCTTCAATAAATATATCTGCTGTATAATCATCTGCAGCGGTAATGATTCTTCCGTTTTTGATTAACATCGACATGAAACTATTTTAAATGTTGAATTTTAAATTTTGAATGATGCCCCAAAGATTTAAATCCAATATTTTACCTGTTCTTTTTCATCAATACTAAATATACAACACCGCTTACAAAAAACCCTACAAACCAGGCATAGTTGTACAAGCCGGTAATCCAGGCCGGAACTGTATTAGCAGATAATAATTTAACCTGCAGCAGAAAACCGGGCACATTGGGCAGTATGCCCAGGAACAAGGCCAGTAACGCCTTCTGATTGAAACCACCGGCATACCGATAACTGCCATTGTGCCGGTACAGGTCTTCGCTGGCAAGTGTTTTTTGCCGGATAAAGAAATAGTCGACAATCATGATGCCGCCCACCGGGCCTAACAGGCTGGAGTAAGCGATCAGCCAGGTAAAAATATAACCGTTGGGATCCGCAATCAGTTTCCAGGGAAAGATGAGGATGCCAATGATACCTGTGATGTAGCCGCCCAGTTTAAAACTGATTTTATCGGGTGCCAGGTTGGAGAAATCATTGGCCGGGCTCACGATATTGGCGGCAATATTGGTGGCCAGTGTAGACAGGATAATACCCAGCATGGCAAAGCTCACCATCAGTTTGTTTTCAAATTTGCCCGCCAGCTGCACAATATCCCATTCGGGGTGGCCATAAATAATGGTGGTGGCGGAGGTAACCACCACCCCGATAAAGGCGAACAGGGTCATAGAGGGCGGCAGCCCGATGATCTGTCCCCTTACCTGGGCGCGCTGGCTTTTTGCATAGCGTGTAAAATCAGGAATGTTCAAAGACAGCGTAGCCCAGAAACCCACCATGCCAGTGAGTGCGGGAAAGAAATAAGCAAAGAATGAACCGCTGTCCGCAAACTTCGACGGTTGTTTTAATATCGGACCCAGGCCATGTGCAGCCGAAATGGCCCAATACAATAAAGCCAGTGCAGCAGCGGGTAAAAAGAATGCTTTAAAAACGAGGAGTTTCCGGATGCTGTCGGTACCCAGGTAAACAATAAACATGTTCAGCAGCCAGAACAGGAAGAAGCAGGTAAAGGGAATTGCCTGCGGAAACAGCGAACTGCTGTTAATGGCTGCCAGCGAAGGGTTCCAGGCACGTAAGATATTATACAGCGATGCGCCGCCAATCCAGGTTTGGATACCGAACCAGCCGCAGGCTACAATGGCCCTGAGCATGGCCGGTATATTGGCGCCCCTGGTACCGAAGCTGGCCCTGGCCAGCACCGGGAAGGGGATGCCATATTTGGCACCCGCGTGCCCGTTTAAAATCATAGGCACCAGTACAATGGCATTGCCCAAAAAAATGGTCAGGATGGATTGCCACCAGTTCATGCCACCCTGTATCAGCGAACTGGCCAGCATATAGGTGGGTATGCAAAGGCTCATGCTGATCCAGAGGGCTGCATAGTTCCAGGTGCCCCAGGTGCGCTTGTTTTCCGGAACCGGCGCCAGATCTTCATTGATAAGCGATGTATCCTGCTGAATGCTCATTCCTTATTTTACATTTTGATTCAGTAGCGTCTTGATGTTTTATAGGTTAGTTCTTTGAAAATATTGCTGGATAAG
>CAXTMV010000423.1:0-2677 GCA_964245425.1 uncultured Flavihumibacter sp. | reverse complement strand
CCAGCGGCTGTATGCCATTGAACGGGATTGTAAGGAACAACATTTATCTTTTGATAAAATAAAAACTATCCGCCGGGAACAATCCGTTCCAATACTCCACTCGCTGAGCAACTGGATGAAAGATGAATATGTAAAGACACTTCCGAAAAGTGCGGTGGGCAAAGCACTGGCGTACAGCATAGAACGCTGGGAAAAATTATCCCGCTACACTGAAAACGACATGCTCAATATTGACAACAATCCCGTTGAAAACAGCATCCGTCCTGTGGCCATTGGCAGAAAGAATTATTTGTTCGCCGGCTCCCACGAGGCAGCTAAACGTAGCGGTATGTTGTACAGCCTGCTGGGCACTTGCAAAATGCATGGTATTGAGCCTTATGGCTGGTTCAAAGGCGTGTTGCAACGAATAGCAGATCATCCTGTCAACAAAATCGACGAACTGCTTCCTCATCGATGGAAGACATCTTAATCATACAGCATTCCACTTAAACATCAAAGGTGTAGTTGGTCGGAGGAATACGGATCAACCGGCTATTTTCAAAATTTTTGAGCTCCAATTTCTTTTAATATGATCGTTAAGCCGTTTCGCCGTATCCAGTTTGCTGACCCGGATATATTTCAAAAACGCTTTTTCAGTTTTATGACCTGTAATTTTCATTAAGTCTATTGTCGGGAAACCTTCCAGGTAAAGATTTGTGGCAAAGCTTCTACGTGCGGTATGTGAGCTAACAGATTCCCATAATTCCATTTTTGGCTGTGTGGCCAGTCTGCCCACTTCAATTAGGCCCACTTGCCTGCATACATCCTTCACATAATCGTTAAATTTTTGATTGGAATAAGCACGGGGCAAGCTGTTATGCTGGCCGTCATACTTTTCAAATATTTTTTGTATAATCGGATTGCATGGAATGATAACCAGTTCACTTGTTTTTTGAGTGACTATTTTAACGTAAATCTCTTCGTCACGAGTGATAATATTTTCTTTTCGAATATTACTGTAGTCACTATATCGAAGTCCAGTAAAGCAACCAAAAACAAAAAGGTCTCTTACCCGTTCTAATTTTTTGTGACCCGAAAAATCATGATTATAAATACTAATTATCTCTTGTTCAGTTAGAAAAACAGCGTCTGTGTCTTCTTCTGTTACAGTAAATTTCTTATGCTTAAATTGAAGATTTGAGGTGTAACCCAAGTCAACTGCCTCGCCCATGAATACTTTAAGCAAACGAATGTCTTTTGCAATGGTATTTTGCGACAGCCCTTTCATTGCTGGCGATTTTCTTTCTACTTCCCCACTCGGACCGGGATCCTTTTTTGAAGGCTTATAAGATTTTAGAAATGAAACATACTGATAAAAGAAATCCAGTGTTATTGTATCAAAGTTCACCTGTTTTTTGATTTGCCTTTCGAATTCCTGCAGGTGAATAAGTACGGACCTGTAATTGTTTAATGAACTTTTGCTTTTGTCCTTGCCCTTATTTTTTATTTCGCCATCGACAAATCTTTTGATAAGCGCATATAGGGTTGGCCCTTTTTTACGGTCCTTTTCTTCCTTGTTGTGTTCAATAAATGCATCAAGGTGGGCTTTGAGCTGCCCAGTGGCCGGAATACCTGTTTTCAGTTCTTCATTGTAAGCTCCAAGACAGACATTTTGCAAAGTATGGAGCAAATCATTGAGTTTGTGTTTTCCGTCCCCTGTTGTGGCCGTATTAAGCTTAGCGCGCTGCTTCGCGCTGTTCCAGTTCTGCGGGTCGATTGTCTGGCCAAATGAGTAGACCAAAACCCGGCCGTTGTATTTATACTTTAGATAGATTAGCGATCTGCCAGTCTTCTTTTCTGCAGCTTTTAGGTAGAAGTTTACAGCGCCCATACATCAATTTTGATAAAGGTAAGGATAGAGGGAGCCAGTTGCCCGTTTAGTTGCCCGTTTTTCTTTAATTGGCTTATATCGATAATGTAAAGCAGACAATAAATACATCGGATAATCAAAGTGTTATCGATAAAAGGTGCCTAGGAAGGTTGTTCAAATAATTAAGTTCAAGTACTCCCCCTACAGCTGAGAAATGCCCGTAGTTGATTGTAATACAATTAATTACGGGTTTTTTTATGTATTGGTTTCATTACTGGTTTCACTATCTGTCTTTTTTCGCCCGTTAGGGGTAATGCACTGGATATTTTATTTTACAATAATTGGTCTGACAGCCTTCATACTTTTGTTCCCGTGCAAAGATCATCCATCAACGATTCCAGGTAAAAAAAGCTTTTGCCTCGTAAAACAACAAAGCCCTCAATCGAGGGCTTTGTTGTTTATATTTTATCTCACTGACTATTCTAACAAGGAATAATTATACTTGCTTACTTTAACAGGTGCAGATTCTCGTCATGTTGACCCACCATTCCTGGGTGTTGACCCAGCGGGTAGTTTGGCAATAGTTGTAAGAGCTTAAATGATGGATAAAAGTACAATTGGTTATTGATTTGCTTTTGTTTTTCTTCTTCGTAGTGATTCTCCCTTTAGTTCTATCCGGTGTGCACCGGCTGTCAGTCTGTCAAGAATTGCATCAGCAAGGGTTGGGTCATTAATGTACTCATGCCATTTGGCGATTGGCAGTTGTGATGTTACGATGATACTTTTCTTGCCGTACCGGTCTTCCAATAATTGTAACAGGGTCAGGCG
>CAXTMV010000422.1:0-2679 GCA_964245425.1 uncultured Flavihumibacter sp. | reverse complement strand
CGCAAAAAGTATTGCATATTATGCAGGAGGAGGCAATGCCGGTAACATTTTTCATTGTGGGTGAACATGTATTTGCGAGTGCGGGGCAGCAACAAACCTGGGACAGCCTGAAAATGGCCACGCAGATTGAACTGTGTAACCACAGCTATACCCATGCTGCACATAACCATTTTGAAGCCTGGTATAACCAGCCTGACTCGGTGGTTAGTGATTTTAAACGCAGCCAGGACAGCCTGCAACTGGATAATAATGTATGCCGTACGCCCGGCCGTAACGCCTGGCGCATCGATACGCTTCAATATACGGATCTCAGGAAAAGCCGGCAGGCGATAGATTCCCTGCAGAAGGCCGGGTTTGCGATTATGGGCTGGGACCTGGAATGGCATTATAACCCTTCGGATCTTTCGCTGGAGAATTCAGCCAGCGACCTGCTTCGGCAGATCGACAGTGTATTTGCGCACCATAAGACGCGCCTGCCGGGTCAACTGGTATTACTGGCCCACGATCAGGTATATGCAGACAGCAATGACTCTATCGAACTGCATAATTTAATCCGCCTGCTTAAGCTAAACGAGGAATACGAATTTGAGTTGGTGAGGAATTATCCGGGCGTGAAGAATTAATGCCTGCTGTGGTGATGTCTGATCTGGTTTGCCCGGCGATTCGCCTTCTGCGCAACGGAAATCAGACCTTACCACATCAGGCAGCAGCCATTAATCCATGGCCTTATAAACGGCCTCTAAAATCTTTGGGCGTATGTTCATGGTCGATAGCTTGTTATTGTTGCCGCCGTCGGGGTATACCCGGTTCGACAGGAAAATGAATACCATGTGGTACTTTGGATCTATCCAGAAACAGGTGCCGGTGTAGCCGGTATGCCCAATGGTTTGCGGCGAGGCAGATAAGGCGGGGTAAGGTTCTTTCCTACTGGCATTGTCTTTTTCAGGCTTATCGAAACCCAGTCCACGCCGGCTATTGGCACTGTGGTATTCCGAAAAATAACTGATGGTTTGTTTTTTGATGAATTGCTGGCCATTAAAACTGCCGCCGTTCAACAGCATCTGGCATAATACAGACAAATCATATGCATTGCTGAACAGTCCGGCATGCCCGGCAACCCCGCCAAACATGGCCGAACCCGGGTCGTGCACATCGCCCCATAATTGCTGGTTGCGGAATCCTTTTTCTTTTTCTGTAGGGGCGATATAACTCAGCGGATATCGATCCCGCGGCTTAAAACCGGTAGCAGACAGGCCCAGTTTATCATAAAAATGCTGCTTGGCATATTGGTCAAGTGTTTGCCCGCTGATCGCCTCCACCATTTTTCCGAGGAAGATGAAATCATTGTCGCTGTATACATATTCACCTTTCGGTCCTACCGGGCTTTTGAGAATACGCTGGTAAATGGTATCCGTCCAGTCGCTGCGCATAAACATATTATCGGCCACTCGTACGGAATGCAGCGAATCGGGTTTGTTAGAGAAAAACCTGCCGGATACCAGGTCAATCTTGCTGCTGTCGACCGTTTCTTTGTAAAAAGGAATAAAAGATTTTAGCCCGGCCTGGTGCAAGAGGATATCCCATATTTTGAGGCCCTGTTTATTGGTTCCCCTTGTCCAGGGCAGGTAATCGCCCAATGTCTTTTGCAGGTTGATCTTACCTGCATCATACAATTGCATGACCGACAGCAGGGTAGCCAGTATTTTGGTTACGGAAGCCATGTCATAAATGGTTTCGCGGTATACCGGTTGTGCGCTGTCGTAAGTCAGGTATCCATAAGACTTATCGAATACTACTTTGCCATCCTTGGCAACCAGCACCACGCAGCCGGGGTAAGCATGCTTTTTTATACCGTCTGTTGCAATGGAATCGATAATATTCAGGCGGGCAGCATTGAACCCCGCCAATGCCGGTGCAATGTCAGATAAAAGATGCACAGGCGTAATACCTGCACCGTATAACAGTGAAGAACAAACGGTAACCGGCAGGCGGCCCTTGGCCGTAAAGCGTCCGTTCAGTAAATCTGCGGCTGTCTGCTGCACAATATCATCATCTTCGTAACAGGCAATCAGTGTTTTTGCCGCACAGAAATTTTTGATGGCGTAGGGGTTGCCAAATGCCAGCGTGATCGTACTGAATTGTTGCTGTAATTGCAGGATAAGCGACTGTGCCGCATTGCTGATGCCAAAATTATTGGCCGGAAAACGGGCATAATTGTGCAGCCCGATGATCACCACATCGTACCGGTTTTTCAGCACCTGCAGAATGGCTGAAGCTTTATTACTATCCAGCGTGTAATCAAAATAATAAGTGTGTGCCTTGTAATCCGTGCGCATTCGTTGGGCAAAAGCATTGTCTTGCATAAGACCGAAACCAACATAGGCGACTCTTTTTTTGGTGGTGGCCGGCAAAGGAAAAAGCAATGGCTCATCATTGCGCAGCAAGGTAAGTGCATTTTCTGCCACCCATTTTTTGGTTGCGGCTATTTTTTCGTTCAGGTCTTCTGTAATATGATAAGTCTCTACCGGTGTATAACTGGCAAGGCCATACTGGTATTTTGCCAGCAATACTTTTTTTACGTGGAGATCGATATCGCTCCAGCCGAGTTTGTTTTCTTTGATAGCGATTTTAATTTTGTCAATGGCGCCGGGTATGTCACCGGGCAGGCAGAGCATATCG
>CAXTMV010000421.1:0-2719 GCA_964245425.1 uncultured Flavihumibacter sp. | reverse complement strand
TAATAATCTCGCCAGGGATAGTAGCAATATCATATATAAATCTAAAGGCATTCGTACTTAAAAATACTTTGCTGTTTTGTTCTCTCTGAAAACCGCCGGGTTGAATAGTTGAATATAAAATATTGCTATTCATACCCTTTGCTTTCGCATAAGAAACCGAGGCCTTATCTATTTGATATGCCAGCTTCAATCTGCAATTACCTCCAATGGCAGAAATTATTCTAACAGATTTTAAACGGCTTTTCTTCCAAGCAAAATCTACGGTAAATCCGCCACGAGCTTTTAAGCCCGACACGCTTCCATTCGGCCATTGTTTGGGTAATGCAGGAAGTACTACAATTGCCCCAGCGTAACTTTGGAGTAACATTTCTGTAATACCCGCTACGGCACCGAAATTGCCGTCGATTTGGAACGGAGGATGAGCATCCAATAAATTCGGATAAACACCGCCACCTTGCATTTTGATTTCATTACCCTTTACCAATACTAAGAGATTTTCTAGTTGCTTGTATGCTTTTGCAGCATTTAACAAGCGTGCCTGTAAATTGATACGCCACCCCATGGCCCATCCTGTTGTTTTATCTCCTCTTCGTTCAAGAACTGTACTTGCTGCTTCGCTTAATTCAGGATTATCCCAGGGATTGATTTGGTTACCTGGATATAGCCCATATAGATGTGAGACGTGCCGGTGTTGTGCGTCCTCGTCCTCAAAATCATCAGCCCACTCCTGAAGTTGGCCGTATCGTCCTATTTGAAAAGATAACAGGTGAGCGGTCTTTTCGGTAACAGCGTCGACAAGCGAATCCTCGATGACCCCTAAAATACCAGCAGCTTGAATCAATCGCGAAAAAGTTTCTCTAATAATAGAGATATCCATAGTTGGCCCTGGGCTTAACGCCGCAATTTGGTCATGGTTATATATAAATCCTTGCTCCGGCGAAAGACCAATAGGTGTCTCCCAATGGCCGTCCTTATCCTTTACGATCCAATCATTAAAAAAAGCTGCCGCTCCTTTTAGCAAAGGATATATTTTCGACCTTAAAAAAATGGTGTCACCGCTGAATAAATAATGTTCCCACAAATGGCTCATCAACCATCCCGAAGCCATGGGCCAAAATGCGCACCGACAAAAATCCACCGGTTCCGTATGCCGCCATATATCTGTATTATGATGGACCACCCAACCATGCATCCCGTACATTTTTTCAGCGGTAATTTGACCATTTTTAGCCAATTCATCAATTGCTTTAAAAAAGGGTTGCTGGCATTCCATTAAGTTTGTGGCTTCGGCCGGCCAATAATTCATCTGTGTATTAATATTCATCGTGTATGCGCCATTCCACGGGGGGATTATGCTGTCGTTCCAGATACCCTGTAAGTTTAATGGTTGACCGCCAGGACGGGAACCTGCAATCATCAAATAGCGCCCATATTGAAAAAACAAATCGACCAATGAAGGATCTTTGTTGTTCTTGAATAACGCAACGCGTTTATCCGTAGGTAATTTAGACTGTTTTCCTGATGCAGCAACGCTTAGTCGTACACGGTCAAATAAATTTTGATAATCTGCTACATGTTCCTGTAACAGTCCTGCATAAGTCGACGAAGATGCATTTTTTATAAAATCTCGCATAAGTTCGATTGGTAGTTTTCCTTCTCTGGAAGGGCTTTTATCAAATCCATTAAAACTGGTAGCGGCAGTAACCAATAACACTACTTCTGTTGCGTTCCTAATTAGCAATTGATCGTTTTGGTATCGAACATTACCATCCGAAGTCAATGGTTGTACTGTCGCACCGAAAAACATACCCCGATTATCAACCTCCGATCCATATAAAACCTGTTTGGCATAGGGCAAGCGAAGGCCGTCTTTATCAAATATTTCAGGATATTTATATGTATCCTTAATATTTTCAATGTCGTTTAACGTGCGTCGCACTACGAAGCCTGGCGCTTGCGACAATAAAGTTAGTGACTGTTTAGAATGCATGTAATGAAGCCCCGGAAGATGCGGTGTCGTAAGTTGAATATTTGCGTTTATTTTACTATTGCCTTTCGCGGTTAATCGAATAACAATTACGTGCGCGGGATAGGATGCAAAATATTCTCTGGTATAACGTGTTTTATGAACATCATAGCTAACTGTGGATACTGCATGTTCTATATCTAATTGCCGTCTATAATTTTTTATAATGGTGTCGTGATCCATTTTTATTATCAGATCTCCTAAGGGTTGATAACACTGGTTGTTACGGCCTAGCCAATTTTTAATTACTGACTTTTGTGCTTCTCCGTATTTTCTTTCTTTCATCATTTGATATATAGTTGGAAAGTCCTTTCTGACATCTATGTTTGTAAAAGTGGTACCCGGTTCGCCTGAATAAAGTGTACTTTCGTTCAGTTGAAGTCTCTCAATAAATACACCCCCAAATATCATTGCCCCAAGATAGCCATTACCCAGCGGCAGGGCTTCATTCCAGTTATTCGCTGGTCGATTATACCATAATATCTTATTTGCGCTGGACTTATCGTCTAAAGTCTGCGCGTTTGCTATGCTGTAAATAGTTAACAGGTTAATGATAAGCAACACTCGTACCATTTCAACTACTTTTAATTTTAGTTAAATGTAAAATTATAATTCCCGGGGTTTCACCCCATATTGAAATTAATTATAAAAAACGATACATGATTTCAAAACTTGGAATGATACAACATTATC
>CAXTMV010000420.1:0-2814 GCA_964245425.1 uncultured Flavihumibacter sp. | reverse complement strand
CTACTAAACAAATTTTATGCATATAATTTATCATAGAAGACATTTTATCCGGGATTTATCACTGGCTGGGACTACTATGTTGCTGTCACCTGCATTGTCTGGCAGTGCGCGCTATTTTAAAGGAAAACCTGGTAATAAAGTAGTATTGGCTTTTATGGGTACCAATAGTCGTGGTATGTTTCTTTCAAGAACTTTTGCCAAAATACCGGGTGTTGAAATAGCCTATATCTGTGATCCAGACAGCAAAGTGCTGGACAAAACAATTTCAGAAATCGAGAAGATCACTGGAAAGAGACCACAGGCCTTCACTGATATTCGCAAGCTATTGGAAAAGAAAGATTTCGATGGATTGGTAATTGCAGCACCAGACCACTGGCATGCACCGGCCGCTATCATGGCGCTACAAGCCGGCAAACATGTGTATGTTGAAAAGCCATGTAGCCATAATCCAGGCGAGGGTGAGCTGTTGGTAGCGGCTTCTCAAAAGTACAACCTTAAGGTGCAGATGGGCAGTCAGCGTCGTACTTTTCTCAATGTGAAAGATATGATTGCAAAACTGCACAATGGAGCTATTGGCCGTGTATATTTTGCCCGGGGTTGGTATGTTAATAACCGTAAATCTATTGGCAAAGGCTCTATTGTTCCGGTTCCGTTAAATCTTAATTATGATTTATGGCAAGGTCCCGCGCCGAGAAAAGATTATCGCAGCAATCTAATTCATTATAATTGGCATTGGTTCTGGCATTGGGGTACTGGGGAAGCGCTTAATAATGGTACGCATGAATTGGATGTAATGCGTTGGGGTTTAAACGTTGATTTTCCCAGCCAGGTGGTTTCGGCTGGTGGCCGTTTTCAGTTTCAGGATGATTGGGAAACCCCCGATACACAAACGATTACTTATAATTTTCCTAATAATACCTCCTGTACGTGGGAGGGACGTAGCTGCAATAGCTATAATTCTGAAGGAAGCGGACGTGGCGTTATTTTTTATGGCGATAATGGGACAATTGTTTATCCGGGAGCTAACGGATATAAAATATTTGATACAAACAACAAGTTGGTTTCTGAAGTTAAAGATGATACGTCATATGATCCAGCAAATACAGTTAGTCCGCTGGAAAAATTAGATGGTCAACACCTTCTAAATTTTGTGCAGGCTATCCGTGGTATTGAACCCATCAATGCTCCTATTGCAGAAGGTCATAAATCTACTTTGCTTCCACAATTGGGCAACATCGCCTACCGGGTTGGGCGGGTATTAAAATGCGATTCGTCCAATGGGCATATCCTCAATGATGCCGAAGCCATGCGATTATGGAATAGGGATTATGAAAAGGGTTGGGCTCCCGTAATTTAAGTGATTTAATATTATTGCTGAAACCTGCTGATAATTTATAACGAAAGGAAACTTGCCAAATGAAATCAATAATCTTTTCCTTTTGGATTTTAGTTCTTTTGTTCATCCTTTTGATAGGAGGTTGTAAAAAAGATAATCGAGCTATAACTCCAGTAACGGCATCGATAGTTACTACAGGTAAAAGTTACTATGTATCGGCGACCGCCGGAGCAGAAGGAAATACAGGTTTGTCTGCTATTGCAGCATTCAAAAATATTAGCACAGGTATTAATGCTGCGGCTGCGGGCGACACCGTTTTTATAATGAACGGTACTTATACAGAGTCAATTAATATTACAAAGTCAGGTGCGGATCATGCCTATATTACCATTAAGGCATACCTGGCACAAACTCCTAAAATTTATATATCAGGAAACAGCTGGAATGCCTTTTCCATTAACGCATCTTATATTGATGTGGAAGGAATTGAATTGCAGGGCGATAACGCCAACATTATGTATAGTGATGCTTTTGCTGCCTATAACGCAGCTCTTGCAGGCGGTGCGCCCGACGCTAAGTATAATACCAATGGTTTTAATATAGGAGGTTCTGGGACTAGTTCAAAAAATCCGCATCACGTAATCATCCGTAACTGTACAGTGCATGATTTTCCGGGTGGTGGAATTAGTTCAATACAGGCAGATTACACAACGATTGAAGGAAATAAAGTGTATAACAATGCCTGGTATATGATGTATGCAGGTAGCGGAATAAGCATACTTACACCATTTAACAGCGACGCGGCGGATATAATAAAATATAAAAATATTGTTCGCAATAATATCTGCTATGGCAATAAAACTACTATCCCTTGGATTAGCAGTAGAGCACTTTCCGATGGTAACGGTATCATCATAGATGTCAATCAGACTGCGTATGACGGAAGCCCCACTCCGTACGGTGGTCGTACCCTGGTTGAGAACAATGTTAGCTTTAATAACGGCGGGTCAGGAATACATTCTTATAAAGGTGACCATACTGATATTGTAAACAACACGGCATATGGTAATGGGACGATGGTTGGTTACGCAGATATTTTTGCCGGGTCCGCTACCGATATAAAAATCGCAAATAATATTATGTATGCCAGAACCGGAGGCAAATGCAATACAGCTCCTTCTGCGGGCACTTATGTAACATACGATTACAATACTTATTACAACGGCACTGTAGCTGTGCAAGGCGTTCATGATAAAATATTAAATCCGCAATTTATAAATATGTCAATTGATGGCACCGTTGCGAATTTTTCGCTGGCGATCGGCAGCCCTTGTATCGATGCTGGCACTGCGCTTATTTATTCAAAGACAGACATAAAAGGGGTAAATCGTCCAATGGGAGGAGGCGTAGATTGCGGTGCCTACGAAGTCAGATAGAACGAGATTTGAAAGTAATATTTAAAAATTATTATTGATAAA
>CAXTMV010000419.1:2597-2873 GCA_964245425.1 uncultured Flavihumibacter sp. | reverse complement strand
TCTCAAAGCTAAAATAGTTAGTATTTTTGTATTAAAAATTGTACCCTCTGTAAAATAACTACTTCAATATCCTGCCGATTTTTATGCTTACAAAAAATACTATCTTATGCAGAATTCATTAGCCATTGCAAATTATTTTATTCAGAAGTCTATCGACAACCATGTTGAAATGACCTCTATGAAATTAATTAAGCTGGTTTATATTTCTCACGGCTGGTATTTAGGTCTTACAGGAAAACCATTGCTGGAGGAGCCGGTAGAGGCCTGGAAATATGG
>CAXTMV010000419.1:0-2587 GCA_964245425.1 uncultured Flavihumibacter sp. | reverse complement strand
GTAGTGAAAAGCGTTTACCAGGAGACAAAAAAGTATGGCCGTGCTCCAATTACTGAACTCTTTTTCGACTCATGGTTGAACGCATATCCAAAACCACTCTCGAAAGATATTCTGGATTTCTTAGATAAAATTTGGGAGGTGTATGGGAAATTTAACGGTCTTCAGCTCTCTGCTTTAACTCATCAGGAAGGCACCCCGTGGTATATTACTTGGAATAATCAAAGTGGAAGCAGGAACAATTCAGTGCAGATTAATGATGAGTTAATTACACGACATTATAAGTCCAAACTTAATCCTGTTTCAAATGGATCAGCCGACAATTGATCTTTCTCAAATAAAAGAACCCACCGTACCAAAACCTGGCCGGAAAGAGGAAAAAGAAGAAGATGCGCTGATAACCAGCATGGAAAGGGAAAACAAAATGAATGCGACCATTCATGCTTGTAAAAGAGCCCTGCTGGTAGTAAGTTTTGTTATTATAATTGTTTTTATTCTCATACGTGTATTCACTCTGGTAGCTCCATCACGTTGGCTTTGATTAACACCCGAACAGACCAGCAAAATGGATGAGTTTTTTGTACACGGAACCATTGGGGCAATAATCGCTTCTTATTTGGGGAGATATTTTAAAGAAAAGGACAACGCACGATGAATTAATATTATTTATCTAACCAGTTACTCTTCTGAAATATATCATCAGTAATTGATAAATACTTGCAGGTATGAGAGATGCCGATATCAGGCAAATTTTACGGGCTACACATTTGAGTAAATATTTATCTGATGGCCATTCTAAGGTTGTGGAGGAGTTACAAATACCGGCTGCAAAAGCTATTATTGACATGGCAGTTATAAATGGCCATCTTCATGGTTTCGAAATAAAAAGTGCCAGTGATACCCTGCAACGGCTACCGGGTCAAATCGAAGCATACACAAAAGTCTTTGACTATCTATCAATAGTTACAGAAGACAAATATCATCAAAGAATAATTGAATCAACACCTAAATGGGTAAGTGTCTACACATGCATTCAGTTTAAAGGAAAATGTAAGCTGAAGTTGGAAAGACGGGGCACCATTAATCATGATAAAAATGGATTTTACATAGCAAAACTATTATGGCATAATGAATTGGTTGAAGTGCTGACAGAGCAACAGATAAGGTTTAGAAAAAAGGACCGGGCGTGGCTCCTTTGTGAAGCGCTATCTGAAGGCCTTACCATAAATGAGCTCGCAAAAATTGTAAGGGAAAAACTAAAGTCACGAATTGATTGGAAACTGCCTGTTATAAAAGACTGTGAAGTAATGCAAGGTGATGGTTTTGGCTAATAGTTACCCAAGTAGCAGAACTTCCTGGTTTTCTTTTTCTGTCTGTCATTACTTCATTTGCAATACGATCAATATCTCCATCCCCCCATGAAAATGTTGATCCTGGGTAATCGGTAGTTCTAATTAACCTACCTGCAAAAGTTATGTATTGCCCATTACCATCAGGGTGATTACCAGATTTTTCTCCTCGATAAATTATAAACTCTTTCTCTACAGTGTATTTAATGCTGCACGTTCCTTGAAACTTTGCATCAGTAAAAAATGGATATTTTGTTCCATAATCCCCATATTTTATTAGGCCTTTCAATCTACCCTGGCCTTGTAAGGATTGCCATATTGACCATTCATAACGCGGCAGGCGGTATAGCCGCCCAGGCGGTGTAAGGGAAGTTAAGTTTTCGGGAAACGAGCTACAGGCGATAATTATATTGATGTAATCTCGGTTGTGTGAGATCCCAGTTATTGTACCGGCTGCGAGAGCGGCTATTATATTAAAGTTGGTAGCTTCTGCCAAGCCGAAATCTAAAAGAACAGAAGCCTTATCTCTACCTAAACTTAAAGTCGTAAGTAAAGAGCTGATGTCACTATCAACATTTAGAAACCCACCACTTCCATTTGAGAACCGGATACAAACATTTTCAATCTCGCCAGTGCTTACTAAACCCTTAATAATAGTGAGATATCTGGGATCGCTGTTTGGCTGCACTACCGCAATCACATTTATACCTCCTGAAACCAAGCTGCTGATAAAATTTTTGGTACGGCGATCAAAAACTGTGTAAAGCGAAAAGTCCAAATAAAGCTGGTTCCCGGCAAACGTCCATCCAGGAAGGAATGCCCCCAAAATCTTATCAATGCTTTCTGGAAGTACTTGAATGATCGGACTTATTTCCTCTTTCACTAACTGAGAGAGATGGGCCAATGCAGAAAATTCGCCAGGTTTGGCCAAAAGGACTGGGTAATACTTTTTCATATCGATGCAAGGTTTAAAGGGGTTATTGCCAGAGGCATAATGATGCAACTGCACCAAGGCCTAAAAGTAGTATTTACTTATTAATAACTATTGGAAACCTGGACGGTTTTTATTAGGCAACAGTTGACAAAAAATAATTTAATGAGCCTCTTAACTGAACTAATTAAAAAAGAAAATTGCGAAAAGCCCTTACAGTTTTTTGGGATTTGGTATAGGCGCTCCCTACATTGAGCCTAACAAATTGGCACGGTTCAGTATAATTAATAAGCAGTAACTTGCATTAAAC
>CAXTMV010000418.1:348-2887 GCA_964245425.1 uncultured Flavihumibacter sp. | reverse complement strand
CATACCTTTGTTGGGGCATTTGCTTTAATGTTCTTCCTATCAAGCTAATATTATTTTGGTAAGCAGAAATTGAAGCTGAATGTTCATTTTTTAAGTGGTCGCGGAAATTGAAAAAGAAGAGCTGATTTATCACTTTAAAATGATTTGAAATGAAAAAGCAAAACACATTCGGCATGCACTTCACCATACGCCAAAACAGAATGCAGGAAGGCAAATGCCCTGTATAACTGAGAATTTTTGTCAATGGCACCAGATCAGAAATTTCTTTAAAAGCACTTGTGCATGTAAATGACTGGAATCTTGGAAAAGGCATGGCTAAGCCAAAAAGGAAACGCTCAAACTTTTAATCAACTACCTGGAAGATATCAGGATTCGGGTAATAAATTATTACCGGGAATTGCGAGCAGACGGCGCAATAGTAACTGCTGAAAATGTGAAGAATGCATATTTAGGGATAGAAAAGCAGGATACAGGTCAAACGCTCGTTGGCCTTGCAGAAGAGCATAACCGTATTATGGCTAACGTATTAAAGCCAGGCAGTTTAAAAATTATTTCACCCCGCTCACTTACATTAAAATTTATCTCAGAAAAAGTATTCGGCAAAGGATATTGCGCTCCGCGATCTGAAATATGAATTTATTACGGGGTTTGAGCACTACATA
Source organism: uncultured Flavihumibacter sp. (assembly GCA_964245425.1). Classification (GTDB taxonomy): domain Bacteria; phylum Bacteroidota; class Bacteroidia; order Chitinophagales; family Chitinophagaceae; genus JACMLD01. The sequence continues at coordinate 2,225 of CAXTMV010000418.1, read as the reverse complement.
CGTACCAAGCCGATTATGTCCAACGACCCTTGCACAAACAATGGTACGATGGCAAAAAACCGCTCTAAAAGTGGGATTGAAAATCAAATTTATATTGATTTTGATATGTACTTGTTCGGCCAAATTTTCTTATTTTGTTCCCTAATAATTTTAAAGCGAGTGATTATATTGCTAAATTAAAAAATGTGGAAACGTTCCAGTTCCGGCCCAGGGGAAATTCCATGAAAGGAAAGATAGCATCCGGACAATTAGTAACTATTGAACCATTGACCGGTAAAAAACTTAAAAAGGACGATATTGTTCTGTGCAAAGTAAATGGTACGCAATATCTTCACCTCATTAAAGCAATCCAGGGAGACCGGTATCAAATCGGCAATAACATCGGAAGAATAAATGACTGGACTAACATCAACTCAATTTTTGGTATTTGTACTCAGGTTTGCGATTAAAATTAATACAGATATACGCCCCGATACCCCCCATATATTCAGAAATACCAATTAACGGCCTTAAATTAATTCTTCCATGTTTTAACACACTTAAGATTCCTCCAGGAAAACAGGTTACTTTTATTTACAAATGTATATTTTGAAACGAAAACAAACATTTCAGAAAGTAATGTCGATTACACTTCCCTGTTTACTCGGATGGACATTTACTTATCTCGCAATAAATATTTTTAAAGACTACGTGTACGGATTATTTGTCTGGTTACCCTTTGTTTTGGGTGCTATTTCTACTTTAATATACGCATATAAAAATCCAACACCAAGGAAAACGCTCCGGAACATTTCATTTTTAACCCTATTGTCATTTTGTGTTGGATTGTTATTCTTCGCCTGGGAGGGAATAATATGCCTGGCGATGGCTGCACCCATCGGCATTATATTTACATATTTAGGATTTGTATTCGGATATCGCTTATCCAAAAATAAAATAAGTAACAGCACGCCAACGGTGATGGTTGTATTAATATTATCGATTCCGACACTAATGGCTTTCGAAAATAATATTAAAACTACAGCTGAGCTGCGGTCCGTAACAACATCCGTAGAAATTAATGCGTCCCGGGAAAAAGTTTGGGAAAGCGTCGTTGCATTTCCTCAGCTGAGAGAGCCTACCGAATTTGTTTTTAAAACCGGTATAGCTTATCCCATCAATGCGACCATTAGTGGTCAAGGTATCGGCGCTATGAGACATTGCAATTTTTCAACAGGCAGCTTTACAGAACCAATTACAGTCTGGGATAAGCCAAAGCTTTTGCAATTTTCGGTAGTGCAACAGCCTGAACCAATGAAAGAGATCAGTCCCTATGAAATTCATCCAAACCATCTGCACGGATATTGGATCTCTCAACAGGGACAATTCAAATTGACCGCACTGCCAAACGGCCATACCATTCTTCAAGGTACAACATGGTATGTAAACAAGATTAAGCCTGGCTTTTATTGGACAATCTGGAGCGATTATATTGTACACAAAATTCATCAACGAGTTTTGGAACATATAAAAACGCAGGCAGAGCTTTAGCAAATAAAAATGCAGATAACCAGATATTATTTGAAAGCTGAGGCTAGTATAATTTTAATTAACTAGTTTATATTATGGGACTTGACAGCATTGAATTATTAATGGAATTTGAGGATTACTTTAAAATCCAGGTTCCTGATGCAGAAGCGGAAAAGATCCTTACAATACAAAACATGGTTGACATAGTTGCTCGACATTTAAACGTTCAAGACGATAACGCGCCCCTTAGAAACGAGATATTTCTAGCGGTCGCAGGCAATCTTAACCATAAAGAAAATATTAGTTATCCTATCCAACCGAGTGATAAAATAGAAAATTATTTAACCGTTGCCGATAACGATAAATGG
>CAXTMV010000418.1:0-338 GCA_964245425.1 uncultured Flavihumibacter sp. | reverse complement strand
GCTTGAGAATGCAATCGGATTGTTACTGCCAAGGCCTAATAATTATGATCCTCAAAGTATCACATTACGCCATAAATTTAAAAGCCTAATAGGCTGGACGCCATTATATGATTGGCCCTCTGTTACAGTCGGACAATTTATTGATGCCGTTTGTGCACGAAATTATCAACAACTTCTTAAAGGAAACATACTGACCAGTAAATATGAAATATTTATAGCAATAGCGGGAATTACAGTTGATAAAATTGGGGTAGACTATTTTGCAGTCTCACCCCAAAAGTCGTTTACAAGTGATCTAGGTGTAGATTAAATTTTCGAAATAAAGACAGGAAATTAAG
>CAXTMV010000417.1:0-2929 GCA_964245425.1 uncultured Flavihumibacter sp. | reverse complement strand
GGGCATTTTAATATCGAGAAAAATAACATCCACTGTTTTGTGCCGCAGTACGCCCAGCGCTGCAATGGCATTGCGGCATTGGCCCACAATTTCCATGTCATTGAGGGAAGCAATATATTTTGCCAGCACTTTCAATGCCGGCGGCTCATCGTCTATCAGTAGGCAACGAAGTTTCATGTGGTAATTGTTTGAGCAATTTGCGCTGTTTGAGCAGTTACAACAGTGGCATGCTGCATGGTATAAGTTGACAGGTTGCCATTCAATTCAACCATTAATGAAACAGCAAAGAAATCTCCCTCATCATGTATTTTCAATTCGTATTTCCCGGGATGCAGCAATTCCAGCCGTTTTTTCACATTGCCGATACCTATACCGTGATGGCTATGCGCTATGAATTCGTTTTTGCTATTGGTGATTTTGAATTTTAAAACCTGGTTGGCGACCGATATATCCACGCCCATCCAGGGCTTTTCAATTTGCTCCGATGCGCCATGTTTAAAAGCATTTTCCAGGAAAGGAAGCATCAGCAGCGGTGATATGAAATGGTCGCTGGTGGCCCCTTCCACATTCCAGGATATTTCCAGGGTATCACCATAACGTTCTTTTTCCAGGTCAATATAATCTCTCATGATCTGCACTTCTTTTTCCAGCCGCACTTCCGCCGCCTTGCAATCATAGAGCATGTAGCTCAGTAGCGACGATAATTTTAAAATAAGTTCCGGTGTTTTAGGCGATCTGTCAAGGGAAAAAGAATAGATATTGTTCAGGGTATTAAATAAAAAATGCGGGTGCACCTGTGCTTTGAGCAGTTGCAGTTCCGCCGTTGTTTTTTCCTGTTGCGCCTGCAGTAATTCGGTCTGCTTGACTAACCACTGCTTTCCCAGCGATAAGGAACAGAAACAAGCCCCGGTAGTCATTACACAAAGAAAACACTGCCACGCATAATCATCACCGTGGGCCAAGTGCAGGAGATCTAATACAGGAGCAGAAACATGCTTAAGATAAAAGACGGTCAGGAACCATCCGGCTGCAAGCCAGCCAATCAGCGCGCCCAGAAATAAAAGGTATTTGCCTTTTAGCAATAATTTTGGAATAGCCATCTTGGCAACCGGATAAGTAAAAAGGAGAAAGACCGGGATCCAAAGGGCAATGCGGATAAGATGACCCGTAAATCCTGACCAAATCATCGTCAGAAAGCTGGTCCATCCGGTAACCCATACCAACCAAAAAGCGGCGTGCCGGAGTAAGCGGTACCTGGAAGAAAAAATAAACGCGTTTGTATTGATTGTATTCACGGCTGTACATTTTGCTTTCCACAATGTAAGCAAATAGGCTGCAGGTAGGCTGCACCAGGCCACAAAAAAGACAAACAACAAGGAATCGCAGACCAACAACGTTTTATGGGTCTGAACGCCACAAAGCTGGTTTAATTGCTTTATTACCGGTAAACAAACCATTTAAGCGATTAGAATTTTTAGCCTGCAACACCGTAAGTATTTTGTTCCTGCATATCACCTACAACACACAAAATACTAATGCGCAATGAAACAAAAAACTGTTCTCGCCATCCTGCTGCTGGCAACCGTATCGATCTTAAGTCTTTCGTGTCATAAAGACGATAACCAGCAAAACAGTAACCAGCCGGCACCTACCAAGAGTTATACTTCGGATGTGCTGAAAAAATGGCTGGGTCTCCAGTTACCGCTGCTGTATTCGCCACCTGCTTCCTATGGCATTAATGCCGGCCGGTACATGGCCTATTGTGGTGTTGCGGCGTATGAATCGGTAGTGCCAGGTATGCCTGACTATCAAACCCTGCAAGGCCAGTTAAACGAAATGCCGCAAATGCCCAAAACGGAGGCCGGTAAATCCTATTACTGGCCGGCAAGCGCCAATGCTGCTTTGGCTGCCATGACCCGGTCGCTGTTTACGTTTACGCCGGCAACGAACGCTGCGGCGCAAAAGCTGGAAGATTCATTGAACGGAGTTTATCAGAAAAAATCATCGCACGGGCTGCCACTGATCACCCCTGGTCTACTAAGGCTGCCCTGGTATTGACCGATAAAAGCCCTGGCCGCTGGTGGCCCGAAAATAATAACCCCTCGATTGCCGGGGGCCTTGCGTACTGGGGTGAAACCCGCACCATGGTGGCGGGCAGCATTGACAATGTAACGGGAACGCCTTACGCGTACAATGATGCAGACCCGGCTTCTGCTTATTATAAGGATTTCAAGGAAATATATGATGTCTCCAAAACGCTGACGTACGATCAAAAACGGCTGGCCAAATATTATGATGATCCGGCCGTGAATGGTTACCCCAGCGGGGCGAGTTATATCTCCGTATTCAAACAAGTGCTGGAACAACAAAACCCGGCGCTCGACATCTCCGCATTTGCGTATGCCAAGACGGGTATGACCCTTTTTGATGCGACCATTGGCGCCATGAAAGCAAAGTTCCAGTACCTGCAGGAAAGGCCCTTCCAGTTTATCCGCAGGGTGGTAGCACCGTCTACTGACCCGACTACCTGGTGGAAGCCTTATATTGCCACACCACCTCATCCTGATTTTCCAGCCAACCATGCCACTTTCAGCGGGGCAGTCGCAACAGCACTCACCAGTATCTTTGGTGATAATGTGGCTTTTACAAACAGCACGTACAAAGGCCAGCTGGTTGATTTGGGCAACGGCCCGGAGGATATGGGCAGTTATTCCTATAAATCTTTTACTGAGTTTGCCAATGCCATTGCGATATCAAGAGTGTATGGCGGGATTCATACCCGTCATGCGGTGGAAGAGGGTACTAAACAGGGCATCAAAACCGCACAAAATATAGACAGCAAGGTAAAATTCAAGAAATAATAAAAACCCTGTTTTCTCATAAGCATTTAGTTTAAGTCTAACGAAACCCTGTTTCTACAGGGTTTTCT
>CAXTMV010000416.1:0-2937 GCA_964245425.1 uncultured Flavihumibacter sp. | reverse complement strand
AGGTGCAGCACAGCAGATGCATCTTTTTCTTTTAATTCAATGCCTTTTTTAAACCCATTATCATAAGCTGTCCAATCCAAAATGATTTTAATTAAAATTATTATCGCTAATCCAACAGCTGTCTTTACGAGGTAATCTTTCGCAGTTTGTTCTTTTTCAATTAACCCAATCCTTGTGTCTAGTGATGTTTTATTGTCATCAATTCTTTTACTCAAAACATTTGGAGAGGCTAATTCTCCAGCAATTAACGCGTCGATATATTGTGGCGGAATTGTGTCCTGGTCTTTATGTTCATGATTTCCCTTTTCATAGTTTGTTGTTTCCCCTTCCGCCAATTCCAATTGGGCGAACCATATCAGAAAACAAGGCTCACCTTTTGTCAGCGATATTGGACTTGAGCCTGCATTGTAAACTGAAAAAACCAGATTTCCATTAAATGCTGGATCAACATGGAAACCTGAAACATTTATTAGACCTCTTAATTTAATTCGCGCTTTGATAGAAATGAAAGCAATTTTGTCTATCGGTATACTTACGCGTTCGAAAGTTAGTAAAAGTGCAAACTGCCCTGGGTTTATGGTTATTTGCTCTTTTTCGTTAGTTAAGAATTCCTTCTTTTTTAACGGGGAATCGGTTCTGAAAATTTCATTGCCTAGAGAAAGCTCGTAGGCACCACATACAACTCTGCCACGGTCCGGTTCCACAACTTTATGCAGACGGATTAACTCCTTTAGTTTTTCTGTCCCTAAATATGCCATAACTTGTATTTATATTTATTACTATTTTATACAATATCTAAGTTTCATATAATGAATGGTGCCTTATTTAGAATGAAGAAAGATAATATCATTCTTATTTAAAATTCTAATTATCTAAAATGATCAGCATTGGAACCGATTTGGTTGAAATTAGAAAATTTGCCCCTCTACTTTCAATGGGTGATTTTTTAGAGCGATGTTTTTGTCAATCAGAAATCCTCCAGTATGAAAAATCCAAACAGATAACTTATCTGGCCGGGAGATTTGCAGCAAAAGAGCACTGGGATCTGGATTAATTGATGGTTTATCGTTTACGGATATTGAAATAATCCAATTATCTTCTGGCGCTCCTCAAATCTACCTAATGGATAAAGCATTAGAACTTGCAACTGAGTTAGGGATTAAAAAATGGCTCATAAGTATTAGTCATACAGAAAATTACGCAATTGCTGTAGTTCTTGCTGAGTGAATTATTTTATTCATGTACATATTTCAATTGGGCTGCATTCATATCAACGGACACTTTTCCTCCGCTATTTTTCACAACTTTTCGCCAGGCTTCAAAACCCTGTAAGATAGCACGCTCCCATTCAGCAGCCAGCCTGTCTTTTACTTCAAGATGATTCGCCATTGCCATGATGGTTTTCAATAATGAATCATCTAGCGAAGTGATATTTTCGAGCCAATTATGTTCTTTTGCATACGCGAAAACCAATGCAGAAATGCCTTCTTCGATTGCGGCTGCCCGTCCACCATCTTCGACTTCATTGACTACGGGATTACTCCTGCGTTTGTGATTAATGTTTTTTCTGAAGACCGGTGACCATCCCAATACAGCTACGTATGAAAGATGAAATATATCATGAAAACGATAGCCGTCGTCCATGTAGGCATTATCAGTTAAATAGTCGCCGGCTTGTATGTCGTCAATAAATGTTCGCGCCACATGCACGCCATCTTCAAATGAATCTTTAATTGTTGCCACAAAAGATCTGGTAATTTGTTCATTCCCTTGATAGTTAGTGTCGTAAAACATTGTGGTTCTGAAACCTCTTTCGATATGGTCTTGCTCGGTAAGCCAACGGGCTTCTACCTTTCTCAAATTTTCTTTGGCAATATCACTTAAGGACAAATCAAATTTGCTGGCTGTATTGGCGAGATACCACAAAAGATCACCCAATTCTTCTTTTATAGATGCATTATATAATTTATGCGATTCTCCATCGCGCAGGTACTTTTTATATGCAGTTAATAATTCACCAGCCTCGCCGGCAAGACCGAGAAGGGAAATAATCAGACCTTCTTCTCCTTTCTTTTGCTCACTGTCTAACGCCAATTGCTGATATTCATCAAAATTCATAATTTGTCTATTTAAATGGATTATTGATGTTCCACTTAGGTGGTAGAAAGAGATCGATTTTTTTCCCAAGGGTGACAAAATTCTGTTTTATTCTAAGACGATCGCTATTTCCTTTGATCTCAGGATGTTTTATTCGAGCATATTTGTCTGTTTCACAGAATATGTTTTGACAGTCTATTAATTGCAGTGGCCTGGTACCAAGTTTCTTAAAGTCCAGACCAAGCCTTTTGAATTCCGTTTCCTGCCTGTCCATCATAAGCTTTATGATTTCAATTTCTGTCAGGCCCCCCAGGTCGCTAAAGCATTTGCTTATGCCGCTTTTGGCCCCGGGTCCGGGAACGACAAACTGTGACTCCGAAAAATTGGTGATATTACTGTAGTTGATATCAATAGCATACTGGTAAGCAAGAAAATCACCAATGGATGAATAACTTTTTAATAACTCAAATGTCCTCTGCATATTTGTCGCTTCTTCAAGTTTTTGCGGCAACTTTTCCTGCATCATTTTTTTTATCAAAAACAAATGATTGGTATGTTTTTTTTCATGTCCAAAAAAACTTTTTCCAGAAGGCATAATGTATGCCGCTGAGTAAATGGCCTTACCAGCGTGAAGAAGTTTTAATAAGAATTTGTCGTAAGCGTCTACCTTATAAGTAGCGTATGATATTTCACCAAACTCTGTCTTCAGCGCTTCCCAGGTTTCAATTTTATTAAACAACTTAAATAATATAATACGGAAAAATACTTCCTTATTGTCGGAAGAAAAATCGGGATTGTAAATAACATTTTTGATCAGGTACTGGCTTACACGATCCGTTG
>CAXTMV010000415.1:0-3037 GCA_964245425.1 uncultured Flavihumibacter sp. | reverse complement strand
CCGCCGTAAATTACACCGGGCACCAGAGACTGAGAGCGAAGTTGCTGGGTGGCTTTCTTTCCAGTTTCGGTCCTCAGTTGTCCTTCGATTGTAACTGATTTCATTTTTATATGGTGTTTTTGTTTACTGTTTCTTTTTACTTATTCCTCAGCTGCGAGTGTATAAATAAACTGGTGATGCTTTTGTTCTCAAAGGCGTTCCGGATGGCTACGGCAAACAATTCAGCTACACTTAGCACTTTTATCTTGCCTGTTTGCTGCTTCAACGGGATGGTATCACATACTACCATTTCTTCCAACACACTGTTTTCAATATTGGCATAGGCATTCCCGCTCAGTACCGGGTGGGTGCACAAGGCCCTTACACTGCGGGCGCCTTTTTCTTTTAAGAGGCCGGCGGCTTTGGCCAGTGTTCCGCCCGTATCGCATATATCATCTATCAACACCACATCCCTGCCTTCCACCTCTCCTATTACCACCATGCTGGCTATCTCATTTGCCCGCTTGCGGTGCTTGTCACAAATCACCATTTCTGCATTGAAATAGCTGGCTATTTCACGGATGCGGTTGGCACTTCCCACATCGGGGGCCGCAAAGGTAAGATTTTCCAGCTTCAGATTCTCAATATAAGGGATAAAAATAGCGGAACTGTCTAAGTGGTCTACGGGGATATCGAAGTAGCCTTGTATCTGTGGAGCGTGTAAGTCCATGGTAATCACTCTGTCTGCCCCTGCCGCCACAATCATATTGGCTATCAGCTTAGACCCGATGGCGACGCGGGGTTTGTCTTTCCGGTCTTGCCGCGCGTACCCGTAATAAGGAATAACAGCCACCACCTTATAGGCCGATGCCCGCCGCACAGCGTCAATCATCAGCAACAGCTCCAGGATATTGTCTGAAGGGGAAAAAGTGCTCTGGATCAGGAAGACCATGTCTCCGCGGATACTCTCCTGGAAAACAGGCTGAAACTCACCGTCGCTGAATTTTTGGGTAATACATTTACCCAACGGACTGCCATATTGTTGTGCGATCTTTTCTGCCAGGTACTGGGAACCGGTGCCGGAGAACATCTTTACCATACTGTGCATAAGTGGAGCGATTGGTGCGGCGAAGATAAAGCTTCAAAAGAGAAATAAAAATCCCCTTCGGCGTTTTATCCGCTTTATTTAAACCTGCTCCACCTGTTGCAAAACAGGATCGTTTATTTACCCACCGATGCAAACATGGCTTTTTCAGGCGTTGTAAACTGTGCTACATTCTGCGTGGCCGCCTTTTTGGGATTAAAAGCATAAAACACAGCTGAACAGATAAAAATGGAAAAGAAAAGAGAGACGGCATAAATACCGGCGCAGAAAAACAGGGATTGCAGGCCACCCAGGTTGTTGAATGTAGATGTACGTTTCATAAAATCGGATTTTTGTTTTCAAGAGGTATTGGATACTTCAGTAACGGAAAATGGACTCCGCTATTGTATGTGTTTGAAAATAACTATCCTAAAATTATTGAACTAACTTTCGATATGCAAGAGCAGAAGTACTCAATTAAGGAATGGGCAAAAGATGACAGGCCCCGTGAAAAATTGCTTCGTAAAAGTCCTAGTGCATTAAGCGATTCAGAACTGTTGGCCATCCTCATTAACAACGGCAACCGGCAGAAAAGCGCTGTTGAGCTGGCCCGTGAAGTGTTGTTACTGGGCAAGAACAACCTGAACGAACTGGGGCGCGTTTCCGTAAAGGACCTCATGGCCATTAAAGGCATCGGCGAAGCCAAAGCCATTACCATTGCCGCTGCGCTGGAGCTGGGCAGAAGAAGGCAGGCCGCCGGATTTCTTGAAAAACCGCAGGTGAGCAGCAGCACGGACATCGCCCGCTACCTGCAAACCCTGCTGGCCGATTACCCGCACGAAGTGTTTGCCGTTATTTTCCTGAACCAGGCCAATAAAATAAATCATTTTGAGATTATCAGCGAGGGCGGCATTACGGGAACCGTTGCCGACCCCAGGATCATCCTGAAAAAAGCCTTGCAGGAAGATGCCGTCAGCCTTGTACTGTGCCACAACCATCCTTCGGGCAGTTTACGCCCCAGCCGGGCCGATGAAGCCCTTACCCAAAAAATAAAAGAAGCCGCCCGGTATTTTGATATTCGGCTACTGGACCATATCATCGTTAGCAATGAAGGGTTTTTTAGTTTTACTGACCAGGGTTTGCTCTAGTTTTCAGTCCGGCGTTCGTTGGTTCTTGGTTCCTTCCACACGCAATCGCAATAACTATTTTGAGATCGGATTGAAATGGCATGTTCAAAAATTTACTATTTATGAACACAACCTTATCTTATACCGACCCATGGCAACGATCGATCATTTTGAAGATCTTTGCGCCTGGCAAAGGCAAGAATATTCCACCCACCACCACCGACCGAACTATAAACTGGGTCTACGCCTGCGCCGTCGGTGCCCCGAAATTCAGCGGAAATTCTACCATTTCCTGGTCCTTTATTTTTCCATGGGCTTCTTCAAAACGCTGAATATTATCGTCGAGCGCTTTAAAGAATCGCTTGGCATGCTGGGGCGTTAATATAATACGGCTTTTTACCTTGCTTTTGGGCGTACCGGGCATCACGTTCACAAAATCTACAATAAACTCTGCATGCGAATGTGTAATGATCACCAGGTTGGAATAAGTGCCTTCCGAAACTTCTTCTGATATCTCTATGTTTATTTGCTGGTTGCCTGGTTGCTGTTCTGCCATGGTAATTTTTTTATGAAGGTAGAGAAAAGCTTTTACCAGTACAATCGATTTTGTGATGTCGGAATGGGGGGGGATCTGGTGATGTGGTGATTTCCTTCGGGCGCCTCATTCAAATTACAATATCCCGAATATCGCAATCACTGTTGTCCGAGTAAAAATAATTTTTTTCAATAATAGGCAAGTGCAACAATGGTTTTCAGCGATTATCAAATACAGGTACCTGTTTTTCGGCAAAATCGACATCAGCGGCCTTTAGAAGCCTCGCATTTATCAACAAATATTTTTTTTTAA
>CAXTMV010000414.1:1850-3071 GCA_964245425.1 uncultured Flavihumibacter sp. | reverse complement strand
GCAAATTATGTTAAAGCATGTTTATTGAGCCCAATCTTTCTGGTGAGCGCCGCGGATGGATAGAAGTTATCTGCGGTTCCATGTTCAGTGGCAAAACAGAAGAATTGATCCGCCGGCTGAAAAGGGTGCGTATTGCCAACCAGAAAGTGGAAATATTTAAACCCGGTATGGATATCCGCTACGATATCAGGAATATTGTTTCACACGATGAAAATGCCATTCTTTCAACACCCATCGACAATTCCCAAACCATCCTGCTGATGGCCAGCGACGTGGACGTGGTAGGGGTTGACGAGGCCCAGTTCTTCGATGACCAGCTGCCTGAAGTATGCGACCAGCTTGCCCTGCGCGGCATCAGGGTAATTGTGGCCGGGCTCGACATGGACTATACCGGCAAGCCTTTCGGACAGATGCCTTTTTTGCTTGCCAAGGCAGATTATATAACCAAGTTACATGCCATTTGCGTTAAATGTGGAAACATCGCTAATTACTCTTACCGGAAATCGACCCAGACGGGGCAGGTTTTATTGGGCGAAAAGGAGATGTATGAACCCAGGTGCCGGCACTGTTACCATAATTTGAAGTAGTAAGCTGTACGTAACCGGTGTCAAGTTCTGTTGCGCGGAAAACAGCAAAAGGACTTACAACTTATAGACGAGGCTGCTGGAGTAATTATAATAGAACTGAACGATGGGCACCACGGGCCCGGCATCGTACAGGCCATTGTACTGTATGCCCAGCGCAAAATGTTTGGAGATATCGGTGGTAAAATTAATCACCCCGGATATGCGCGGCCTGCCAAAATCGCTGAAGGCAGACTGGTAGAAGACAATGACGGAAAGATTGCTGCTGGCAGACACTTTACCATCCAGTTTTATATAGGTGTTCAGTTTCAGTTCACTGCTTTTCTGGTTCATGGGGTTGGGCGGTATTTTGGCGGAGTCGACCGCATTGTAATTCCATATTTCCCTTTCATACATAATGCCGGCTGCAGCGGTCAGTTGCCACATATGCTGGTGCCAGAAACTGTAGCGCAGGTTTTCACCGGCTACAAAACGATGTATCATACCCAGGCCATCATCCCACTGGTATTGTACAAAACTTTCAGGATGCAGGGTGGCTTTATAACTGGGCCGCCAGCGCAGGTGCACATAACCTTTGTTCAGCTCATTGTCCGGCCCGTTGTAGGTGAAGCGCTCGCTGGCTGAAAATATAAAAAGC
>CAXTMV010000414.1:0-1840 GCA_964245425.1 uncultured Flavihumibacter sp. | reverse complement strand
CAGTAAAACATCCAGGAAATTACTGGCATCGAAGAGCGTTGTTTTTTGTTTGTCTACTTCCAGCCCCAGGGCAAGGTTAGCGTTCCAGACCGCTTTTTTTACATAATCCGACGTGTCTGTTTTATCGATTGTGATAATCTGGGCATGGGCCGCCAGGGCAATAAAAACAAATAGTAGCAGGCAGGCAATGGAGGGCGTTCTTTTCATAAGCAACAGGTATAAATAAAATTAATTGAATTAATGGCAGGCTGTTTACTTTTGTTGCAAATAAGTTGTTATCAAAACACAACATCCCGTTTTTGCATTGCTGAAAAAAGATCTGCTGCTGGAAATACGCCAGCAACATAGTTTTTATGGCGTATTGTTATACGTGGCCTCCACTATATTTGTATTGTACCTGGCCATGGGCCAACCCGCTGCAGCTGTCTGGAACGGGTTGTTTTGGATGATTCAATTATTTGTATGTGTTAATGCAGTAGCCAAGAGCTTCCTGGCAGAAAGCCGGGGCCGGATGCTGTATTTCTATTCCATTGCCGGCGGCAGGCATTTTATTATTGCCAAACTTATTTTCAATGTCTTTCTGATGGTGATAATGACCCTTACCAGCTGGTTATTGTTTGCCACTTTCCTGGGCAACCCGGTTATCCGGGCCTTACCCTTTTTAGGCATTAGCCTGCTGGGCGGCACCAGCCTAAGCCTGGTTTTTACTTTTTTAAGTGCCATTGCCGCCAGGGCACAACAAAACGCGGCACTGATGGCCATCATGGGCTTTCCGCTGATTATTCCGCAGCTGATGCTGTTGATGCGCATATCTTCCATCGTTTTTTCTGATGTAATTCAGGGAGGGCTGCTTTCAATGGTGGTTTTACTGGCCGGCCTCGACGTACTGGTGATAGCACTGGCAATTGTGTTGTTTCCCTTTTTATGGAAAGACTGAGCTTAATTTGAATGTTGAATAGCTGATACAGGCTTATTTGCAGCTGGTTTGTACTACATTTGCAGCGCCTGAAACCCCCGTTTTGTTCTTAAATAGCAGCTGCCGGGCGCAGGCGTTATAATTAATATCGGTATGCACAAATCCTGGTGGAAAATAGTTTGTGTTCTTCTGTTGGTTTATACAATTACCGGTGGCTTGTTGCTTCCGGTGCCAGCCCGCGAGATATTGCATGAATCCATCCGCAATTTATATTTTCATGTGTGCATGTGGTTTGGCATGATGGTGCTGCTGACGGCCTCCCTTTATTTTTCCATCAAATACCTGCGCACCCAGCAACTCAAAGACGATATTTATGCTGTTAACTTTGCTAAAATCGGCATCCTCTTCGGCGTACTGGGTTATGCCACCGGCGCCTTATGGGCCAAATATACCTGGACGGAATTCGCCGACAGCACACAGATTTTTACAGAACCCAAATTAACCGGCGCCGCCATTGCGCTGCTGATTTATTTTGCTTACCTGGTGCTGCGGGGTTCCTTGACGGATATTGATAAGAAAGCGAGGATCAGTGCCGTCTACAATATTTTCGCGTATGCCATGCTGTTTCCCACCATCTGGATCTTACCCCGGCTAATGGAAAGCCTGCATCCCGGAAAAGGCGGCAACCCGGCACTCAATTTCGATGACCTGGACAGCCGCCTGCGCATTGTTTTCTACCCGGCCATTATTGGCTGGACATTGCTGGGGGTATGGATCACTTCCCTGAAGATCAGGCTCGATTTACTAAAAGACAAAAGTTTATTAAATGGCTAGGAAAATAATTTTACTTTTTGTGTGTTTATACCTGGCCATGCCAGGCTGGGTAATGGCGCAATCAACCGATCCTGAAAAACAGTATACGGC
>CAXTMV010000413.1:0-3097 GCA_964245425.1 uncultured Flavihumibacter sp. | reverse complement strand
TTCTTGTAGTGAGGTAAAAATAATTTTTTATGGAAACTGCATATTATCAGGTAGAATTAAAGGCTGGCTTTCCTTCGCCGGCAATGGACTACATGGAAGAAAGAATTGATCTGAACAAAGTCCTGGTTGAACACCCGCTTTCCACATTTGTAATTGAATGCTCTGGGCCAAGTATGATAAATGCATTCATACCCCCGAAAGCAAAACTTGTAGTTGACAAATCTTTAACCGCCCAGAACGGTGACATAGTTGTAGCTGTAATGAACGGAGATTTTACAGTTAAATGGTTTCGAAAAAATGATATTAAATGCTGGCTGGTACCAGGTAATAGTAAATACAAGGAAATTGAAATCACAGAAGAAATGAACCTGCAAATATGGGGAGTGGTGACGAAAATTATTATTGATCCAAAAGATATACGGGCATGTATGCCTTAATAGATTGCAATAATTTTTACTGCAGCGTAGAGCGGGTGTTTAATCCAAAATTGCACGGCCGCTCGGTAGTTGTTTTGTCAAATAATGATGGCTGCGTTATTTCAAGGAGTGAAGAAGCAAAGGAGGCCGGTATTATTATGGGTACACCTGCCCATATGATTACTGATCTTTTCAAAAAGTTTAATGCGGCGGTTTTCAGCAGCAATTATACCTTATACGGTGACATGAGCGACCGGGTCATGAAAACTATGGCAGAATTTGTGCCCAGGATGGAAATCTATTCGATTGACGAAGCTTTTCTGGATATGCACGACATGGCTTATACGGACCTGCTGCAGCTGGGAATGATGATAAAGCGAACGGTTCGACAAAATACCGGCATCCCTGTTACTGTTGGCATTGCTCCTACCAAAACCCTTGCAAAGATGGCTAACCGATATGCGAAGAAGAAGCACCGCGATACTGGCGTGTTCTGGGCGGCAAATTCAGGGCTTACTAATGAAATGCTGGAATTCACCGAAGTAGGGGATATCTGGGGCGTAGGGCATCAGCACGCCCTTTTGCTGAAGCGAAACGGCTTTACTACGGCGGCCGATCTGGTAAAAGCACCTGACGACTGGGTAAGAGACAAAATGAGCGTGGTGGGCCTTCGCCTGGTGAGTGAGCTCAGGGGTAAACCTTCTATAAAATGGGAGTTTGTTGCGCCTGCAAAAAAAAATATCTGCACAAGCCGGTCCTTCGGTAAGCTGGCGACTGAAATAACCATGATCCAGGAAGCAATTAGCAATTACGCGGCCGCCTGCGCAGAAAAATTGCGCCGCCAGAAAAGCTGCTGCAGAGAAATAAATATCTTCATTAATACAAACCCGCATAAAACAGAAGAAAAACAATATGCACGCTCCATTACAATTGAACTGGCCAGGGCGTCAAACAATACACCTGAATTGATTGCTTATGCATTGAAAGGGCTGGGAATAATTTACAAGGAGGGGTACAAGTTTATGAAATGCGGAGTAATTGTAAGTGACCTGGTGCCCGAAAATAGCATCCAGGCTGATATCTTTGAACTGGCAGACCTTGATAAAAACAAAAGAGTAATGGCAGCAATGGATAAAGTTAATAGCAGCATGGGCAAGGAAACTATTCGTATGGCAACACAAGGCTTTGCCAAAACCTACCGGCTACGCGCGGACCATCTTTCTCCAAAGTACACCACTGATATCAATCAAATTTTAAAAGTGAAAATATAATGCTGCAGCCGTTTGAACCACTTAAAATTATGTATTTGCAAAAGCTTTTACAGCTTAAAAAGCATTACCTGGTATCACAAACTTTTGAAAGGGCAGCTGATCATTTTGCGGACCAGCAAAAAGTTAACCTGCTGTTTTCAGATTACGCCGATGAAGGACTGGCAAAAATTCACCTGAATGCAGTGAAGCATGATAAGTATGCCGCTATTATTGATTTAAGAAAACCGGACCATTACAAAAAAGTAGTTGATATGCTGCAGGCAGAATCAAAATATACTTCGTACTGGGCCGTAGTAAGAAGCACCGCGGATTTGGAAAAGCAAATTAATTTGAACTACAAAGATAGAATGAGAGATTATATAAAAAGGCATACCACCTGGCGTATAGGCGGCGATGAAACCTTAAAACCAGCGGTAGCCGTTATTTTTGGCGAACTTTTTATTACCTTGAAGTATGCCGGGCAGACTTTAAAGATAAAATTTAGGGATATAGAAAAAGTTTAAGCGATGTGTTACGATATTTCATTTACAGTTCATGTAAATCAGCTGAGCGATTATTTTCCGGACCTTATTTTTGACATGCAGCTGGATATCGATTTTGACGCCACCCTGGGCGCTCATATTCTCGGCCATGCCTACGGTGAGCATCCCATAATCTACATGAACCAAGAAGATAAAAAGCTTCACTGCCGGCCGATGGAATGGGGGGTAATCCCTTTTTATACAAAGGATGAAAAAGCATTTGTCCGGCAGCGGGCTTCAATGCTTAACGCTCGCAGCGAACGAATCCTGGATGATAAAACAAGCTACTGGTATAAAATCAGAAACCGCAGGTGCCTGATTCCGGTAAACGGCATTTATGAACACCGCGGGATAAAAGGTTGGAAAAAGAAAGTGCCGTATTTTATTAAGCTGAAAGAACAGGATATGTTTTTTTTGCCTGGTTTGTATTCAGTTGCTGAACTGCCGGACACTGGGACAGGTGAAATGATTAAGCGATGGACTTACACCATCATTACCCGGGATGCTAACGCAATAATGCGGGATATTCACAATGACGGTGATAACCGGGGGCGTATGCCGTTGTTTCTTCCTTTTGAGCTGTCTAAAAAATGGGTCAGTGAAGAATTAAGCGAAGAAGTTTACCGCGAAATCTTAGGATTTGAAATGCCTGCGGAGGAACTTGATAATTGGCCAGTCTACACAATCCGAAGCCCTAAGCTCAGGCCAGATGATAAAATTAAAACGGAGCCCTGGGAATGGGAGCTGCTGCCCGCATTGGGTGAAATGAATCCTGATTGATTGAAGAATATCCAATCTTTTGAATTGGCAAAACCTTACCGTATCATAAAGGGAAACGTGTAATTCCCAATTTGATTATTTTTTTTTGTGTAATGTATTATAATATAAC
>CAXTMV010000412.1:0-3124 GCA_964245425.1 uncultured Flavihumibacter sp. | reverse complement strand
TGCGGGCTTTTATCCCACTACGGCGGGGTATCGGCCATTTGCCGCCATCATTATCCTTTTGAAAATCTTTCCGGGTTACGCGTCGGGGTACCTAAGCGGTAAAGTGGCAGGGAGTGGAAAATTGGTAATCGTACTTACTATTGGCAATGAATCCGTTTTCACCTCTGAAAATAATTTTTTTTTAGATTTTAGAATGTTCGAAACAGTTATTATTATAACCAGATAATATTTAATCTTTTTAGAAATGATTCCATTGGATTATAAACTCTAATCCAGGCATACCAGGAAAATTACTCAATGAACTTTGTGGATAAACTAAAAACAGGTTAAATACGATTTGCAATACCAGTTATCTTCCTGAAAAAGCCCGGCAGGATTTACGAATTTTTTGCAACGGATAGTATTTGCGTAGTTATTTTTAATAATTTAAATAGGAAATTTCTATGCCTGGACAGATTTTTACTGGTTTCGTTGCGTACAGGGCATGGTAATCCCTGTGTGTACTGCGATGACAGTGTGTTTTGTCAGGCTGCTGCCCCCAAGCGCTTCTCTGCTTGTAGGCCGCCTGTATCCGTTTGTCTGTTTGTTTGGCATTGCAGGTAAGCGGGCTGAAAAATATCCATACCTTTTCGTTGCATTCCGTCATTGCTTTTATTTTATTCATCTGGTAATGGTTCTTTTCATCACCAAAGCTGCCTTCTACCACGGTGGCTCTTACTTTGCCAAGAATATAACGCATCTGGCTTTTCTGTTCTTTGAGAGGCCCTTCATTACCTTTGGCAACAAAACAGGTGGCGATATTTTCTTTGGTGCAGTAGCGCTTGTTTTCGTTCGTTCCATAAATAGCATCTGCTCCCATTTGATAATAGTCGCCAAAATACCTTTCCTGCAAATGAACGGTGCTTTGTAGCCTCGTGCCTTCATTAAAATTATTGCAGCTGAGGTGTTCTATAAAACTGATGCCATCTACCAGCAACATATTTACTTTAGCGCCAAATTCTACCGCCTTTACCTGCTTGCCTCGGATGATGGGACGTATATATGGTTTATGCAACCAGCACTTTGCGGATACTAATCTCCTTTGTTCTTCTTTCAGAGGTAAATATCGCTAGGCCAAAATCCAATGGTTTATAACATAACCTGGATAGAAATTATTCTCTACATTTATCCTGCAAACCAATAGTTCTTTATATCTGTTTTTATATGATCCTGACAACGGTGAAAAACGATTTTTTAAGATCTGTTTTTAGGAGGTCAATTTAATATGGCCATGAGGGGTCAGCTTTGCCGGTTTTTACAACCTGGTTGCCTAAAATCCATATCTTTAGTTTTTGACAAGGCCGCAACCGAAAAGCATATTAGCCCTTTAATCAATAAGAACCTGCATAATGTAAAACCTGCTATGGATCACATCACTATTACAAGCGTAAGCAATCGCCGCAGATTATTTTTCTTTTTACTGGTACTCTTACTTCCCTTTTACCTAGTTGCCCAGGCAGGTCAGGTGATTAAAGCCGCAAAACTTTTTGATACAGGAAAAGCGTTGCAAGATACAGCGGTTGAATCATTGCCGGATACAATGGAAATGCCGGACAATTCAAAACTTTATTCCGCCGCTGAATTTGCGGCACTGGATGTCAATGATTTTGTAGCTGTCATGAAAATGATCAAAAAAGACAGTCTAGACGGTAAAATAAAAATGACAGAAATAAAAGAAGGGCTCAACTTCAAAAATAAATTTGGCATAAAAGCGGATAAGGTACTTACAGTTGTAGGTTTTCCCCCGCATAAACTGTTCACCGGCACGATTATCCTCTTTTTTTATGCCTATACTACAGACCCAAAGCCTTCATTTATTTATTACGGTCATATGATTAACGGCGTGGCAGAAGGATATGGAATATGCAATAACGGGGGCAGTGAATATCTTATCAATAGCGGCTTCTGGAAAAACGGCGAATGGTTGCAGCGCAGGGAAGCAATTGATTTGGTCAATGCCACCGCCGTCGGTTTTGACTACAAGGGTTTGTTTGAATATGAAAATGTAAAAGATATCTGGTCTGAGATTGTATGGGCAGAGTATCCACGGGATTTTTATAACCGTTCACTAACAAATGGCTACCGCATTATAGCGGATGTAACCTGGACCGCAAACGGCGTTGCCCATAAAATGCATGTAACATTAAAACAGGTTGACTTTTATAAAACCATGAAGATTAATCTAGACTTTATAGATTCGCTAACCAATCATAATTTCCAGAAGAACAGACCCAAAGGTCCATCGTTCCTGGACCAACTCGCAAGTAACCTTTACCGATCGCTGGTAGTGCACAACGATTTGGCTGGTCCTGGGAATATAACATCATCCAGCCTCCTTGGCCTTTTAAAGGATCTTGAACTGCAGGACTTTTCAAATAAAGTCATAAAAAATGACAATCCTGATATTAAAGCTTATAAAAATGCTTACCTGGATATCATTAAGAGATGTTTGCAAACCCCTTCTTCACAATTCGATGGCAGAGATAGCCTGGCGGGAATCTGGTATGACGAGCATAAGGACCTGCTTATTTACATCGGGTCTTCAGCCAGCTCAGTAGTGTACACCCTGACCATGAACTACAACAACCTTATGCATTATATCGCCCCCTTTGATGGTTTTGCCGATAGGGAAACGTATCGTTTGAGTAACCAGGGTTGGAAGCTTGACAGATCTTACTTGGGAAAAGACATATTAGGCCAGGTAAGAATCATTGCTGAAAAAAAAGATTTTTCCATCCAGAGTATTGGCGCGGAAAAGATAATATTCACCAATGGCTCCGAATGGATCAGGCTTAACCAGTTCCAGTAAGCGCGATGCGTATCTATATTCTTCTACGGCTTAGGTAGAAATGTATTCTGTGTCAAGTTTCATACATGAATCATTACCATCCGCCTAACTACAGTGGAAAACCCACGAATATTGAGCAGGTTTTATCGCTGGCTAATAAACGGTTTAAGTAGAGCATAAAAGTAGCGCAATAGCCATTCTTACAAATCCTATTATACTTTTCGTACAAGCTATACATGTTTTTGGTAACTTCAGCTATATATAATACCATCGACGATTAAAATATCAATACAGTTG
>CAXTMV010000411.1:0-3143 GCA_964245425.1 uncultured Flavihumibacter sp. | reverse complement strand
TTATATACTAAATTTTCTCCAAATCTGTGAATGCCCGGAAGTCCCGTCTCCTAAATTCGTATTTTCGCAGCATCAGTAAACCTTAATTATCCGTGGCATTAATAAAGAGCATATCAGGCATTCGTGGAACGATCGGTGGTTACAGCAATGAGAACCTGACGCCCCCAGACATCGTTAAATTTGCGGCAGCGTACGGCAGCTGGCTCATTAAACAGCACAATGCAAAAAAAGTAGTCATAGGCCGCGATGGGCGCATGAGCGGCGAAATGGTCAGCAGCCTTGTTATCAATACCCTGCTGGCCCTGGGCATCAATGTGGTTGACCTGGGCCTGTCTACAACGCCAACAGTAGAAATGGCCGTGGTTTGGGAAAATGCAGATGGTGGCATCATCATTACAGCCAGTCACAACCCCAAAGAATGGAATGCCTTAAAACTCCTGAATAAAGAGGGCGAATTTATAGATGCAGAAGAAGGCGCTGCCATTTTGCAGCTGGCCTCTAAAGGCGATTTTATTTTTGCGGGCGTAGACAAGATGGGCCAGCTCACAAAAAATACCCATACCCTGCAAAAACACATCGATGCGGTGGTCAATTATCCGTTGGTTGATGTAGAAGTCATCAAATTAAAGAACTACAAGGTGGTAGTAGATGTGGTAAATTCTACTGGCGCCCTGTTTATTCCGCCTTTGCTGAAAGCACTGGGCGTAGAAGATGTAATTGTATTGAACAGCGAAATAAACGGTCGCTTTGCCCATAACCCAGAACCATTGCCGGAAAACTTGTCGGCACTTAGCTCGGAAGTAAAAAAGCAAAACGCTTCTTTTGGTATTGCTACCGATCCTGATGTGGATCGCCTTTGTTTTGTTTGCGAAGACGGTAGTATGTTCGGAGAAGAATATACCCTGGTGGCGGTGGCAGATTATGTGCTGGGTAAAAGAAAAGGCAATACCGTTTCCAATATGTCTTCTACCAAGGCCTTGAAAGATATTACGGTAAAACATGGCGGCGAATATTTTCCTTCTGCCGTGGGAGAAGTAAACGTGGTAAAGAAAATGAAAGAGACCCATGCGGTCATCGGCGGCGAAGGCAATGGCGGCATCATCGTTCCCGACCTGCACTATGGCCGGGATGCATTGATTGGTATTGGCTTATTCCTGAGCGCCCTGGCACAGCATAAAAACGGGCTCAAATCCTTCCGCTCCCGTTACCCGGATTATTTTATTTCCAAAAATAAGATTGAACTGGAAAAAGGCATCAACGTGCCGGCCATCTTTGAGAAGATCCAGACCAAATATAAAAAACAGCCCGTTAATACGGAAGATGGCCTCAAAATCGAATTCGATAATGATTGGGTACACCTGCGCACTTCCAATACAGAGCCCATTATACGCATCTACGCCGAAAGCAATTTTGAAACCACCGCCAATAACATCGCCCTCCGGCTGATGCAGGATATCAAGGAGTTTATGTAGCATGAAAAGCTGGCGCTGACAGCTTTTAGCTATGAGCGCTTTTGCCACACAAAATATCAGGTGGTGGATGCCCGGGATCCTATGATTTTTGATGTTTACCACCCTTTTGATAACAATTCCTGGGCATGGAAATACATTGCTTCTTCCTATCTTTGCCAACTTAAAATTTTATTAAACCGTTGGTTGTTCAACTCATGGTCCCTGGCTACCTGCCTGCGGCTTTGCTAATAGCCAATAGCTTACTACTAACAGCTTCTTCATGACAAGGATCTATTTAGACAATGCCGCCACTACCGCACTGGACCCGCAGGTGCTGGAAGCCATGATGCCATACCTGACGGAAAAATTCGGCAACCCTTCTTCCATTTATTCTTATGGCCGGGAGGGTCGCCTGGCAGTTGAAACCGCGCGTAAAAGCGTGGCAAAAATATTAAAAGCGCATCCGGCGGAAATATTTTTTACCTCCGGTGGCACAGAAAGCAGCAATACCGCCATCCATGCCGCCGTGCGCGATCTTGGTTGTAAACACATCATTACATCTTCCATAGAACACCATGCCACCCTGCACACCGTAGAAAACCTGCAGTACCGCGGCGAAGCCAGCATTAGTTATGTAAAAGTGCTGCCCAGCGGTCATATAGATATGGATGATCTTTCCGCCCTGCTGGCCGGCAGTAAAGAAAAATGCCTGGTTAGCCTCATGCATGCCAACAATGAAATCGGCAACCTGCTGGATATTCATGCCACGGGCAATCTCTGTAAAAAATACAATGCCGTATTTCATTCCGATACGGTGCAGACGGTGGGTCATTATCCTTTCGATCTGCGGAATACGCCCGTGCATTTTATTACCGGCGCGGCCCATAAATTTAACGGACCTAAAGGAGTTGGCATTTTATACATCAACGAAAATGTACATATCCGGCCGTATATTCATGGCGGTTCGCAGGAAAGAAATATGCGCGCCGGTACAGAAAACCTGTATGGCATTGTCGGTTTTGCCAAAGCGCTAGAACTGGCTACCACCCATTACGAAAAAGACAGCGCAGCCATACTTGAACTGAAACAATACATGGCAGATCAGTTGCAAAAAGAAGTAGCCGATATCTCTTTTAACGGAGATGCCTTTGGCAACAGTCTGTATACCGTGCTCAATGTATCTTTTCCGAAAACGGAAAAGTCGGAGATGATCCTTTTCAATCTCGACATTAACCATATCTGTGCGTCCGGCGGGAGTGCCTGCACCAGCGGGGCCGACCAGGGTTCACATGTTATCCGTGCTGTCAACAACGATCCCAACCGAATTGCGGTGCGGTTTTCTTTTTCAAAAAGCAATACTAAAGAAGAGATCGATACGGTGGTGGAAAAGCTGAAAGAGCTGGTCTGACGTTAATTTTTTTGGGCCGGGCAGTAGGAGCGCTGTTGAGCATCGTTGCGTCGCACACTTGTACAGAGGAGCATCCTGCAGCGCAGGAGCATTTTCATTGCAAACAATAT
The DNA here is from genome assembly GCA_964245425.1 of uncultured Flavihumibacter sp. Lineage (GTDB taxonomy): Bacteria > Bacteroidota > Bacteroidia > Chitinophagales > Chitinophagaceae > JACMLD01. The sequence goes on along the minus strand of CAXTMV010000411.1, from coordinate 174 downwards.
ATTTTCTTAGCGTTGGCTGTCTTCGCTAACCCCTTCGAGGTTGAATAATTTTATCGTTCGGATCCGCGGGTTTCACCTGCGGCTATTAATAGATAAGCCCCTCGGGCTTGACCGGAAAAATATACCGCGCGTTTTTCGAAGGAGCATCCTGCAGCACAGGGGCTGTTCATTGCA
>CAXTMV010000410.1:0-3232 GCA_964245425.1 uncultured Flavihumibacter sp. | reverse complement strand
TTATTTATGATCAGATTGACGTCGCCGGCCAACCTGTGCCATTGTTAGAATTTTTCCGGCTTTAATAACACGTAAAGCAAATAAATGAATACTGCAATTGATAATATGAAAAGAAAGAGAAACATGCTAATAATTTTGTGTAGTTAAATGGTATTATATTTTTTCAAAAAAATCGATGGATTTATAAAAAATCCAGAAACAAATCAAACCGGCACCCAAAAGGATTAAGATTGTCATAAGCTATAATTTAATCAATGAAAAAAGTTTCGGAATTTAATCATTACCAACCATCCCAATGAAATGGCCATCAGCCAAGCCGCCAGGATGACTATGAAATCAGCTACAGAATAACGGGATTTGTGCGTTTTAGGCGTCTTCATTTTTTTTTATTAACAAATACCAATAACCAAACTCCGTGCCCCTCAATATAATTATATCATCTGGCAAACGAAATGCAAGCTGAGTAGGGATTCTGTTTGAAAGAAAATGAATTTTCATAGTACTGAATCAATCGAAAAACCTTCTCAAAATGAGAAGGCGCTTATCAAAATGATAATTATTTTAATGAAGTTGGTAGTCGTCAATTTTACGATAAAGTGTAGCGAGGCCAATATTGAGCAATCTGGCAGCCTCTGCTTTGTTGTATTTAGTATGATTTAAGACCCTTTGTATGTGCAACTTTTCAACACTGTGTAAGTCAAAAGCAGACAATGTTTGTGATTTGGTCTGTACCTCGCGTAATTCGACCGGTAAATGATCTATTGTGAGTGCCGCTCCATTTGACACGATAACTGCTCGCTCTATACTATTCTTTAATTCCCTAATATTGCCCTTCCAATCATGGATAACGAGTTTATCAATGAATTCTTGGGTTATCGAAGGTCGTGTAACATTAATTTTATCGGCAAAAAGCCCCACAAAAAACCTGGCCAGTTCCGGAATGTCTTTTTTCCTGTCACGGAGGGGAGGAAGTTTAATTGAGTAAACATTTAGCCTGTAAAATAAATCGTCTCTGAATTTTCCTTCCAGCACAAAATTTTGCAGGTCTTTATTAGTTGCAGCAATTAAACGTACGTCTACCCTGCTTGTTTTGGTTTCACCCAACTTAATAAATTCACTGCTTTCCAGTACCCTGAGAAATTTACTTTGCAATTCTAATGGCATTTCGCCAATTTCATCGAGAAATAACGTTCCTTTATCAGCTTCTTCAATTAATCCTTTTTTATCTTTCACCGCACTGGTAAAAGCGCCGGCTTTATAACCAAAGATTTCGCTTTCCAGCAATTCCTTGCTAAAGGAACTGCAATTCAACGCTACGAAAGGTTGTGCTGATCTTTTACTTCCATTATGAATGGCTTGGGCAAAAACTTCCTTTCCTGTACCCGTTTCTCCCAAAAGCAACACGGTAGTATTATTAGGAGCGACAATTTTAGCGAGGTTTATGGCCTCCTTAAGCAACGGCGAAGAGCCCATAATTGTGTCAAAACTATATTTTTTGCCTACCCTTTCTTCAAGGTGAATGATACGGTCCTTTAATTGTTTTTTTTCGAGTGCTTGGTTAAGCAAAGGAATAATACGGGCATTGTCGTCTCCTTTAGTGATATAATTAAAGGCACCATTCTGGATTGCCTCAACCCCATCCGGTATATTGCCGAAGGCAGTGAGTAAAATGACCTCAACTAACGGATATTTGTCTTTAACAATTTTTGTAAAAGCCACACCATTACCATCTGGTAATTTTACATCACACAATAATACATCGACAGGTTCCCGTTCCAGCGTTTTACTGGCAGTTTTAAGAGTGTCTGCTTCAAGCACTCTGAATCCTTCAAGAGTAATTATTCTTTTGAGAAGTGACCTTAATTTTTCTTCGTCATCAACAATAAGAATTGTAGATTTCATGATAAGCGAATTTATAAAATTACGGCTAAAAAAATGCCTAAATTTATTGTTATGGCTAAAACGCGGCTCCAAGGGTAAATTAATTCCGGGTTACCAATTACTGCCACTTCAAAGTTATCAATTTGATAAAAAACATTCTCAATTAGAGAAGATTAGTAAGACCGCAGCGGCGGGCTTTCTTTCGAATAACTTACTATTCCCACTGATATTCTTTATGTTATAATTACCAAGCCGGTAACCGTTGGTTACGGCATGACGTTGGTACCTACTTCACCACAAATATTTACACCATGAATCAGTATGAAGTTCCAGCCGCTATCGAAGATGCTTTTCCTGAAACAACCAAAGACATAAGTTATTTATCAGCTATCGGCAACATTTATGAAACTATGTCACTGTTTACCGCATTTACCCGTAAAAACGTTGTTGACCATCAATTCTTTAAAGTAAAAAAATGTATGAAGTTAGCCCAGCATATCTATACCCATGGAAATGGCATAGTAAAAAATGCGGTTGAAAATACTTTTATCTATTCGTTTTCCGTCATTTCGCAACTATGCGATAAAAATGAGTGGGAACAAGTAAAAGCAACAATTCCACGAGACCTGTACAGCCTGTATGTAAAGCAAGCCATTGGGTACGGTGCATGAAAATTATCAAACTTAAAAACTTGTAATTAATTTTTTTCAAACAATCTTGATCATGAAAACTATTATTGTTCGTGAAGCGGCTGAACCTGACGGTGCCTTTGCTAAATTAATCAGCGATGAAATGGAAGCTTCAGCGATAGCCCGCGGATCCGGTATCTCTAAACGTTCTCCAGCATCCATATTACAGAAAATTACTCAAGGAAAAGCTATAATTGCAGTAACCGAAGACAACGAATGGGTCGGATTCTCTTACATAGAGGTGTGGGCCGGGGGGGAATTCGTTTCTAATTCAGGATTGATCGTAGCTCCCCCTTACCGTGGTGAAGGTATTGCCAGACAAATCAAGGAAAAGACATTCGAACTTGCGAAAAAATTATATCCTGAAGCTAAAATATTCAGTATCACAACGGGGCTGGCCATTATGAAAATGAATTCCAAATTGGGATTTGACACCGTAACCTTTAAGGAAATTACCAGGGATGATTCATTCTGGAAAGGATGCAGCAGTTGTGTAAACTACAGCATTTTAAAAAGTAAGAAGAATAAAAATTGTCTTTGTACCGCTATGTTATATACACCTGCAACAAAATTTGCTCTGGAAAAAACCTAAATTAACATTAAACAGCTAAAAGAATTATGGAAAATTCTATCAGCGAACAATATAAAATTATATTTATAAT
>CAXTMV010000409.1:0-3237 GCA_964245425.1 uncultured Flavihumibacter sp. | reverse complement strand
CCGTCACACATCCCTCACTGGCATCCTTAACCGATTTTGCATATTTATACAATACACCTTTTGTTACCTTGAGTGCCGGCTGCTGCCAGTTCTTTTTTCGCCGGGCCAGTTCCTGGTCGTCTACTTTCAACGTAATGGTATTGTTTACGGCATCCAGTTCTATTATATCATTGTCTTCTACAAAAGCAATCAGGCCGCCTTCGTATGCTTCCGGCGTTATATGGCCAACTACAAAGCCATGCGTACCGCCGCTGAACCGGCCGTCTGTTATCAGCGCAATGGATTTGCCCAGCCCTGCACCGATGATGGCAGCAGTAGGTTTGAGCATTTCGGGCATGCCGGGTGCGCCTTTGGGGCCTTCATTTTTTATAACGACCACATCGCCCGGCCGCACTTTTCCGGAAGAAATGCCGGCCACCAGGTCCTTCTCTCCGTCAAACACCCGGGCAGGTCCTGTAAACCGCTCTCCTTCTTTTCCCGAAATCTTTGCCACGCTTCCTTTTTCCGCCAGGTTGCCATATAAAATCTGCAGGTGCCCCGTGGCTTTCAATGGTCTTTCAATGGGGTGTAAAATATCCTGGGTGTCAAAATTAATAGGTGCCACCGCCTGCAGGTTTTCGGCCAGTGTCTTACCGGTTACCGTTAAACAATCGCCATGCAGCAGTCCTTTATCAAGCAGGTAACGCATCACAGCCGGCACGCCACCGTGTGTATGCAGTTCCTGCATCAGGTATTTGCCACTGGGTTTAAAATCTGCGAGCACAGGTGTCTTATCACTGATCGCCTGGAAATCATCCTGCGTCAGTTTTACATCCACGCTTTTCGCCATGGCTATCAAATGCAGCACGGCATTGGTGCTGCCGCCCAGTATCATGATGACCGTGATGGCATTTTCAAAAGCCTTTCTTGTCATGATATCCGATGGCTTGATATCTTTTTCCAATAACAGGCGGATGGCTTTACCGGCCTGCAGGCATTCATTTTGCTTATCGCCGCTGGTGGCCGGGTTGCTCGAAGAAAACGGCAGGCTCATACCCAACGCCTCAATGGCACTCGCCATGGTATTGGCCGTGTACATGCCACCGCAGGCGCCGGCACCGGGGCAGGAGTTCATAACGATTCCTTTAAAGTCCTCATCGCTTAATTTACCGGCAATCTTTTGCCCCAGCGCTTCAAAGGAGGATATAATATTTAATTCCTGTCCTTTATAATGTCCGGGCGCAATGGTACCGCCGTATACCATAATGGAAGGACGGTTTAAGCGTCCCATGGCCATAATGCAACCGGGCATGTTTTTATCGCAACCCGGCAGGGCAATCAATCCATCGTAATAAAAGCCGCCGCAAACAGATTCTATACTATCGGCGATCAGGTCGCGGCTGACCAGCGAATAACGCATACCGTCTGTACCATTGCTGATACCGTCGCTGATGCCAATAGTATTGAAGATGAGCCCAACCAGGTCATTGTCCCATACACCCTGTTTCACAATTTTAGCCAGATCGTTCAGGTGCATATTACAGGTATTGCCATCGTAGCCCATACTGGCAATGCCTACCTGCGCTTTTTTCAGATCTTCTTCTGTAAGGCCAATGCCATACAGCATGGCCTGCGCGGCCGGCTGCGTGCTGTCCTGCGTAAGTATTTTTGAATATTTGTTCAGTTCTGCGCCACCACCTCCCGAGAGAGGGTGCTGGAAATCGTTCAATATGGAATGCTGTTCGCTCATTGTTTTTTATTATTTACCGGGCTCCTGTAATACTATTTGGCATTCTTGCGTCGCACACTTGTACGGTATATCCTTATTCGGCTTTTGCGCCCACCCGATTGTTGTCAGCCGGATCACCGTCTATTATCCTGTTCAGCTGCTGAGGACCGATGCCTCACGCCTCACGCTTACCTGTTTTTCGATTACCCGGTTGGCATACGCCTCCTGGATTTTTTTACTGAGGGTGGTCGTCCAGGGATGTCTGAATACCACTTCGTCGAAGCTTTCCCAGCCAATTACTTCGGCCGCTGTACCACAGAAAAAAGCGGCATCTGCTGACTTCAGTTCGCTGATGGTGATTTGCTTTTCCTGCACGTCAATACCCAAGTCCGCACAGATTTCCAGCACCGTGGCGCGGGTTATGCCCGGTAAGATATTACCGACACTGGGCGTAAACAGCCTGCCGTCTTTTTCATAGAACATATTGGCACCAGGCCCTTCTGCTACAAAACCGTTCATGTCGGTCAGCAGGGCTTCATCAAAACCCTTCGCCTTAGCTTCCTGGCTGGCCAGGATGGAATTCACATAATGCCCGGCCGCTTTGGCAGTAATAATAAAACCTTTCGGGTTGGGCCGCTGAAAAGAGGAAGTCATTACCCGAAGCAATTTTTCTCCCAGGAAGGGTTCCATTTTCCAGGCCTGTATGGTCAGATGCGAAACCGTATTTTTTACAAAACTCATATTAGCAGGCGCATACAGCAATGGCCTGATATAGGCATCCTGCAAATGGTTGCGCCGGAGCACTTCATAGGTAGCCGCAATCAATGTGCCGGCATCGTATTCATAAGGCATGTTCAATGAATCGGCAGAATGTTTCAACCGGCTGAAATGTTCCTGCTCTTTGAATATTTTTGTTTCGCCAGCAACGGTTTTATAAGAGCGGATACCTTCAAATACTGCATACCCGTAATGAAGAGATTGGCTGTACAAATCAATCTTTGCTTCGGCCGCCTTTACAAAAGCGCCGTTTACATAAATAATGCTGTCTTCGTTATAATAGTTTGCCATACCTGCCCCGAAGGGAATTTAGTCCTTTGAAAGGAACGTTAAAAAAGAAAAGCATACGCTTTTTAAAAAGGTTGAAGACATAGGGTTTGGGCACTTGCCGCAAACCTTCAGCTTCCACCATAAACCTTCGACCATAAGCCAAAAAAACCCGCCTCTTTGGAGGCGGGTGGCTGTATTTTTTACGAATTCGTTTTATACATTGGCTCCTCCTCCATGCAGTGCAGGAATAATAATGACTACCACCATAATAACCACCTGCGCGGCCATTTGCGTAATCCAATTATCTATACTGCTTTTCAACATAAAGACGAAGTGTATAGTAAATATACAGCCGCCCATTGAAAAAAACAAAGAACTGGTTGGTTATTTTAATTATAAATGTTGAATTATTTATATAATCGTCGACTTCCGCAATTCAATATTATTCTTATTCACTTTATCCGGTATGCGGTCTGCTACAT
>CAXTMV010000408.1:0-3263 GCA_964245425.1 uncultured Flavihumibacter sp. | reverse complement strand
GTCGGCTGAAACACTTGACAATGCTGAATTACCTCCTCAAAGCAAAACGCAGCATTAAAAAGGCTGCGAGCGCCTGGCCGGCCCGAGGCCAATCTATTAAGAGTTTAACTGCACAACAATGATTAATAATGCCCGCTTACCCGCTATTAATTATTAATGACTAATTGTTAATTATAAAATATCTTCGCGCAGCAAAAGGATAACTGTTGTTCATAACCAGATCACCGCTTTCATAGATTTTTTTTACCAGCCTTTCAGAAAATGGCTGCCCCTGCAAACCTTCCGGTATGCATCCTGCGGCGGCGCCAATACCGTACTGGGATTTCTATTGTATACCGTCAGTTACAAATTCATTTTCCGGGAGCAGGTATTCAACCTGGGTTTTTATGCATTTAAGCCGCATATAGCGGCCCTGATCTTTTCTTTCCTGATCAATTTTCCGGTAGGTTTTGCACTGATGAAGTGGGTGGTATTCATAGACTCCAATATACGGGGCCGCGTACAATTGCTGCGGTATTTTTTTGTATTTGTGTCCAATCTTTTCCTCAATTACCTGCTGCTCAAAGTACTGGTTGATGTGCTGCACATGAATGCCATTCTTGCACAGGTGATCTCAACCGCCGTGGTCATTACCACCAGCTATCTGTTACAAAGGCATTTTACATTTAAGGTAAGGGCAGAAGAAAACAGATAACCGGGGTCATATCTCGTTCAGCGCCAGTCTGCTGCCTATCGCAAGACTATGACGGCCTGGCCCTTTTTTCGGCGTTCCACCAGCAATTTGGCGACTAAAACAGCGGTTTTCTGCCAATTTTTCATTTTAACCGCCATGGCATAATCATTGACAATCAAACGTAAACAATAAATTCTTAAAGTATGGGAAAGATAATAGGGATAGACCTTGGAACCACCAACAGCTGTGTTGCCGTTATGGAAGGTAATGAGCCGGTGGTTATTGCAAATGATGAAGGACGCCGTACTACCCCATCGGTAGTGGCCTTCCTGAAAAATGGCGAGCGTAAAGTGGGGGATCCCGCCAAACGCCAGGCTATTACCAACCCGCAGAATACCATTACCAGTGTGAAACGCTTTATGGGCCGCCGGTATGACGAGGTTACAGAAGAAATCAGCCACTGGAGTTACAAAGTGGCAAAAGGTGACAATAATACCGTTCGCATTGATATTGACGGCCGTTTATATACGCCCCAGGAAATTTCTGCCATGGTTCTGCAAAAGATGAAGAAAACAGCCGAAGACTACCTGGGCACAGAAGTAACCGATGCGGTGATCACCGTTCCGGCTTATTTCAACGATGCACAGCGGCAGGCTACCAAGGAGGCCGGCGAAATTGCAGGCCTGAATGTGCGCCGTATTGTCAATGAGCCTACTGCCGCGGCCCTGGCTTACGGACTCGATAAAGGCGGTAAAGATCATAAGATAGCCGTATTTGACCTCGGTGGCGGTACGTTTGATATATCCGTACTGGAACTGGGTGATGGTGTATTTGAAGTAAAGAGCACCAACGGTGATACCCACCTGGGTGGTGATGATTTTGATAAGGTGATCATGGACTGGCTGGCGGAAGAATTCAAAAAAGAAGAAAACATAGATCTCCGTAAAGACCCGATGGCCTTGCAGCGCCTTAAAGAAGCCGCTGAAAAAGCCAAGGTGGAACTGAGTTCGTCTTCAGAAACGGAAATCAACCTGCCTTATATTACTGCTGTAGACGGCGTTCCTAAACACCTGGTGAAGAAACTGACCAAAGCCAAATTTGAGCAGATAGCCGATAACCTGTTTGCCCGTTGCCTAAAGCCCTGCGAACAGGCTTTGAAAGATGCAGGCTTAAGCATCACCCAGATTGATGAAGTGATATTGGTAGGTGGTTCTACCCGTATCCCCAAAGTGCAGGAAATTGTAGAAAAATTCTTTGGCAGAAAACCCAATAAAGGTGTTAACCCGGATGAAGTGGTGGCGGTAGGTGCTGCCATACAGGGTGCGGTATTATCCGGCGAAGTAAAAGATGTATTGCTGCTGGACGTAACACCGCTTTCGCTGGGTATAGAAACCATGGGTGGCGTGATGACCAGGCTCATAGACAGCAATACCACCATTCCTACAAAAAAATCAGAAGTGTTTTCAACGGCCAGCGATAACCAGCCGGGGGTACAGATTCATGTATTGCAGGGCGAAAGGCCGATGTCGAGCCAGAATAAAAGCCTGGGTACCTTTAACCTTGATGGTATTCCGCCGGCGCCGCGGGGTGTTCCGCAGGTAGAAGTAATATTTGATATTGATGCAAACGGAATTTTGCACGTAACAGCCAAAGACAAGGGCACCGGTAAGGAACAGAAGATAAGGATTGAAGCAGGCAGCGGCCTGAGCAAGGATGAGGTGGAGAAAATGAAGAACGAGGCAAGGGCCAATGAAGCAACAGACAAGGCAGAGCGTGAAAAAGTGGACAAGGTAAATGGTGCGGACAGCCTGATTTTTCAAACGGAAAAACAGATCAAGGAATATGGCGATAAGATCCCTGCAGATAAAAAAGCACCGATAGAAGCCGCCTTATCTAAGCTGAAGGAAGCGCATAAAAGCCAGGACCTGGGTGCCATTGATACTGCCAGTGCAGAAATGAATGCGGCCTGGGCTGCCGCCAGCGAGGAGATGTACAAGGCTACACAAGGCGCAGGCGGTCCTCAGCCAGGTGCTGATGCCGGTCCTGCCAATGGCGGTCAGCAGGCCAATGCAAACGGTGGCGAAAACGTTACCGACGCAGAATTTGAAGAAGTGAAATAACGCAATAGCCTACACGTAGTAAGTGTATGCTGAACATATATTGTAAAGGCCCGTACGCATGTGCGGGCTTTCTTATTGCTGATGTTAGGATCGATTATAGAAAAACCCTTTTTCTTTTAAGATGGCACCAGGCGATTGTCAAATAATTCTTCAGCATCTGTTGAACTGTACGGGTTTAACAAAAGTTTCCTACATACTAGTTCATATTTTGGTGGTTCATCGTTCGCCAGGTTGCGGCCATCGCTGCGCAAACGGACTATGAACGATTGAACTACGAACGATATTGCAGTAACAGGATTAACACTACCTACTTGGAACTTATTACGCATTTCGCTTGCATATTATTTTAAAAAGCCGTACATTTGCAGCATCAAATTGAGCAGTAATATAGTTCGTACGTACTACACAGGGTGATGTTTAATTTTGCCACTTCTTGCTAACGATTCTTAAGGTTGTTTTCTTCCCCGGAC
>CAXTMV010000407.1:0-3314 GCA_964245425.1 uncultured Flavihumibacter sp. | reverse complement strand
GGATAGTGTATGCCGATACGCTGAAAAAAACCCTCTGTGCAGGCGCATCTTTTCAAATGGGTGTGGCCATCATTAACCTCGACCAGCCTTTTAGTTGCGCGCCCGCTCCTGACTTTCCTTATTTTGCAATGGTGGTAAACGATGACAGGGGCCGGCTGATAGCCACCGATACCATCAGGGGCGTGGGCTTTGCCCGTCCGGATGTGGTGACCGATCCATTTGATGGCAACTACAAGTTTCAACAATATGCACTTAATTTTGTATTGCCCGCCGGCGTAAACGGGTTGGAACTGACCTTGATCCTATTAAAAGGCGGCTTCTTTAATAATTGCGGCAATGATTTTGCCATCGACGATATTACCCTTTGCGCAGCAGGCCCCGCTGTAAAAATTGCGTTTGATAACCTGGCTGCCGATCAGATTGTGGCGAGTGCCTGTTTCCAGAATAACAAAACCATTTCGTTAACGGGCAACATGGATCCCTTTTACCCAACCCCCCGGCTGCAATGGCAGCAAAGTATCGATAGCGGACATACCTGGACCGATATACCCGGCGCTACCGGCAATACCTATTCAACTGTTTTTTCTGTGCCGGATACTTTTTTATTCAGGCTGAGCGGTGCCGATGCTGTTAATATTGCCAACCCGGATTGCAGGGTGGTATCGAATGTACTGACGGTAAACATAGACGGACCTCCAAAAGGTTATTCCGTTACCAGCAACTCACCTGTTTGCGCAGGACAGGATCTAATGTTTAATGCAACCGGCGGTGCATCGTATACCTGGTCGGGACCCAATGGATTTTACGACAATGTTTATTACGCGCATATTTATCACGCCACGCTGGCAGACAGCGGAATTTATTATGTTCAGATCAGCACCGTGGGAGGCTGTATGGGCAAAGACAGTTTGCAGGTGAAAGTAGTGGGCACGCCCGCATACCCTGCCTATGATACGGCATTGTGTAAAGGTCAGTCGGTTCAATTGCGTTCAAGGCCCGGGGGCACGGCGTATAAATGGCTACCGGCGGATGGTTTGTCCAGCAGCATCATTGGCCGCCCGATGGCCAACCCGTTAACTACCACTTTGTATATCGTGCAGGTCAAAGATACCAGCGGTTGTACCAACCAAGACACAGTGCAGGTAACGATATTGAATAAAACAGCGGTGAAAGCCATGATAGTGGCAACCGAAAGCCTTTGCCGTACATACGATTCGGCAGTTTTTAAAGACAGGAGCACCGGCAATATTACCAGCTGGCGCTGGCAATTCGGCAATGGGGCTGTCAGCAATGAGAAAAATCCGCCGGTTCAGTATTATTCTATCGCCGGCAATGAAACCAGCTTTACAGCAACCCTGCTGGTAAAAGACAGTAGCGGTTGTGCAGACTCGGCCTATCAACTGCTGAAAGTGGAAAATAATTGTTTTATTGCCGTACCTTCTGCCTTTACACCCAACGGCGATGGCGAAAACGATTATCTCTACCCGCTGAATACGTTTAAGGCAACCAACCTGCTGTTCAGGGTTTTTAACAGGAGCGGGCAATTGTTGTTTGAAACAAATGACCGGGCAAAAAAATGGGATGGTACTTTTCACGGAAGCCCACAGCCCGCCGGCGGTTATGCATGGATATTGGGTTATACGGATCCCGCAGGTAAAAAAAGAGAATTGAAAGGAGTTAGCATTTTGCTGAGGTAATGAAGATATTTTTTTTATTCACTTAGTTTTATAACCATGCCAGATTTTACGCTTACATCCGACATGATCGCTGCCTATAACAGGGATGGCTATCTGATTGCCAGGAATTTTTTACAGCCGGCCGAAACAGCGAAACTTTACCAGGTGGCCATTGAAGACGGCACCATGCAGAAACACGCTTTCGATCTGAACGACCAAAGTGGTAAGAAAACAAAGCTGGCCTTGTGGTACACCCCGGGCAATGATGCGTATGGATTGCTTACCAAAAGTAAAAGAATGCTGCAATCGGTAGACAAGCTGATGGAGGGCGATGACCGGGTTTGTCATTTTCACAGCAAGCTGATGCAGAAGGAACCGAAAGTAGGGGGCGCCTGGGAATGGCACCAGGATTATGGCTACTGGTATAAAAATGAATTTTTATTACCGGGGCAAATGATTTCAGTAATGATTGCGATTACGGAAGCCAGTCAACAGAATGGCTGCCTGCAGGTGATAAAAGGTTCTCACCGGATGGGGCGTATAGAACATGGCTTTGCGGGTGAACAGGTGGGCGCCTCACAACATTATGTAGATCTCGCACTAAGAACAATCAATAAAGTATATGTAGAGCTGCATCCGGGCGATGCCTTGTTTTTTCACAGCAACCTGCTGCACCGGTCTGCCGCTAACCTTTCCGACAGCTCACGCTGGTCATTGATATCCTGTTATAACCGGCGCTCAAATGTTCCATATAATGAACCTTCCGCTTCCAGTACGATTCCGTTGGAGATGGTACCCGATGAAGCCTTGCTGCAGTGGGAAGCAACCGGCCTGGGCGATTCGGCCCATTTCCTGGAAAAAGAAAAAGATGTGGCATTAAAATAAACAGGCTACAGGCCGTCGATAACTAACAGTCATCTGCCAGCCCGCGGCAATCAAAAAAGTATGAAAACATATCTAATCTGTTTGTTTCTTTTTATATCAGCAGCGGCCGCTGCCCAGCAAACAACCTATTGCAATCCTATTAATATCGATTATGGGTATACGCCCATTCCCAATTTCAGTGAATGGGGAAGGCATCGCGCCACCGCCGACCCGGTTATTGTAAACTACAAAGGCGACTTCTATTTATTTTCTACCAACCAATGGGGCTATTGGTGGAGCAGCGATATGCTGAACTGGCATTTTATTGAAAAAAAATTTTTGCGGCCCTGGAATGCAGGCGTGTACGACGAACTTTGTGCCCCTGCCATTGGCATCATCGGTGACACGATGCTGGTATTTGGATCCACCTATACCAGTAATTTTACCTTGTGGATGAGTACCAATCCCAAGGCCAACGACTGGAAGCCGTTGGTAGATTCTTTTGAAATTGGTGGATGGGACCCGGCTTTTTTTACAGACGACGATGGAAAATTATATATGTATAATGGCAGCAGCAACCGTTATCCGCTGTACGGGATAGAATTGAACCGTACAACCTTTGCACCCATCGGCACGCGGAAAGAAATGTACCTGCTGGAACCGGACCGTTACGGATGGCAGCGTTTTGGCGAATACATGGACAATACCTTCCTGGACCCTTTTATTGAAGGGGCATTCATGACCAAGCACCATGGGAAGTATTACCTGCAATAC
>CAXTMV010000406.1:0-3331 GCA_964245425.1 uncultured Flavihumibacter sp. | reverse complement strand
CCATCCGCCGCTTACACTGCCAACACCCGTGATCGTATATAATACTGCCAGCGGAATCACCATTTCTCTGCTCGACATACCATGCTGATCTTTCAGGAAAGCCGGCAGCCAGAATAAAAAGAACCACCATACGCCGTCGGTCATAAATTTACCAAATGCAAAGGCCCATGTTTGTTTATATTGCAGCAGTCGCAGCCAGGATATCCGGGGCGCTTTTAATTCTGCTTCAAAAGTACCGAGCTTATTATCATCTGTATCGCTGTTGATATAAGCCAGTTCAGCTGCCGACAGCAGTTTTTGTTTGTCAGGTTTTTCGTACATGGCCAGCCAGAACAACAACCATATAAACCCGATGGACCCAATAATAATAAAGGCAAATTCCCAGCCCCAGTTGGCCGCAATCCAGGGAACGGATAAAGGTGCCAGCACCGCGCCCACATTGGCCCCCGAATTAAAGATACCTGTGGCAAAGGATCTTTCTTTCTTGGGAAAATATTCAGCCGTCGCTTTTATAGCGGCAGGAAAATTGCCCCCCTCGCCGATGGCCAGCACAGCCCTTGAAAACATAAAGCCCGCAATGGAAACCGGCACAGCGGCGATGCCAATCCAGCCCAGCACCGTTGCGATAGCACCCCCTATCGGGATGGCAACCGCATGGATGATGGCGCCCACAGACCAGATAATAATGGCCCAGGCATAGCCCCATTTGGTATCCAGCTTATCAATGATTCTTCCTGCAAAAAGCAAAGCGATGGCATAAGAAAACTGGAACAACGCTGCAATATTTGCATAATCCGTATTGGTCCAGTGAAATTTATCTTCCAATATCGGCTTCAGCAGGCTAAGCACCTGCCTGTCGAGATAATTAATGGTCGTTGCAAAAAACAACAATGCGCAGATGGTCCAGCGGTACTTCCCAATCGTTGACTGATTCATGATGGCTTTTTTATTGACCTGACCATTTGGTACAAACAGTTCTAAATATTACAGTAAAGATTTTACACTGCGAATGGTTTCAAATACCTTTTTCGTTTCTGTTTCGATGGCAGCGTAGTCTTTCTGTTCCATCAGTTTTTTACTGATCAGTTTGCTACCCATACCCACCGCGCAAACGCCGGCTTTGAACCAGCCGGCCAGGTTATCTGCCGTAGTGTCTACCCCGCCGGTGGGCATAAACAATAATTTCGGGAAAATATCTTTGATGCTGCTGAGATAATCGGGGCCCAGCATATTGCCCGGAAACAGTTTGATGAACCGGATACCGGCATTTTCTGCTGCAATGATTTCGGAGGGCGTCATACAACCAGGTGCATAAAAAATATCTATGCTGGCGGCGTATTCTGCCACTTCTTTTACAAAACCCGGGCTCACGAGGAAATCAGCACCGGCATCAATATAATCTTTTGCCGTAGACAGATCTTTCACCGTACCGATGCCCAGCAAAAGACCCGGCATTTCGGTATTGCGGACGGCCACCAGGCTTTTGAAATTGCTGAAAGCCGCTTTTCCCCTGTTGGTATACTCCACCGCTTTCACGCCTGCACGGTAAATGGCCCTCAATACTTCTACGCTTACGGTTTCATCTGCGTTAAAATACAGGGGTAACATACCCTGTTGTACAATGCTGTCTGTTGTTTTGCTGATATTACTCATAGTATCTTGTTATTTATCCGGCCTGTGCCTGAACATAGATTATCGAACACCCAATGCGCTGGTTGCCGTATTATATTTTTACTTTTATCACCAGCTTTTTTATTTCCATGCTGCCGATCATTGGCGCATGCACATCTTCGGGAAAAAGAATGGCGAACTGCCCGTTGGTCAGCTGGAAATACATATCAGGCGCATCGTGGTACAGCTGCACATCTTTCACCTCGTTGTAAGCACCATTTGGCTGCAGGCATTTTTCACGTGGTTTCCAGCCAAATTCCTCCACCCCGTCAATACAGAGTTGTATATCGATGTGTTTGTTGTGGCATTCAAATTTTGATATGGACTCGGCTGCCGTCATGCCTTTTTTATGGGAAAAAGCGGCCCTGAGATCCAACCCCGCTATTTCATACTTACCCATTTCAATCGTATTCAAATCCGTGCGATGAATATATTCAAATGCCTTTTGAAACAAAGGGTGTATGCTAAAATATTTGTGCGCGTTTGCAAGCGTATCGATAATCATATTTTTCTTCTTTTAACGGATTCCCGCAGCGGGCTTGCTGGTAAAAAACACCAGCCATGGCGATGGTTTAATAGGTTAAATAATGCCTGACCATATTACATTTTAGCCATTTTAGTTTCGCCTGGGTTAAACGCAGTATTTATTTTCCTGCCTGATCTGCGTTTTACCAGGGTTTATCTCTGCACCCTTCCACTACCGTCGCCTTTCACCAGGTCTTTTACATCGCCCAGCGTGGCATGGTTCAAATCGCCGGGAATGGTGTGTTTGATAGCGGAAGCCGCTACGCCGAACTCGGCCGCTTCCGGCATGGGCATGCCGGTTACCAGCCCATAGATAAAACCACTGGCAAATGAATCGCCGCTGCCTACGCGGTCAATAATCCGTACTTCATATTTTTTTGTATGGTAAAAATCCGTGCCGTCGTATACCAGCGCGCTCCATCCGTTGTCGCTGGCGCTGTGACTTTCGCGCAGCGAAGAGGCGATGTATTTGAAGCCGAATTTTTCTTTCATTTGTTTGAATACATCTTTAAAGCCATCGAGGTTCAGTTCACCCTTGGTAACATCGGTGTCTTTGGCTTTAAAACCAAGTGTGGTGTCGGCATCTTCTTCGTTACCAATGCAGACATCAACATATTTGCAGAGCCTGGTCATTACTTCCCTGGCTTTCTCCTTGCTCCAAAGTTTTTTGCGGTAATTCAAATCGATGCTGGTGGTAATGCCCTTGGCTTTTGCCGCTTTTAAGGCGGCTTCCGTCAATGCCGCGGCCTTATCGCTCAATGCGGGTGTGATACCGGTTGTATGAAACCAGCTGGCCCCTTCCAGTATTTTATCAAAATCAAATTCACTGCTGTCTACATCGGCAATAGAGGCACCGGCCCGGTCGTATATGACCTGCGATGCCCGCATAGAGGCGCCGGTCTCTAAAAAATAAATTCCCAGCCGGTCGCCGCCACGGGCAACAAACTGTGTATCCACCCCATACCTGCGCAGGTGGTTGATGGCGCTCTGGCCAATGGCATTGTTGGGCACTTTAGTAACAAATGTTCCGTTCAATCCATAATTGCATAAAGCTGCTGCCACATTTGCCTCCCCGCCGCCATAGGTAATATCAAAAGTATCGGCCTGAACAAACCTTTTAAAATCGGGTGTAGAC
>CAXTMV010000405.1:0-3334 GCA_964245425.1 uncultured Flavihumibacter sp. | reverse complement strand
TTGCAATAGCCAGCACTATAATGATTTTATTTTTGATTTCTTTTATTGCGGCAATCCTTTTTCTATATCAAAAAAAAAATATCATTTATAATCAACATTTGGAAGATGTTAAAAATAAGAACGAAAAAAACCTTTTGCAAACACAGCTCGAAATACAGGAGCAGACCTTCCAGGAAATATCCAGGGAGATACATGATAATATCGGGCTATCGCTCACATTGGCCAAATTACAACTGAATACAATCGACTACGATGATAAGGCTAAAACAGCCAATGATATCCATTCTTCCGTTGATCTGATCGGTAAGGCAATCGGCTCCCTGAGCGATATATCGAAAAGCTTTAATTCGGAAGCCATCAAGAACCATGGTCTTTACAACAGTCTGAAAATGGAAATAGAAAAAATAAACAGGGCCGGTAAATACAATATTGAATTCACAGAAGAAGGAGATGCTTTGTTCCTGGATGGCCAGAAAGAGCTTATCCTCTACCGCATTGCACAGGAGGCCCTGAACAATATCTTAAAGCATGCGGCAGCCTCGTTTATATGGATAAAACTAAAGTACAAGATCAGCTATATCAGTCTTTCCATAGAAGACAATGGCACCGGCTTCGACAAAACCAGGATCGAAAAAAACCGGTCGGGTCAAATCAACAACGGTCTTACCAATATGCGCGCCAGGGCCATTATGCTGCAGGGAAGCTTTGATATCACCAGCAGTGCCGGAAAAGGAACCACCATTTGTATAACCGCTCCATATTAACGAAGCCATGGATATAAAAACAGAACCTGTAAAGATAGCCCTGGTGGATGATCACATACTGCTGCGCAATGCATTGGCCAAACTGATTGGCGGCTTCAGTAATTGCAGGGTAATCCTGGAAGTAGATAATGGAAAACAGCTCGGTACCGAATTGAACGCAAGTTACCTGCCCGATGTAATTTTGCTGGACCTGAACATGCCCGGTATGGATGGATTTGAGACGGCCGCCTGGTTGCGCGACCACCACCCTGCCATACGCATCCTGATGCTGACCATGTATGACAGCGACCAGGCGCTAATCCGCCTGTTGCAATCTGGTGTAAAAGGCTTTCTGAAAAAAGACATCCACCCCTCAGAACTCAATTTTGCCATCAATGCCGTGGTGCAGGCTGGTTTCTATTATTCCCAGCAGGTGTCTGGCAAAATGGCCAATCTTTTCCGTAATGGAAACGGCCATACCATGGCGCTCGAAAGGGCCATGCTCACTTCACAGGAGATTGTATTCCTGAAACTGGCCTCCAGCGACCTCACCTATAAAGAAATCGCCATGCATATGAAACTAAATCCCCGCGCCGTAGACAGCCTGCGGGACCACCTTTTTGAAAAATTGGAAATAAAAAGCCGGGTAGGCCTTGCCATGTATGCCATCCGGCACGGCATTGTAGCATTGTAATTTGCCGGCACAACGTGATGAGAACTGTTTTTTTAATCGATCAGCTTATTACGCATTCCGTACATGATTAGGCCGGCAATGGTCTTGGCGCCTACTTTTGTCTTCATGTTTTGCCGGATGGTCTCCACGGTACGAGGGCTCAGAAAAACCTCCTTCGAGATTTCTTCGGTCGGTTTATCTTCTGCCAGTAATTTTAAAATGCGCACTTCTTTTTCAGAAAACTTTACCGGGTTGGGATAAAACTGGCGTACCTGCCGTTTCGTTTGCAATTTAGACAGTACCGCTTTATTTACCAGTTCGTTAAAATAGAAATCATCATTCATGCAGGAAAGAATAGCCTGGTAGATTTCTTCCGGATCCGTGGTTTTGGTGAGGTAGGCATTGGCGCCCATTTCCATCATTTTGCTGATCATTTCCTGGTCGTCGTACATTGTCAGCACAATAATCTTCACATCTTCGTACTCCTTGCGCAGCAAAGGAATGGCATTGATCCCGTCTATTTCCGGCATCCGGATATCCATCAGCAATACATCCGGTTTCTTAATCTGCATTTTATGCATCAGGTCTTTGCCGTCTTCGGCTTCCCATAGAATTTTAAGGTATTCCTTGTTTTTCAGGGCCATACGGATACCATCCCTGAAAATTTTGTGGTCATCGGCAATGGATACTTTAATTTGTAGATCTGGCGTCATAAGGGCATTGGTTTTGTAATGGGTTATTGGTTGGGTACGGGTTAGAATAGTGATATCGGGATTTGGCAGGCATCTAGCTTAAGGAATTAATTTTCAGCTTTTTAATCAGCTCCAAACGGCAGGCTCGTTATGTTGTGATAAGTGCCGTAAAACTAAGATTTGGTATTTATACGCTTGTATTATTTTACCGATATCATTAATTTTGCATCGGCCCCATGCTATTTTACGCCCTTCCAACAAGCGCATTCACCTCTGAACGTTATTCAGGCATATAAATTGCCGATATATTGCTATTATCCTCAACCGTTTTACTCTTTATTTTACTTCAGTCCCCCTGCCTGCTATTCACATTTGGGGATATTCCTTTTTTATATTTCACTGAGATTATAAAACATTTGCGTAAAATTACTATTTAACCATCGTGGTATTTCGTAATTTTACGAAGTATATTTACCTTAAAAATCGGCTGAAACCCTTATCCTGCCTATCTTTCAGCAATTTATAACATTTTGGTAAAAATACGTGTGCCTTGCCCAATCTTTTTTTTTTCAGGTATTTCGTATCGCATTTATGTCTCCAAACATCCCAAAAACTTACTATTATGATGCAAACTGAACTCACCAAAAGACCCATTGCCCAGATCGGCGAAGAAATCAGCCACGAATTGGGTGCTGAAATGATTAAAGATTACCAGGCCGCTAACCCAACTGATGTCAAAAGTTACCACATTGGACGTAATATTATAGAACAAATACTGGCGCAGCCTGATTGCGTAGGTATTAAATTCTATAATGCATACAATGAAGAAGGAAAGAAAACACTGGTTTATACCGGTTTGGATCAATTCGGTAAATCAATAGTAGCGTATACTACTGTAGATACAAATGGTGGCCTCGACAATAAAAAAGCCATCGTTGCCGACAGAGCGGGAACTTCTGGTGGAGTAGGAAGTGATACTGATGGTTACGACTGGATGACTGAAGTTTTCTTTTAAAGTCGATTTTCTTGATTTATAGGACAATGCCTTTTATATTTGGATAAATTTGAAGGCAATTGTTAAGGACTTTAAGCATAAATTCTGGCTTTTTACCCATAATTATTTTTCTTTTGTTTTTGAACAAAAACAAGGAAAATAAATTATGGGTAATTTTTTTATATGCTGTTCTTGACCTGGTAAGTGACTATTCGTTCGATATCATTGGAAA
>CAXTMV010000404.1:0-3421 GCA_964245425.1 uncultured Flavihumibacter sp. | reverse complement strand
TTGACTGTTGCCTGTTGACTGGGTCACCCATCCTGGAATATCGTATCGTATGATGAAATAATTTTTCTATGTCCAGGAGATGTTCTTCATCAATTTCATGCGGCGCCAGTATGAATTTTATTTCCGGGTGGGTATTGGCAAAGTGATCGAGCTCCTCTTCATCTTCTTCCCAGGTACTGCCTGCTACAATAACCGGGCTGTCGTTTACAAAGGCATCTATAAAATCGATGCTTTCAGCCGATTCGGCTATCTCAAGTACCCGGTCGAACCGGGTATCGCCGCTTACCATTACATTACTGGTTAAGCCAATGCCGCCGAGCAGTTTTTTTGATTCGCTGTTCTGTACAAACAGGAAGGTAAAGCAAGACAGCATGCCGCGGTGAAAATGTCCCCAGCGTTTAAAAAAAGGCTGGTCTTCCCGGAAAATGCCTGACAGCAGCAGCAGGGGAACACCTGTTTTCCGGATGGCCTGCAGGTAAAAATGCCAGTATTCATATTTTACCCATATTACCAGTTTCGGCTTCACCAGCGCCAGGAATGTTGATGCAGCTGACTGGTTATCAAGTGGCAGATAGGTTATATAGTCGGCACCCTCATAATTTTTGCGGATCTCATAACCGGAAGGTGAAAAAAAGCTGACCAGGATGGCGTAAGCGGGGTATTGGCGGCGAACCTGCTCCAGCAGGGGCCGGGCCTGCTCAAACTCGCCGAGTGAGGCACAATGAAACCAAATCAGTTCTTTCCGGTTCTGACCAGTAAAGACAGACAATCTACCAAAAACATCTTTTCTACCTGATACCCAATGCCTTGCCTTTTCATTAAAAGGCGATAAGACCCTTGCCCCACAGGCATATAACCATAAAAAAAGCCGGTAAACGAGTATTGACACCAGGTATAATCTGTTTAAGTGTGCACAAATCTAAAATCAAACTTTCACCCTACCTATATTTTATTATTTTTGCCGCTATTAAAAAGTCTTTTCATGCGGCCGATACAGATGGTTGACCTTAAGCAACAATACCAGCTTATTAAAGAAGATATTGACAGGGGCATCCATGACGTACTGGACAGCTCGGCCTATATTAATGGGAAGCCGGTACAGGAATTTGCCACCGGCCTGGCCGCCTACCTCGGTATAAAACATGCAATACCCTGCGCCAACGGAACCGATGCCCTGCAAATAGCCATGATGGCGCTGGGGCTGCAACCCGGCGACGAAGTGATTACACCCTCTTTTACCTATGTGGCTACCACCGAAGTGATTGCCCTCTTACGCCTGAAGCCCGTGTTTGTGGAAGTAGACAAATACAGTTTTTGTATTGATCCTGAGGCTATTAAAAAGGCCATCACCCCCAAAACCAAGGCCATTGTGCCGGTACACCTGTATGGGCAGTCGGCCAATATGGAGGCCATTATGGAGATAGCCGCTGCGCATGGCCTGTATGTAATAGAAGACAATGCCCAGGCCATTGGCAGCGATTTCAGGTTTAGCAACGGGGTAGTTAAAAAAACAGGCACCATCGGTACCATTGGCACCACTTCCTTTTTTCCCTCAAAAAACCTGGGCTGTTATGGCGACGGCGGTGCAATATTTACTGACGACGATGCGTTAGCTAACAAATTGAAAATGATTGCCAACCATGGCCAAAGCCGGCGTTATTACCATGATATGGTGGGCTGTAACAGCCGGTTGGATACCATACAGGCAGCTGTATTGAATGTAAAATTAAAAAAACTGGATGATTATATAAGTGCACGCAGGAAAGCGGCTGATTTTTACGATATTGCCTTTTCAAAGCACGCCCAACTCATCATCCCGGAGCGGGCACCGTATACCAAGCATGTTTTTCATCAGTACACGCTGATATTGGAAGGCGCAGACAGGGATGGCTTGCACGAATTTCTTGCCACCAGAAATATACCATCTACGATTTATTACCCGGTGCCTGCGCACCGGCAGCAGATGTTTGCCGCATTGGGCGGAAGTGCTTACGAACTGCCGGTTACAGACTGGCTTACAGAACGGGTGATTTCGCTGCCCATGCATACTGAACTGGACAACGAACAGCTGTCATTGATTACCACAACGGTGGCAGAATACCTGAACAAATAAATACTTAACCGAAAAATTCATATTAATTAAAACCCCTCCCAATGAAGATAGCTGTAGTAGGTACCGGATACGTTGGCCTTGTAACAGGAACCTGTTTCGCAGAAACCGGTAATGATGTAACCTGTATTGACATCGATAAAAACAAGGTGGAAAAACTAACGAACGGCCAGATTACCATTTACGAACCGGGCCTGGAAAAACTTTTTCTCCGCAACCTGAAAGAAGAAAGACTGCGGTTTACCACCTCGCTGGAAGAAGGTATCAAGGAAGCCGCTATTATTTTTCTTGCCCTGCCAACACCTCCGGGCGAAGACGGGTCGGCCGATCTTAAATATATCCTGGGGGTATCTGACCACCTGGGTAAAATACTGACCGATTATAAAGTTATTATTGATAAGAGTACCGTGCCCGTAGGCACAGCAGAAAAAGTACATGCTGCTATTGCGGCCAATTATAAAGGAGAATTTGATGTGGTGTCCAACCCGGAATTCTTGCGCGAAGGCGTAGCGGTAGACGACTTCATGAAGCCCGACAGGGTGGTGGTGGGCACTTCTTCAGACAGGGCAAAAAAAGTAATGGGCGACCTGTACAACCCGTTTGTGCGCCAGGGCAACCCCATCATTTTTATGGATGAGCGTTCTGCAGAGCTTACCAAATATGCTGCCAACTCTTTCCTGGCTACCAAGATCACTTTTATGAATGAAATTGCCCTGCTTTGCGAAAAGCTGGGCGCCGATGTTGATATGGTACGCAGGGGGGTAGGCAGTGATGAACGCATCGGTAAGCGTTTCCTGTTTCCTGGCATCGGTTACGGCGGAAGCTGTTTTCCTAAAGACGTGCAGGCATTGGTGATGTCTTCTACCGGCGTAGGGTACGATTTCCAGATCCTGAATGCTGTTATGGACATCAACGAGAAACAGAAATTGCACCTGATCCCAAAGATCAAAAAGTATTTTAACAATAAACTGAAAGGAAAGAAATTCGCCATGTGGGGCCTCGCATTCAAACCCAACACAGACGATATCCGCGAAGCACCTGCGCTGTACATGATTGAAGCGCTGTTGGCAGAAGGGGCTACAGTGAGTGCTTTTGACCCCGAAGCCATGCCCAATGTAAAGCAGGTGATCGGCGACAAAATCAGTTACGCTGAAAACCAGTACGATTGTCTGAAGGATGCAGACGCCCTGATCATCGCCACCGAATGGAATGAGTTCCGCACGCCCAATTTCTTAAAGATTGTAACCTCGCTGAAGAATAAAGTTATATTCGACGGGCGTAACCTCTTTGATACCGGCGCTATTAAGGAAC
>CAXTMV010000403.1:0-3466 GCA_964245425.1 uncultured Flavihumibacter sp. | reverse complement strand
GGTTTAATATTCATTTTGAAAAAGATGTTTTAGTGAACGGTATAGGTATCGTTCACTAAAACATCTTTTTCAAAATGAATATTAAACCTGTTCGAATATTCCAGCAAAGCCCGGTTCATCTTACCTGGTCCCAATTTTAAATTAATATTGCCAGTTACCCGTTCCAAAAACCTTAAATATTCCTTGTTAAAGTCTTCCACTTTAATACCGCGTAATGTGCACCAACGTTCAATATTTTCATCTATAAATTGTCGGGTGTAAATACCCCCATGGTTTAATTCAAACTGTTTATCCCAGCCGCCTTCCGATAGTTCCGGCGCTTTTAGTTTGCCAACTGACAGCCAGGCCTGTATAGCCTTCACGATAAAGTTGTCGAACGCTAACCATTCATCCTTACTCCAATCATCAGGAAACATTTTACCGTAGTGGATATCAACGCCGCCCGCTTTAGTGAAGTAATCGGAAAATTCAATAGGGATAATTCGCCGGCGGAGGCCGCCGTCTGATATTTCGAATGAAAAGTTTGTATTAATTAAGAATTTTGGCATTTCTTCGGAATCAATACTGATATCATCTTTGAAAAGATATTTTACAATGCCGCTTCCGGTAGTCATCTCTTTAAGAAATGCCCAATCAAATTTTTCTTTGATATCACTTATTGAAAATATTCTCTCACCCTTCCAGACCTGCAGAAAATCTTTATCGAACTTTACCTGACTACCAGGGATATTCTTAAATGTGGTTGTATTTTTCAACAGAATGGAAAATAAATTCTTACCGCTACCGCCGCCATCCTTTGGGTCTGGGCATCTTTCAGTCAAAACGACAATATAGCTGGCGGCGGTGTCTTTAAACTCATGAGCCAGATACCCGGTCACGTTCAAAACATGGTCGGTGTTAGCGTGCACACCGATTGATTTATCAATAAAATCGTAATAGAGCCCTTGTGTTGTCTTTTCTAAAGGAATGGCTTGCCATTGTCTTTTTTGAATCATTTCGGACCATACCTTTTTTTCGTGCAGGACAGAATATTGCAATTCGTTTACGTGCCCTGCAGTGATCTCAATAAAGCAATTTTCATAAAATTTATAGGCAATATTTTTCGAAGACTTTAAGACTGTGGACGGGTCAAATAAGGGTAAACGCTTGATAGTTGCATCCCCCGATCGCTGAATAAAAGTTTCCCAGGCGTTGACAATTTTGCCATAGGAATCAGGATCATTAATTTCATTGATGTAATCCAGTACTGTATCGAAGTAATATCTTTTTTCAACCTTATGTAGCACATGTCCAATTATTCGGACGATCTGCTCTTTAAACAAACGAAAGCCCAGCCCTTTGCTTACGTGCCTTATAAGTCTGTCCCGGTGAATTCTAATTGAATTGTCTTCAGGGTCGGTGTCCCAGAACATTCCAAACGGGTAGCAGGTTGCCAATTCCTGTTTTGCTTGTTCATACGCCATAGCGGCTTCCTGACTGAAATTTGCCGGTAACGGCTTCCCGGTACCCGCGTTTGTTTTTACTACTTTTTTTTCTATTGCAGGAATTACCTTACCAAATTTATGTTCTGCCAGGTAGGTAAAGGTTTTCTTACCATTTCCATTGAACAAGAATATCCCCAATACTGTGGCTGGGTAGTAACCTATTTGTGATTTGAATTCCGTGGAAGTGGTGAAAAAGTAAAACAATCTTTTTTCCTGATGAAAGGATGCTGAAATGCCTGCATCCTTGCCTGGTCTGGTATAATAGGTATTTGCACCACTGGCGCCTGCAATCTTCCAACCATGTTCAAGTAGTAGACCCTCACCGGCTGGGCTGTGGTTAAAGTCATCGAATGGGCTTTCAAGATAATAACTGCTAAAATATTTACTTACAGTATATTGCTTTTCGACTTTTATTCTTGCGTTTAATGATTTGCAAATTGCGATCAATGCCTCGCGTTCTTCCCAGGTTAATAAAGGAATGGGCTGGTTCTGGTGGACGTGGTAGCCCATCGATGGTGGCGCCAGAACGTAACCACCTTCGCCGCGGGTTTCAATGGAAGCCTTATCAGAATCCTTTGCATAGGCCAACTTCATATTACCTGCAGCCTTGCCGCCTTCCGGCAACTGATACCGGTATATGATATGGAACCCGCCGGATGGCGTTTTGTGGATCCGTAACCGTTTAAATAATTCCGGGTAAATGGCGTTGATTCGTGTAAACAGCTCAGCATCGACACCCGGAGAATTTTTTACATCAACGTCAATGGCTTCCAGGTTGCCTGAGATCTTACCGCACAAGATTGAAACCGCACTGGTATTCTTTTCAGTCATCATGTGCCACAACTCTTCCTTGCTTATAATTTCATTTTGAAATCTCTTCCATGAGTGGTAGGGGCTTTTGACTGCTTTAGTGTTGCCGTTTACTTTTTCTTCCCTGTCCCGGACAGGTATAACCGAAATTCCATCGGCTAAATATTGCTCAATTCCTTTCCAGACGAGGGCCAACGATTCAGACATTTTGTTTTTTATTTTAGGAAATGGAAGCGTAAAAATTTACATTCCTTCCGGTGGTATTACAGGCGGCATTTTTCACAATCTCAATTCTCTTGGTTTTTAAAAGATCGCCTAAACAGTTAATTACATGCTTTACGGGAAGATTTGTTGCAGTTGCAATTTGCCTTGCAGAGACCGGCGGCTGTAGGTTAAATAATGCCTCAATGACGCGGCGGCTTTCAGTAATCCGGATACCGTTTTTTGTGCAGTACAAAGCCAAAGGCGTTATCGGAATTGTGCGGGAGTCGAGGGACGGCGCGGTGTAAATAAACTTTTTGTCCCTTTTCTTTAAGTTGCTACTTTCGGTCATCTGTCGTAAAATTTTCTTTAAAGGACTGGGTTTGCCGCTCAGTCTTTTTTATTGCACCTTGTTAGGTTCTTGCAGCGTTTTATATTTCTTCAAATATTTTAGCCCTTCCAAAACCTCTGAATATTTATAGTAGACGTGCCCACCGATTCTGTACTGTTTTAGATAGCCCTCCTTTTGCCATTTTGCCAAGGTGGGAAGGCTGATCTTAGGTTGGAAAAGCTGACAGGTTTCGGACGGGGATAGTAGCTTTTCTGCCAAGTCTTCCCGCCCCTTCCTCTCGAACTCAGCGCTTACAGCATTTTTAATGATGTTGGTTAAGTCATTTAGGCTTACCGGGGATAATACAATGTTTTCCATTTTAATAATGCTTTTATTTAGAATCGATTCGCAAGGAACTGTTTTATAAAAAACCTCTATACACAATCCAGACACAAACGAGACACGAGCGAAATACGATTTTAATGTGGACCCGTTAGGCACAGTTTAAGCACAACATTGGTACTGAGGAAGGTTTTATATAAAATATTCAACAGTCAAACCAGCATAATATTTGGCTTTTTATTAAATCCCTTGAAGCTGTAATATGTTTATTATAAACAGACAGAAGGCTCCTTAAATC
>CAXTMV010000402.1:0-3473 GCA_964245425.1 uncultured Flavihumibacter sp. | reverse complement strand
GTGCAGATCGCTCGCCAGCTTTATGCGTATCTCCTGCTCCTTTTTTATTTGGGTGATTCTTATAAGATAAATAAAATAAGCAATGAGTGCTGCAGCCAGCCAAAGCAGTAAGGTAAACCACCAGCTTTGGTACCATTTAGGAAGCAATAAGATGGTAAGCATTTTTGTTTGGGCAGACAGGTTATTCTCACCTGAAGCCTGCACCCATAGATGATAAGTGCCAGGCGCCAGGCCGGTTAGGGTTAGAAAATTCTGTGATTGAAGGTTAATCCAGCTATCATGAAATTCAAGTATTTTATAGGCGTAACTGTTCCTGCTATTGTAAGGGTATACGATATTCTGGAAATTGATTATTATTTGAGTGATATTATTGGCTATCGTTATTTTGTCTTTACCCACAAGATTGTAATGCGCGGAAACATTTTTATCATTGGTTTCATGGCAGTCCAGAAAAAGCAAGTCGTTTTTTTTCGACATCCGATCAAGCCGGCCCGGATCAATGGCGGTTACACCTCCATCGCCCCCAAAATAAAGGATGCTGTCTTTTTTAAAAGAACTGAATTCTTCAAAGGCATTGCTGTGCAGGCCATCTTCAGCCGACAAATGCCTTATTTTTCCTGTACGAACATTGAGAATATTAATGCCGTTGTTGCTGCTGATAAACAGGCTGCTGTCGCCAGAAGCCAATATACGATATACGCCATTGTCGGAAAGTCCGTTGGCCGTATTAAAAACCTTTGTAATCGAAAAAGCGCTGTCCGTTGTTACAATGCCATTATCATAACTCGCAAAATAATACCGGTCTTTAAGTTTGATCATATCAAATAATAACCCGTATTTCTTATTTGTTTCCGGATTTTGCAGCCAATATTTTTGTAGTCTCCTGCTTTTAATATCATACCGGTAAAAAGCAGAATCGGTGAGCACATATAACTGGTCACCTGTCAGGTATAGGCCATTGGTTTGTTGTATTATTTCCGTGCTTTTTGCGGCAACAGGTAATGAAGTAACCATGTCATTTTTCAGGTTCCAGGCAAAGGCACCTTTCTCGTTCTCTGTACTTAAAAAAAGCAGGGAGTCACCGGAATAGGCATAATCGTTAAAAGATAGATTGGGTAAATCAGCAAAGGCTTTGTAAACAGACTGGTAAGGAACCAGCCGTTTATCTTTTACAATAAAACTGCTGGTAAGACCCGAAACCATTTGGCGGTTGCCGGGCGCAGGAAAACTTAGAAAAAATGTATTGTTTGCCGACACTTCTTCCAGCTTCTTGTCGGCACCGAAGGCGTAAAATCCGTTTGCAGCCGACAGGTAAATTTTTTTATTGTAATCGTTAATATGGTAAACATGGCTCAGCGAGCGATTGCCCGTAAAAGTATTGGTGATCTGGTAAAAAGGGCTTTCATTACCGTTACATATCGCCAGGCCATTTTGTGTGCCCAGCCAGATGTTGCCGTCTGCTTCCACGTACATGCTATAGACAAGCGAAAGCCAGTCATCATTTACCGCGGTTGTATTGGGCACTACTTTAATCAGTTCCTGTTGTTCTGTCAGTTTGTAAAAACCCTCGCTCGCGGCCAGAAAAAGATCTTTTCCACGAACACCGGTTGAATAGATCGGCCGGCCAGACAGCCATCGTTGCGGCTGATCGGCTGAAGAAAAATCAATCGGTAATCGGAACAAGCCCTTATCGGTAGCAAAATAATAAAAGTGGGTATCCTTATTCAGCATAAATATTTCAGTAGCATTACCCAGCATGGTAACCATTGAAATGTTTGAAACAATAACGGCATTCCCACCAGTATCAAGCTGGTATTTGATAAATCTTTTCTCCGCATCGAGCACCGCAAATGCATCTTCCTTTAGTTTCAGAAACAGCAGGGGCTTTATATTTTTAACAATTGGTAAGGCCTCCTGAATGTAAACGCCGCTTTGCAGCTGAACTTTTAAATTGAAAATGCCGTTATTGGTAGAAACCAGGTACCCGTTGTGAAAAAGGTCAATGCCATTTATTTCCGGGTGGTTGCCGAATAAAGGAACGGGCAAGGGTTGAAAATACAGGCTGTCTGCCAGGCTGTATAAAACGGCCAGGCCTTTGTCGGGCGAAATGGCAAATAACACATTGTTCAGGGAATCATAGAAAAGTCGTTTAACCGCCGTCCAGCTTCCGTTTATTTCACGGACTTCTACTTGCAGGAATTTTTTTGAATCGTACCTGAATATTCCGCCCTGGGTGGAGATCCAGGTGAAATTTTTATTATCTTTTACAATGGAACTTACGTTGGAAACACCCTGTTGCTTACATTTATACAACAATACGTGCAGGTCTTTCTGCGTGTAACCAGCCAGGGAAAAAAGAAGAAAGCTGATTAACCATACAAACCATCTGCAATGAAACATGTTGTCATTTTGATTTTTCAGGCAGTTAAATTTTCTGATCCTGAAGTAAAGGATTTAGAAGATTCAATCCGGAATATTAAATTTAGTCAAAATGTGCAATTGCTGTACTTAAAAATGAATTCTGTTCCCCGCAGGAATTCAATCGATAGTTTGTCGGAAGTATTGTCTGTAAAAAACCAATTGCAAAATCAAATAAAAGTTATGCGGGGCGGTTTTGATTTTACCAACGGTGAGTCCTTGAAAGCCTGCCTGGACAAATATGTACCCTATGTGCCTGGCAATAACTATTACCTGATTTCCGTTGGTCATTCAAGAGGAATGGGATTCTTCAACCTTGAAGACGACAAAGCCCCGCCTACCAGGGTTGATATCAGTAATAAGAACACCGAGCCTGAGAATTTTAATATACTGTGGAATTTTGAAATGCAGCAGGCCTTGTCCGGTATACAATTTAAGCTTGCGCTTTTTAATAATTGCAACGTAACCTTTATCGATAACCTGCTCTTGTTTTCCCGGAATATAGAATACATGATTGGCACGGAAAATTACCAGTCTTTCAGGGCGCTTACAACAAACGATGTTATTAGGGAAGTATTTGCTAATTTGGGTAGTGACAACTTCTCTATAGACGCTTGCCAGCGGATACAGGATGTTTATGTTGTCTCTGTATTGCAATCCATCTTTTTTAATAGTATGGGTATGACTAACACGTCGCTGTTTTTAATCGATCTCAGCAGCATAAAAAATCGTAACGCCGAGAAAACACTCAATGAGATTGCTTCTTTTATTGATAATAGTTTTGATATGATATATCCCCTGATTGCTGGTATACGTAATCAATTAGATACAATTGGATCTTCAATGGACAGCATTGACTTGATAGCTTTTCTGGGCGAATTAAAGGAACAAATGCCGCAGGAAAAGGATCTTGTCAACAATATTGATAATTTTTTCCAACTTTTTAACGCGAGCCTGGTAAGCGCTTATTCAAGAAAAAACCAGCCTGTTTTGAACGGAAGCTCCCTGTTCTTTCCGGAAATACACAAACCTTTCGGAGACGATAAGTACTATGT
>CAXTMV010000401.1:0-3475 GCA_964245425.1 uncultured Flavihumibacter sp. | reverse complement strand
TTATAGGTCAGGAACCAATCTTACAGGTTCGGATTATTGTAATATGAAACAGTCATGGCGGGAATGAATGGAACCTTAAATATTAAATTTTATTTTGTGGATAATACCGCTACACATTATTTAAAGAAATTAAATGGATACTTCTTTCTATACAGACATATTTAAAAAAGCGGCCGGCCGGCTCGACAAAAAACGTCTTGCAAAAAAGAAACTTGAAGCGGCAGTAGTGTTGTATAAGGAAAACTCTGTTGTTTTGAAATTATACAAAAGATCCTGGGCCAACGAGTCCCAAGACCCGTTAACCTCAGCATCAAGGATTTTCTATTCAGTTTGGGTAAGCGATGCAACAATAAAAGAGGAACAACTACGATACAATATACATGCGCTAAAACTGAGACAGCTAAAAGGCTATTCTATCCAAAGCAGAAAATTTGCAGACAGCTTTAGGGACAGGTTTAAAGTGTTTGCGCATCAATGGGAAAATGTAAGCGTGCATTTTGGACCCCTGACGCTGATGGAGGGCTGGATAAAAATGGACAGTAACCATTTACAAGAAAATATTTTAAAACTTGCCAACAATTTCCTGGACATCGAATACCTGGTTGACGATATACTTGCCGGTTTTAAACAATGACCTTTAGCAACCCAATTATCAAAAATCAATCTGGTAGCTCAGCACCGGCACTATCCCTGACTGGGAATTGAATACCCATGCATTGACGGAAGGATCATATCTTCTTGATAAGGGATCCACATTTTTTTGATCTGACAGGTTCTGGATGTCCACTGCCAATTGCCATGCCCGCTTTGCCCCGTCTTTTCGAATAGACAGTCGTCCATCGATCCTGAAATAGGGATCGATTTTTTGGGTATAGGGCATGCTTTCATCCTCCACTGCCTCCCTCGAGCCCAACTGCTGTGGCGATAACGGCGTTACCCTGAATCCCCCATTGTAAATAACCCTTCCTCCACATTGAAATATCATGTTGTCTTTCCATTTCCATTCTTTACCACTTGTAATTGTACCGGCCGTGCCTGCATTGAAACGCGTATCGTAGCGGTGTCCGTCGAGTGGTATAAACCTGGACGAAAAAATGGAAAAAGAAGTAAGCATGAAAAAGCCTTTGCTAAATAGTTTCTCCATTGATAAATCGACCCCTTTATTGTCGCCTTTTCCTTTGCTGACAAGGGCCTCGCTGGCATAGCCTTCTATTTCGTTCAACATCCAATAAGTTCTGTTCACATCGTTTACTATCGGTACATGGAACAACCATTGATAATACAACTCCGCGTGAAAACGCCATCCTTTATTGAGTAACTGGTCGAAAGCCGCTACATAATGCTGTGCGCGGATCATATCCAGGTTACTGTTGGGAAATCCATTGCCGGAAGCCGGTTTATAAAAATAATATCCTAAGGGCAATATCTTGCTGAACAATCCGTAAGAAAAACTCAAAGATTGACGGCTACTCATTTTATATTGAACCGATAGCCTTGGATCCAGCGTGGTCTTATTCGTCAGCGCGAAGTGCATCAGGTGCAGACCGGGATTAATCGTCCATTTTCCCGGCTTGATGCTCATTTGTGCATATGGCTGAAAAAGCCAGGTATGGCCGTTTCCGTTGATGACGGTCTGATACTGGAGCGTGTTGAAGTCAAGCTTGTTCCTGTTAAACTGGTAGATGATGTCATTCAGGAAGAAACCCGCTTTTAATGTAGCCACCGGGCTGAATTTATGATTGAGGGCGCTGGCGAAGGTTAACCGGTCGTTATCATA
Source organism: uncultured Flavihumibacter sp. (assembly GCA_964245425.1). Classification (GTDB taxonomy): domain Bacteria; phylum Bacteroidota; class Bacteroidia; order Chitinophagales; family Chitinophagaceae; genus JACMLD01. Next base: position 1,698 of record CAXTMV010000401.1, on the reverse strand, counting down.
TCGTTCATTGTTGACCAGGGACCCTTTCATTTGTTTAGTAAGTGTATCATCCACATAAGTGATGCGTTGTCCCATTAGTACAACAGAAGAATGCAGAAATGATTTCGCAGAAAGATTCACGGTATTTCCAATGCCTACAGCGCCGGTTCTTGTTCTGAAATCATAAATCGCATAGTCGTCGTATTGTTTCCAGTTGACTGTATCTTTTGTGGGCGATTCGGTCTCTTTGCTGTACCCCCCAATACCCCATATATTCCATTGCGATGTTTTTCTTTTGTTGTTAAAGGCAAGGTTAAATGACAAGTCCTGGAAATTATCTTTCAATCGCTTACCCACCAGGTTCAATCCCATGGCGGCCAGCAGGCTCAGCGTAGAATAGCGGTAGTTGACCAAATAAGAGCTGCTGCCCTTTTTGATGGGCCCTTCAGTGGAAAAATCCAACCCCAGCAAACCTGCTTTGACAGTATATTCCTGCTTTTGATCATTGCCTTTCCGAAAATGTATATCGAATACGCCACTTAGCACATCGCCATATTCTGCCGGCATGGCGCCGGTGAGAAAATCTGAGTTGTCGAGCATACTCAGGCTGAAGATGGTGATGCCGCCACCGGTGCTCCCCCGCCGGGCGAAATGGTTGGGATTAACAATGTCTACACCTTCGAGCCGCCATTGCATACCTACCGGGTTATTACCGCGAATGATGATATCGTTGTTTACATCGCTGTTCGCCTGTACACCCGGAAAGCCCACGGCCATCCGGCTCGGGTCATTGGCGCTGGCGGCAAAACGCTGGGTTTCTTCCGGTGAAAAGGATCGCCCGCTCATCAGGGCAAAACGATTGACGGGCTGCTTCGGATTGCGGTTCCCCATCACGGTAACCCCGGTCTGTAGCTGCCGCTGTTCCTCCATTTCAATGGTCAATTGCACTTCCCTTGCTGCATTCAGAATGATGTCGTTCGTGAAATAAGTTGCATAACCGGTATGGGTGCACTGGATACTGATACGTCCCGCACTGACATTTTTGATAACAAAAAGCCCTTTTTCATCAGCGATCACGGACAGGGTCTTGCCTGACACGGTGGTAGAAATGGATGCACCGGGGAGTGACTGGCGGGTGTCTCGGTCAATAACGGTTCCACGAACTACCTGTTGTGGCAACTGCGCCATAACACGGCACTGGCCAAACGCCAACAACAAGGCTATCAGGTATTTTTGCATCGGGGCGGTTTGGGATAAAGAATCAGGGCTTCACCTGGTCTAAAGATAGGAATTAGCAGCGGTTCATGGACCCTGCCTTGTGGTACCGTTTGCATGATATTTGTCCACCATCATAATTCAGTAACTATATTACTAACCTTTTCTCACGCCACTAGTTCCCAGAAAATAGTCCCATTGAATTTATAACCCCGTCAATCGCCATAGAATGTAGGTCTATGAATTGAATTTTTAAATATATCTATTCATTTATGCATACGGTCTTTTATTCTCTGCTACTGTTTTTTCCAGCCCTTAAAAATAAATCGCAAGGCATCGAAATAGGCAACTATTGGTTCTGTCATGTGTGTTTCGGTTGGATAATATTTATACATATAATTAAGACCGATCAAATGCCTGCTTGCAATTAACGAATCAAATGCCAATAAATTTGCATGAAAATATGCCGGTTTGCTATCTTCATCTTCATTTCCGTCGCTATAA
>CAXTMV010000400.1:0-3481 GCA_964245425.1 uncultured Flavihumibacter sp. | reverse complement strand
CCGGCATCCAGGTAATTCCGCAGCCGGTAGAAATAAAACAACCTGCGATACCTGGCAGTTTCAGCGTCACGCCCGCCACCGAAATAGTGCTGGAGGGCAATGCGCTTGATAAGTCCGTGCAGTTCCTGAACGATTACCTGCAGCGCTTTTACCATTTCAGCCTGAAGACCACTAAAAAGGCAACAACCGGCAATACCATTTCGTTGCACTACAAAAAGACAGACGAACCATATAATGGCGCTTATACATTAACGGCAGATAAAAAAGGTATTTCCATTGGTGGCGCCACGGAAATCGCCGTATTTTATGGCATCCAGACCCTGATACAGTTATTACCGGTAACAGCAAGCACTCCCCCGGCGGCCCCTATCAAACTGGCCATTCCCTATGTTTCCATCAGGGATTATCCCCGCTTCGCCTACCGGGGCGCCATGCTCGATGTATGCCGTCATTTCTTCCCGGTAGCTTTTGTAAAACAATACATCGACTACCTGGCGCTGCACAAGATGAATTATTTTCACTGGCATTTAACCGACGACCAGGGCTGGCGCATCGAAATAAAAAAATATCCGAAACTGACATCTGTGGGTGGATTTCGCAATGGCACTGTTGTTGGCCATTTCCCCGGCACCAGCAACGATAATGAAAATTATGGTGGCTTTTACAGCCAGGAACAAATTAAAGACGTGGTCAAATATGCGGCCGACCGTTACATTACCGTGATTCCTGAAATTGAGATGCCCGGTCATAGCAGCGCCGCCATTGCTGCCTATCCGCAGTTAAGCTGCTTTCCTGACTCCGCTACGGTGATACCCCGCGGCATGGGTTCAGCCAATGGCAAAGCCGTGCAGGCAAAGGGACAGTTAAAGATTGTACAGGAGTCCTGGGGTGTTTATAAAGACGTGTACTGTCCCAGCGATTATACTTTTCATTTTTTGCAGGATGTGATGGATGAGATCATTCCATTGTTTCCAGCCAAATACATCCATGTAGGCGGTGATGAGTGTCCGAAAGATGCCTGGAAAGAATCCGCTTTCTGCCAGAACCTGATCAAGGAAAAAGGATTGAAGGACGAGCATGGCCTGCAGAGTTATTTCATTGGGCAGATGGAAAAATATATCAATAGCAAGGGCAAACAGATCATTGGCTGGGATGAGATCCTGGAAGGTGGCCTGGCACCCAATGCCACCGTAATGAGCTGGCGCGGCGAACAGGGTGGTATCGACGCGGCCAAGCAAAACCACGATGTGATCATGACACCCACCACCTATGTGTATTTTGATTACTCGCAGACTAAGAAAGATGATTCACTGGTGATCGGCGGCTTTCTGCCACTTGAAAAAGTATACGGTTACGATCCCATACCTCCGGTGCTCACACCAGAGCAGGCCAAACACGTGCTGGGCGGACAATGCAATTTATGGACTGAATATATATCAAATGGCCAGAAAGTGGAATACATGGTTTTTCCGCGCCTCACCGCTTTAAGCGAAGTATTGTGGAGCCCGCTGGCCAAAAAAGATTTTGCCGGCTTTCAGCAACGTTTGCAAACGCAATACAAACGGTATGATTTATGGAAAACGCATTATTTTACCGCGAAATAAGAGGTAAGAATGGGGTAAATGTGAAAATGCAGGCGCGGCAATCAAATAGACAATACCCCAGGTATTCATAATAATAAAAAGGCGGACAGCCCCGCCTTTTTATTTATCAAAACCGGTAGAAAATAGTTGCACTCAACATTCCCTTTCCGGCGCCATATGAATGAAAGAACTCCTGGTCAATGCCCGTCAGGCCAATAGTATACCGAAAGTCTACGCCCAATCCCTTATGGTGTGTATACCCCGCACCTACTACCCAGGAAAAATCCATTGATTTGAAATTGTCTTTCACATGGTACTGTTCTTCGCCCGGGTAACCCGATGTGGCACGTAGCAATATAGCGGCCTGGGGGCCGGTTTCCGCATATAGTTTTCTTACCGGATGCCATTGCAGCAGGAGCGGCATATAGGCGTACTTGTTATGATTGCCGACGATGCCGTCTGCCGGGCCAAGGGTATTAAATGACATACCGGAATACAATAACTCGGGTTGCAGCGCCAGTTGTTTCCCCAGCGGCAAATAAGCAAACCCGCCGGCAGCAAAAAAGGTTTTTCTTGAATCAGCCGGAAATGGTGCGCCGAAACTGGTTGGGTTATTCACACTAACCAGGTTCAGGCCCGCTTTCAGGCCGAATGTGATTTTATCTCTTTTTCGCTGGCCATGGCTGTTCAGGCAAATCGCTACTGACAGGCACAAAATAAAATAAGTTCTGTTCATCATACCGTGTAGACAATGGTAAACACTGTTGACAGTTAAACAGGGGTAAGCGTTGCATCCTATCGCATTGTATCGGGCATCGCATTGCATCGGGCTGCATCCGATGCCGGCAGGCGCCAGCGTCCTGGCACTGATATGATTGATTGATGATAGCTGGTCTTATACGCCAAAACGAACTAAGCCCGGTGCTGGCCAACCAGCTAGTAACTTATCCTGTATGTAAAGGGCGATCTTCTGCCGGTTGTTCTTTCTTTTCGAAACAATTGAACTACGAACACCCCAACCAGGACTTTTTTAACTATGAACTTATTAAAGCCCGGTCGAGGTGCACATAACCACCATCCACATGGATCAGCTGGCCGGTTGTATGGCTGGAGACATTCGATAATAAAAATGCCGTGGCATTGCCCAGTTCCTCCGCCGTGGTCATGCGGTTGCCGAGGGGTATCTTGGATTCAATTTCTTTTAGTTTTTCCTGCGGGTTGGGCAGTGTATTGATCCATCGCTCATACAGGGGCGTATAACATTCTGCCACCACGATGGCATTTACCCGGATACCGTATTTCAACAATTCTACTGCCCATTCGCGGGTCATGGCATTGCGGCCACCATTGGCAGCGGCATAGGCCGAAGTACCGCCCTGCCCTGTCTCTGCAGTTTTGGAGGTGATGTTTACAATGGATCCTTTTGTTTTTTTCAATTGCGGCAAAGCATGGTGCACCACCAGGTAATAATGGATCATATTCTTGTGCAGCGATGCCATAAAGGCCTCATAATTGCCGTTCTCCAGTCCTACCCCATCGTTGGCGCCTGCATTATTTACGACGCCGTCTATGCGGCCAAATTTTTCGATCACCGTTTGGACTGCTTTTTCGCAGGCCGCCGGTTGCATCAGTTCGGCTGCCACATGGGCACACTGACCGCCCATGGCTTCTATGGCCAGCATGGTTTCAATATTGTCTTTTTCATTCCTGCCAATAATAACCGGTATGGCACCTTCTGCTGCCAGCACTTTAACAATGCCTTCACCAATGCCCTTGGCACCGCCCGTTACAATAATCACTTTGTCTCTTAATTGTAAATCCATAATTTTTATATTGATTATAATAAATGATAAAAACTTGCCGCATTGTTTCCGAAGAAAGCCTGCTGCTCATCAAGT
>CAXTMV010000399.1:0-3515 GCA_964245425.1 uncultured Flavihumibacter sp. | reverse complement strand
GTATTAAATCCTTAAAAAAACCAGGTTGTTTTTACCCCCCGTTTTCCGGTTGTTTTCCACCAAATACAGCAGCATTGGTTTTCAAAGCGTTGGAACAATTACAGTTCGGGCCGGGATGCTGCTGGTTTGGATGACTGTTTAGCGCATTAAGAATCATAAACCTACGCAACCTCAAGTCCAATGCCATTTAAAACAGTGCATACTCATTCATCATACCCAGGCTGGTACGTCTCGAGCGGACCAACCCGGCTGACGCCAGGTTTATCGTGCCCTGCAAAAAAATCAGGCCTCATTCGATCAGACATCAGCCATTCCCGCCTATCTTACAAAAAACATGGTCTGCGTGAGGTCTTTTCGATTGCTTTTCATTCTTTTTGTAACCGCATTGTCCGCCTGCCAGCCGCGCAGCAAATCAATGTCTTTCTACTATTGGCGAACCCGCTTTCACCTGGATACGCTTGAAAAACAGGCCGTGGGTAGCAATGCGGTGTCTGTTATTTATACCAGGTATTTTGATGTAGACCGCTTACCCGGCGATACGACAGCCACGGCGGTGGCACCGGTTGTTTTTGACAGCAGCAACCTGTTTTCGGGCATTGTACCCGTTGTTTACTTAAAAAACCGGGCGCTGCAACAACTTGATGAGGCGGCTACCGAACAGCTGGCAAAAAAAGTGTTTGACCTTGTATCTGCTATAAATGCCCGTGCCGGCCTGCATACAGCAGAAATTCAATTTGATTGCGATTGGACGGAAAACACCAAAACCGCTTATTTCTCATTTCTGAACCATTACCGGGCACTGTCAAAACAATCCATCGGGGCTACCATCCGGCTGCACCAGGTAAAATACCCTGGTAAAACAGGCATCCCCCCTGTAGATTACGGCGTGCTCATGTATTATAATATGGGCGATATTGGCCCGGGCGACCTGAATTCTATTTATGACAAATCGATTGCGGCAAAATACAACGCCTCTATAAAAACCTATCCGCTGGTGCTGGATATTGCATTGCCTATTTTTGCCTGGGGCCTGCAGGTAAGAGAAGGGAAAATAGTACGGCTGCTGAACAAAATGAATTTTCTATATTTTGAAAATGACTCTAATTTCACAAGGGCCGGTAGTAGCCGGTTTGTTGTAAAGTCTGCCTGTTTTCACGGCGGTTATTATTTCAAGGAGCGCGACGAAGTAAAAACGGAACAGGTACCGGCGGCCGACCTGATGGATATAGTTGAGCAGGTTAATAAGAACAGCAACCACCATATCCGGAACCTTATTTTTTATGATCTCGACAAAGAAAACCTGGTTTTATATGACAAAGATATTTTCCGTAAAATTATGGATCGTACTGATTAGCGCCTGTTGTATTGGTACCGGTATTGCCCTGGCTTGTTCAGACAGTGGAGATGAAGAATACGGCAAGTCTAATTTCAGCCCTGAAATTTTTGTTGACAGTGCTTACAGCCCTTTCTTTTATTCCTCTCAATTCTACTATCGCATAGGGCATGAAGAAGATCAAAACAATCGTTTCAACAGCAGCACGGTGGATGAATGGGAAACCTGGTTTAAAAATCAGCTGAATCCAACTGAGCTCGGTTACCTGTTGCAAAAAGCCACTCCCGGCGCAATAGACAGTGCCGCCCGTGCGCTAAACGGAAAAACAACTGCCGTACCGGTTTCTATGCAGCATTTTGCGTTGCTGAACCAAAAAGACAATAAAAACCTGCTCGCCTTTTTCAGCTACCTGCAACTGGCAAAAAAAAGTGAGCCCTTTGCGCTGAATGACCTTTCTTCTTCCTGGGGTTATGGCGACAAAGCAACAACCAAAAAGATCTTCGATGCCCGTGTCCTGAACAGCCAGTTGCAAAGCAGGTTTCTGAAAATAACGGATCCATTTTTAAAAGAACGGTATTGGTTTCAGCTGGAAAGATCTTATTTCTTTAACGGCGGCGCGCAGGCCGCCATTGATCTTTTTACCAGTAATGAAAAAAAGATGCCGCACAATAGTATGTATTTCCGCACCATGGCTTATGCGGCCGGCGCCTTTTACAAATTAAAAAATTTCAGCCGGGCTAATTACTACTACAGCCGGGTATACGACAGCTGTGCTGAAATGAAAACCGCGGCGCATTACAGTTTTCATCCGCAGGAAGAAAAAGACTGGCAGGCTACGCTGGCCCTTTGCCGTAACAATGAAGAAAAGATCACGCTCTGGCAGATGCTGGGTGTTTTTTATGCCGATGAGCAACGCGCCATCAGTGAAATCTATAAACTGAATGCATCCAGCAGTAAACTGGACCTGCTGCTGGCCAGGGCGGTAAATAAATACGAGCAGAATTTTAATGCCGACCCCGATGGATATAGCATGATGCCGCCTGTTGACAGTGCAGCCCATGCAAGCCTGCCCGCACTGGTAATAAGATTGGCTGCTGCTGCTAACACCGGGAAGCCATGGTTTTGGCAAATGGCGGCCGGCTACCTGGAAACACTGGATGGAAAATATAGTGAAGCAACTGCCTGGTTTGGCAAAGCGGAAAAAACAGTGCCCAATACCCTGCAGGCCAGGGCGCAGCTGCATTTGTTAAAGATTATCAATACTGTTGGGGCCGCCAATCGGATAGATGAAAAACTGGAATCAGCAGTGCTGGCCGATCTCCGTTGGCTGAAAGATGCTGACTATTCAACCATGCCCGACCTTCGCCATGAAGATGCCTACAACTGGCTAAAAAAACAGATGGCCAGCAAGTATCAGTTGCAGGGCGATTTTGTAAAATCAGAATGTTTTGTCAGTAAGCCTGCTTTTTACGCAGACAATAAAAACATAGAAAACCTGAAAACATTTTTTGCGAAAACAGGAAAAACTGCTTATGAAAAGTTATGCGTTGATCTCTCCGAAAAAAAGAGCATCGACCTTTTTGAATTCCAGGCCATTCGCCTTGCGTATGCAGACAGTCTTACAGAAGCCATCGACAAAATGGAAAAGGCGGGAAGCGGTGCAGAAAAACAGTTGCTGGGCAATCCTTTTAATGGAAGGATACAGGATTGTCACGATTGTGATCATGAAGCCGTACAGAAGCTCGTCTACTCGAAATTATCTTTTTTGAAAAAACTGCAGGAGATAAAAGCCAAGATCGCGTCTGGCCAGGATCTGTATACCAACGCGTTGTTATTGGCCAATGCGCAGTACAATATGTCTCATTTTGGCAATGCCCGTGTATTTTACGAAGGCAAAGTGACTGGCGAAGGTTTATCGGACCCGTATTATATTGACAAAGCCTTCCGGAAAATGCTTACCGGTACAGACATCGCAACCAAATATTATAGCCTGGCATTGAGCAATGCTACTACCGATGAGCAACGCGCCAAATGCCAATTTATGCTGGCTAAATGCCAGCGCAACCAGTGGTACAACGAACATGTTTACAACAAAGGTGATGATTATTCTGAAGCGTCAATGGTAGATCTGAAAGCACTGGATGGCTTTAAAGCACTGAAACAATATGCCGGTACCCAATAC
>CAXTMV010000398.1:0-3574 GCA_964245425.1 uncultured Flavihumibacter sp. | reverse complement strand
GTTTATAGTACAGATTCAAACTGGGGGCAATTGTCTTGCCGATAGAAAAAGTAAATTTAGTTAACACTTTTGGTGGAATGGAAAAAATAACTTTTCCGTTTATTGTATAGGTTATATCATAATTGAAACAAAGCCTGTTCAGGAAGCATTACTGTATAGAATCAAATTCAAATAATGTAAGTTGATTTTAAATAATGTAATAATAGCCATGTGGCCGAGAGGAAAGGCATAGGTCTGCAAAACCTTTTACGGCGGTTCGATTCCGCCCGTGGCATCTCTCATATGCAGTTTCTTTGAAGGCCGGTATATCTATGCTGGCCGTTTTAAATAGCTGCTCAATATATATTCCCTTAAAAAAGTAAGGTCATTATGCATTTAAATATTCTTGGTTTGGCCATTCCATTATTTGTCTTTTTCATATTACTGGAATATTTCATCTCAATGAAAAAAGGGCATGACTGGTTTAACTTGCAAAATTCCATTACAAATATTAGCGTGGGTATTGCCGAGCGGCTCTCCGATATTATGGTTGCTGGCTTGTTCTATTTTATCTACGATAATCTTCAAAAAAACTATGGGTTGTTCCACCTAGAAGCAGGTTTTTTCCTGTGGATAGTTTTATTTATCTGCACTGATTTTATCTGGTATTGGTATCACCGGCTGGCGCATGAAATAAACATTCTATGGTCTGCGCATGTTGTACATCATCAAAGTGAAGATTTTAATTATACCGTATCGGCCCGCATAACCATATTTCAGGGATTTGTAAGAACTGGATTTTGGTGTGTGTTACCGCTGATTGGTTTTCCCGCAGGGATGATAACCAGTATGTTGATGATTCATGGCTTGTACCCTTTTTTTATACATACGCGACTAACAGGCAAACTGGGTATATTGGAATATATTTTCGTCACTCCTTCTCATCACAGGGTTCATCATGCTAGTAATGAATTATATCTCGATAAAAATTATGGCGACGTATTAATTATATGGGACAAGCTTTTTGGGACATTTCAAAAGGAGGAGAAATCAGAACCCCCCGTTTATGGACTTACTAAACCTATGAACAGCTATAGCTTTTTATGGCAACATTTCCATTTTCTGATTGAGCTGGCGCTGGCCGTCAGGTCCTCAAAAGGAATTATTAACAAAATTCAAATACTTGTTGGAAGGCCTTCAAAATTAAATCCTGCATTCAGGCAAAAAGCCGAAACACTGTTTCGTGTAAAGCATGATTCACGGAAAATGAATATGCCGCTAAATAAATATGTAGTTTGGCAAATTATTATCATGTTAAGCAGTCTCACTTTTTTCATACTTTTTGAATATTATTTCTCTTGGCCCTGTAAGCTAGCCTTCTGTGCTATTATTATCATTACACTTATTAATTGTGGGGCTATCATGGAACAAAAACGTTGGGTGTTTTACCTGGAATATTTCCGGCTGGTGATAGTTTTTGTATTGCCATTTTATTCCTCTTATTTTTGGGAAATAAAACTGTCCATTTTAATGATGTTGCTTTTTGTATTCATCATGTGGCGCCAGCCGATTCAAAAAAAATACTATAACTATGTTTACCAGTAGGTATATAAAAATTCCTAGATATCTTTCCTGCAAACGTATATGTTTCAACGTTATTCTTTATGTATGAAAAGTATTATGTTTAAAAGTTGGGCGAGCAAAAAGCTAGTATAAATACTGCCCAAACGATTGTTACCTATACAAACTTTAATCATGTGGCTTAGTTCAGGGTAATTTCGTTTCCTGATTCCCGGATGTTTTTTTTCGCTGTTGCACACTTGTAAATGTCAGCCGCAATACTTTCAATTATTAGTTTTGGAATATAAATTAACTTGCATTGAGTTATATCTACAAATCCAGGTATAATCTTGGGCCTTTCCTAAACATTATTACACTGCTGACTCGCCAGCAGTTTGTGGTTTCATGTTAAATAGTTTTGCTATTTTTTTGATTCTTTCAGACATACGTGCCCTTTTCACAAAACCCATTTCTGTACTACCCGGCCTGATAATAGCATTGGCACCGCTACTATACAGTTACACAGTACCAATGCCCGGCTAAATTGTCTTACGGTGATGGGATAACACAAACAAAGAAACATCCGTACCAATGCTCTTAAAACCATTGCTGCTGAAAAGTTTTAAAAGGCTAATTATACAAGTATTCTCGAAAAGCTGCAAAAATAGGTACCAGGGCTGATGATAGCCAATAATTCTTTTCTCCCGGGTACTTCGGTATTGGCTCGCTTGATCAGCATTCGTGAAATGAGACCCTGTGTTTGAATTAATTGAAGGTTACAAAAGGACACACCGATTAATTGAAAAAGGCTTCGGTCAAGCTACTGGAATTGTTGTTTGAAGGGATGCATTCGAAGGGATTGGAAAATCTCAAATCTATGGTTATAATACCATCATCAATCTTGAAAACAACTATAGTGTTTAAAACAAAGAGCATTTTGCCAGTTTTTCAGGGCCGGTTATTTCCTCAGCGCCGGGTTAAAAGATGATCTTTTGACAGGAAACTAATTGTTCAAACACGCAAAAAGGCTGAAACAACAACCACTGATGATGCAGGCGGCAAATAAAGTCTACCGTTTATAATACCTAAACTCATTGTGATACTCAGGTTACATGATAATCAGAAATCAGTCTACTATTTTGGTAGATTAAATAAAGGGCGTTATATTTATCAGGCAATCACAAGAATCTTTTGGGGGATATTGATACATTTGGTTTGGAAATTAACCGATTAAAAAATACATGGCTACTGGTAATCATCAGCACCTGATTAACTTGCTTCGCAAAACCCATAATGCAGAATGGGAGGCGACACCATCCGCTCAGGATGCTATTGCCTGGTTGAAAGATTTAGTGCAGTTTCTTTTTCCCAGTAATTACCTGCCCAAACAAACATCATATAATGGAATATTAAAGAAAAATCAGATCGACCTTGAAAATATCCTGCTGAGTTACCTCGATCCAAAAATATTTAATGTTGAAAGCGCCGTGCACTTATTTTATGCGAACCTAGAAACGATTTACAACAATCTGCGGTTGGATGCCGTAAAGATATTCGAATTTGACCCCGCCGCCTCCAGTGTTAATGAAGTGATTGTCTCTTATCCGGGTTTTTATGCCATCACTGTTTACCGGATTGCACATGAATTGGTAAAATTAAAAACCCCTGTTTTGCCGCGCATCCTTAGTGAATTTGCACACCGTAATACCGGCACCGATATCCATCCCGCGGCTGTTATTGGCGTGCCTTTTATGATTGATCACAGTACGGGTATTGTAATTGGGGCTACTGCTACGATTGGGGACAATGTTTCTATTTACCAGGGTGTTACCCTGGGAGCCTTGCAGGTAGCCAAAGAATTGGCCGAATTCAAACGGCACCCCACTGTGGAGGATAATGTAATCATCTATGCACGAACCACCATACTGGGAGGCAAAACTGTTATTGGAAAGAACAGCGTGATAGGCGGTAGCGTTTTTTTAACAAAAAGTGTGGAACCGGGCTCGCAGGTCTTTAACACGCACCAGTTACGTAT
>CAXTMV010000397.1:0-3586 GCA_964245425.1 uncultured Flavihumibacter sp. | reverse complement strand
CATATGCTTAATACATTTTCAAATGAAGTTCAGCTGGATGCCAAAGATTGTGGACCGGCATGTATCAAAATGATTGCCAAATATTACGGCAAGTATTTTATAATTCAACTATCATTTTACGGCTCATATAGTTTTCTCAAAAAATATCTGGCGTTCATTATTTGCATATCAGCTTTATACGGTAAAATATCTTATTTCTTGGCCATTTTTGGATTTGGCGTACTCCTTCTTTGTTAATTTTCTCATATTGATAATTAGTTGTCTTTTTATTTTCTAGCCCCTTCCAAAGTTATCAAATTGCTAACTAAAGAGCGAATGTTAGATTCTGACATGTTGTGCTGTAACGATAAAATATTTTTACAGTGACCAAAACAAATCAGCATGGCTTTATTATTACTAAAACGCGTGAGTTTTCATTTGTTGCCAGTATTTATCTTATTAATTGGTTTACCGGCTATTCTTTCAGGACAGGGAACTGACGCTTCCATAAAAGGTAGGGTGAAAAATATTAAAAAGGAGCCGCTGGCCGGGGGTACTGTTACCATTAAAAATATATCCACTGGTTTTTCCTCAACAACAATAACCAGCGAGGATGGCAGATATAGCTTTCTGCAATTGCCTCTTGGTGTTCCTTATACAATAACGGTTGCTTATTTAGGATATACAACCCAAGTGCAGTCCGATATCGCCGTGAACCAGGCGGACCAGTTGTCTTTCGATTTTTTCCTTACTGAAACAGCAAAGGAATTAGAAAATATCGTGATTACAGCTGGCTTGGTCAATAGTCGGATAGACCGCATGGGTGCCAGTACGTCAATCTCTTCAAGGGTCATCCAGCAAATTCCTGCACAAGATAGGAATTTCACTAATCTTGCCGCATTGGCGCCCACTACAAATGGGATCAGTATTAGCGGTCAACGTGCTTCGTCTACCAACTATGTAATTGATGGTGTAAGTGCCCGCAACAATCTAACATCCGGCACTGTAGGTGGAGGGCCGTATTCTTTGTCTATAGAAGCCATTCGTGAATTTGAAGTTATTACCAATGTATAAGATGTTACCCAGGGACGGCAGGGTGGGGGTACCATAAGTGCTGTTACCAAATCCGGTACCAATACCCTTTCTGGTTCAGTATTCGATTATTACCGATCAGATTTTCTTGCCAATAAAAATGACATCCGCGGCGTTCCTCGAACACAGAAATTTACCACCAATCAATATGGATTCAGCCTTGGTGGGGCCATCATTAAAGATAAACTCCATTTTTTTGCTGCCCTTGACCGTCAAAATCAGTCTGCACCTTTTTATATTGCCGACATACAATCAGATGCAGACGCCAACAGTTTGAATATTAGTAAAGGTGCGCTGGATAGCGTGGTTAGTATTGCGCGGAAAAAATATGGTGTAAGCTCCAACCAGCAGACCGGTGAATTTGGACGTAAAACTTTGGCTAATACATTCTTCATTCGACTCGATTGGCAAATAAATGCAAAAAACAGGTTGACTTTACGTAATAATTACAGTGATTGGAATAATCCGCATAGCAATAATGACAATTCAAATATTAACCTGTATGAAGTATATGGCAATTACCATACAAGAGAAAACAGTACCATCTTATCCCTTCGTACACAGGTTTCACGTACTGTATTAAACGAACTAAAAGTTCAATACCAGAGCGCCATACAGAAATATGAAACCAATGAACAGCTGCCTTCAGCCAATATACCCCGCGCTATTGTTTCTGTGACTTCTCTTTTGCCTAACGGTAAAAACGGTACCACCACAGTTCAACTTGGCGGGCAACGTTTTACACCGGAAAGCGACGTTGCCAACCAATTACAGATCGTAAATAATACTTACATAACTAAAGATAAATACACGATTACCTTCGGCACAGATAACACGCTGACATACCTTGACAATTATGTTTCTAATGAACAAAATGGTAAGTTTTATTTCAATTCGTTGAAAGACTTTGATAATTTGAATCCATACCGGTATGCAAGGGAAGTGCCCACTAATGGGCTGCCAACTGTACAGCAGTACATACTAAATACGTCGGTATTTGCACAAATACAATTTAGTCCCTGGAAGAATACTACGCTTATGACTGGCCTTCGCTGGGACCTGACTGACTATTTGAATAAAGCCGACTATAATCCCTTAGTGGAGCAGGAATTGGGATTACGTACAGATGCGAAGGCTGCAGATCTGGCAATGATACAACCTCGCTTTCAGTTTACATGGGACATCGGAGGCAAAAAAACAGATATCATCCGCTTAGGAGCTGGATTATTTACCGTAAACCCTGTGAATTATACCCAGTTAAATAATATCCAGAACAGCGGAACAAAAATCGCATCAATCGATGTATCAACTCCAACCAATGGCGGCACGAATTACGTGCCTACACCAAATTTTGTGGCTTACCGCAAAGAGCCATCATCCGCCCCGGGACTTATTAACGGAGTTCAAACAGTTTCTACTATTAATCTGAACGATCCTCGCGTAAAAATGCCGCATATCTATAAAGCCAACTTAAGTTACAATAAATTGATTACTCAGCGGCTGCGCATCGGTGCCAATTTCATTTATTCGCATACCACAAATAATTATACTTACATAGACAAAAATATGGCGGATCAGCCATTCTTTACACTTGCCAATGAAGGTGGGCGAGGGGTATTTGTGCCTGCCAATACGATTTCTTCCAAAGGTATAACAAACAGTGTTCTGGGAAGAAAATCACAGAAAGTCGGTCGGGTACTGCAATTCACAGACCTGGGCAAACTGAATCAGTCATCTATTGTAATAGATGGAAGTTATAATTACTATAGGGATGGATATATTAATGCCAGTTATACCTGGAATGATACGAAAGATAATACTTCGTATAATGGTAATGTCGCGAACACATCTACGTTTCGTCCTGTAAAATCTGATCCTCGTGATTTTTCACAAATGGTCTATTCGGATAATCAGTTCCGCACAAAATTCGTCATTTATGGCTCATTACCTTCTTTCAAAGGATTTGTACTCAGCGTAAATACTCAGGTATGGGTGGTACCCGGTACTCGCTTGTGGTAAACAGTGATATAAATGGTGATTTCCTCGGCGGGACAGGTAGTACTAACAATGATCTGGCATTTGTTTTTGATCCGTCGGATAGTAAAACAGATCCCACCATAGCAAAAGCAATTGCGGCCGTAGTCGCCAATCCGGACAACCGTGCAGCAGCTTATATCCTAAAATCACTCGGGAAGATAGCGGACAGGAATGGCGGGGTCAATCCTTTTTATGGTACTATCGACCTAAGGCTAGCAAAATCGATTCGCTTATCAATAATAAAAGCACTTTCGCTAAGCGTTGATGTATTCAATTTTGCAAATATGCTGAATAAAAATTGGGGTGGAACTTTCCAGCTGGGAAATCAAAATCTATTAAACGTTACAGGATTTGATCAGGTAAAAAGGCAGTATATTTATACTGTAAACCAAAACGTAGGTGTTACTACAAAAAGTGGTACACCTTTTAAGGTACAGCTGGGAGCGAGGTTCAGTTTTTAATAGCATGCTTTAAACAG
>CAXTMV010000396.1:0-3615 GCA_964245425.1 uncultured Flavihumibacter sp. | reverse complement strand
ATAATTAATTATCCATCATATGAATAATTTTGAAACATATATCAATGGCGATTTGCCGGTAGTTGTAGATTTTTTTGCCGAATGGTGCGGCCCCTGCAAAATGATGCCGCTTGTTTTAAAAGAAGTGAAAGCAAAGGCTGGCAGCCGCGCCACCGTCCTTAAAATGGATATCGACAAAAATCCGCAGTATGCTGCTAAATATGGCATACAGGCTGTTCCAACCCTAATCATCTTTAAAAAAGGACAGGTGATTTGGCGCAAGAGCGGGGTGACGGCCATTACGGAGATCATGCATCACCTGAAACCGGAGATGGCGGATGTCTGATGGCCGATACCTGGTGTGTGGATGGCTGATTTGGAAGCAGCCAATGCAGGCGATTACACGCGCAATTTGGTAAAACCATTTATCCGCCGGTTGTACGCCCCGCTGCTCTGGAAAGGGGCGGGGGTGAGGTTCCAAATTATTGTTTCTATTATTGTTATCTTCATGGATAATCCCAGCAACTGATAAACCCATCAACCAGTCAAGGATATGAAGAAACGATTGTCCGTCTTTACCCTCCTGCTCATTATAATTATCGGAGTCCTTAACCCGGTAAATGCCCAGTGGCGCTACCAGGCCAATTGGGATTCTTTGAAGAAATACCAGGTGCCCGACTGGTTCAGGGATGCCAAGTTTGGCATTTTTATTCATTGGGGCGTGTATTCGGTTCCGGGCTTTTCAAATGAATGGTACCCACGTAATATGTACCGGGCAGGAACACCCGAAAATAAACACCAGCTGGAAACCTATGGCCCGCTGGCGTCATTCGGGTACAAGGATTTTATACCGATGTTCAAAGCTGAATTATTTGATCCCGTAAAATGGGTGACGCTGTTTAAAAAAGCCGGTGCCCGCTACGTGGTGCCCGTGGCGGAGCACCACGATGGGTTTGCCATGTATAAAACCGCGCTTTCTAAATGGAATGCTGCTGAGATGGGGCCTCACCGGGATGTGGTAGGAGAGCTGGCCGCGGAAATAAAGAAGCAGGGGCTGGTCTTTGGCCTCTCCTCTCACCGAATAGAACACTGGTGGTTCATGAATGGCGGCCGCAAGCAGCCCTCTGATTTCTTAGATCAAAAAAATATTGATTTTTACGGGCCGGCGCGCGAAGAAAATGAAACGCCTTCTGCAGAGTATATGAACGATTGGTTATTGCGCTGTACGGAACTGGTTAATAATTACCAACCGCAGTTGTTCTGGTTCGACTGGTGGATTGAACAACCCGCCATGGATCCTTACCGCAAATCTTTTGCATCTTACTATTACAATAAAGGACTTGAATGGAACAAGGGTGTGGTTATTAATTACAAGAACGTTGCCTACCCGGATGGCATTGCGGTACTCGACCTGGAGCGCGGCAAACTGGCGGGTATCCGGGCGCAGGCCTGGCAGACAGACGATGCGATCGGCAACCAGTCTTGGGGATATGCGGCGGGCAATACCTTTAAGAATGCGCAATATGTGATTACCAATTTAATTGATATTGTAAGTAAAAACGGCAACCTGCTGTTGAATATCGGGCCGCGGCCAGATGGCACTATTACGGAAGAAGAAACAGCCACCTTACTGGGCACTGGCCAATGGCTAAACATAAACGGGGATGCCATTTACAGCACGCGGCCATGGAAAATTTTTGGCGAAGGGCCTACGGAATCTGCCAGCGGGTCCTTTGCCGATCAAAAAACACCGTTTACTGCAAAAGATATCCGGTTTACCACAAAGGGCGACTACTTATTCGCCATTGCACTGGGTGTGCCTACAGAAAATACCGTTGTAAAAGCGCTGGGTAGTAAGGCAGGAGCTGGAAAAATTACGGCGGTAGAATTGCTGGGCAGCAATGAAAAATTGTCCTGGTTGCAGCAGCCAGATGGGCTGTTGATCCGCCCGCTCAAAAATTACCCGTCGGAATATGCCGTGGTATACCGGATAACGATGACGCCAGTACCCGTTCCTGCAAAGCCTTGAGGAAAAACTTGTAAAAGCTTCGCTCCTGCTACCTGTTATTTGTATTTAGTGGGGTAGTGAAACAGCGTGCTTTTTTAATGGGTGGGAGATACAGGCAGGAGCGAGCGCATAAAAACTTCCATCTTTTTTGTATCGTATCTGGCCATGCCTTCGTGTTTTTGCAACACATTGCCATTGGCATCAATAATAAACGTGGTGGGCAGGTTGCCGGAAAAAAGACTGGCCGGCAGCGCTGTGCTGGCCTGGTAAACGGGCAGGTCATAGCCGTTTTTTTTCATAAAGGGAATGGATACGCGAAAATCCCTGTCTTCATCTGCCATGATAAATACAAAGCGGTTGTCGGCCTTCAAAGTATGGTACAAATTATTGATAGAGACCATTTCTGCTACACAGGGCGGGCACCAAGCAGCCCAGCAATTAATGAACAGTACTTTGCCACGCAGGCTGCCGGTGCTAAGCCGGTCGCCATTTTCATTGATAAAGGAAAGTGCCGGGTAGTCGGCCGCCTGCAGAAAGATTTCTTTATTTGGGGAGGCGTTAAAGACACCGGTATGAATAAATGCTGTTAGCAGGAGGGCTTTGGCGCCGGGCACCAGCAATATAACGGCCATCAGCAAGAACAGTAAGATGCTTGAGACATGCTGCCTGATGTATAGAAGTGTTTTTTTTATCTTATTTCTTTTTATCCGGGGCTGTAATATACCCATTAAAGGAAATACTTTGGCGCCGGTTGCAGGTTACCTGCAAACTGGCATTGCCATTGCTGAATACGGTCAGGTTCAGGTTTTGCGGGTCCGCCAGGTCTTTGCAACGGATAAGTATTTCCCAACCGTCTTTTTTTCGGGGCGTTAGCTGGTAATCGTATTGTTTGGAGGTAAATTGAATACCCGCGTCCGCAGCATTGCCCGGACTAAAATAGGCGGTGCCAAAATACGGCAGATCGGCCACCACCTGGTCTTTTGATACCAGTAAATCATACTGGCTGTCCAGTTGCCGTTGCCTGCCGTTGAGCGGAAGCATGGTCTGCGCGATAAAACGGTATTGCTGGCCGTTTATCATTTCACTGATGATGCGTTGTCTGGCACTATCGCTTTCCTTTTGTGCCATTACAGAACAGGGGCGAAAAAAAGCGCCCAGGAAGAATAAACTTATTATTGCTAAAAATGAATGGTTTTTCATACTGCGGCTTTAATAATAGATGTAGTAAATTCACTGAAGTTCGGGTAATTTCTTTTTTCAATAACAGGCATTTGCAGCAAGAGGTTTGATTGATTATTATTTATGGGGACTTGTTTTTGAAGCATCGAAAAGGATGCGGTTGCCCCGCCACCTGAGGCCGATCGATTAAAAACTTGCAGGGCAACAGGTATATTAAATTACCAAAATCATTCCGGATTATCAGTAAAACAACTGTTAATAAAGGCGTATAAAAGTTCACTATAACAATTATTTATTTCATTCTTATCATGAAGAAGCAACTGGTCATTTGCCTGCAGCTTTTACTGGCTGTCGGTGCTATTGCGCAAGTGAAGCCAATGGTTCAACAATCGGGGAACCCCCTTTTTCCGGGCTGGTATGCAGACCCTGAGGGCGCCATTTTTGAACAA
>CAXTMV010000395.1:2653-3632 GCA_964245425.1 uncultured Flavihumibacter sp. | reverse complement strand
CATCCCGATCGCTCAACATCCCATCATCCGAATATGAAAATAATTATAAAATGAAAACACTTTTATTGCTCAGTACAATGCTGGCCTGCATTTGCAATAGCGCTTCCGCACAAATTGAAGTCAGTGCAGAAACAAAAACAAAAATAAACCAGCGCATTGAAACGGAAACCGCTGCCCTGAAACAGAAGCTGGAAAAAATGAAAGAGAACCCTGTCGTGCTGGAATTTACACTCGACACTTTCCGGGTGGAGCGCTCGATGGCAGAATACCTCAAACTAAAGCAGGCGGATTTCAATATGCGTGATGTTGCTTACCAGACCGCCAGCCTGTACGATAGCCTGCTGAATAAATATTATAAAAAGTTATTGGGCGTACTGAAAGGGGATGATAAGAAAGTGCTGGTGCAGGCACAGAAAGCCTGGATGTCGTTCAGGGATGGTGACAGTAATCTCGCAGGCGTTATCAGCAAAGACGATTATTCAGGCGGAGGTACGATGCAACAGCTGGCCGAATCCTCCGGTTATTTAAACCTGGTTAAAAGCCGCGCCCTCGCTATTTTTAACCATTATGCCAGGGCTACCCAAAGTTATTAACCAATACCTCGTCGTATGCAATACCTCAGCGATATCCCGGTGCGTGAACTGCGCCCCGGCTTCTTTGGCAAATTTATTCACGGAGACAAGGGATCTGTTACCATCTGGGACATCAAAAAAGGAAGCAGGCTGGAAACCCACCATCACCTGCACGAACAGATTACCTATGTACTGGAAGGTGAACTTGAAATGACCATTGGTGAAGAGACGATCTTGTTTACGGCCGGTACCACCCATGTAATACCGTCCAATATGCCGCATTCCGCCATCGCACACACCGATGTAAAAGTGATTGATTTTTTCAGCCCGGCCAGGGACGACTACCGGTAAAGACAACCGAAATGATGTATCCACCTAATTGTCAGGCGACAGCCCGCCAAACCCCG
>CAXTMV010000395.1:0-2643 GCA_964245425.1 uncultured Flavihumibacter sp. | reverse complement strand
CCGGTACGGCCGGACTACAAACTGTATTTAAGCATCGGTTGCCCGATACTATTGACTTCAAAGGGCGGAATTTTTGTCTCCGGGTTGATGGATGTATTCAGGGCCTTACTCATCACCGCGTTTCCAAAAGGCTGCCAGCCCTCCTGTATATGGGTATTTACCAGCGTTGTGAGCCCGGCCGGGGTGATCCCCACCAGGAACTTGTATTGCTCTATTTTATTCATAGCATTTTATTGTTCCGTGAATGTAACCCCATTTTAATAAAGATACCAGTATTAAAAAAAACGGTCAACATTAAGCTGCATCAAAAATAATTTTTAGATTTGTCTAAATAATTATTTCAGTATGCTTAAAAAATGGAGCATGGCCTTACTGGCGGCCGGCCTTTCACTGGGCGATGCCGGCGCCCAGGAAACAGAAAGAATGGAAACAGACCGGCCCGATCAGACTGAATGCCCTTTTATTGTGCCGGCCGGCTGGGTACAGCTGGAGGCAGGTTGTACCATGGAGAAAGACCGCCAGGGCAATTATACATTTGTGCATCCTACCCTCTTGTCGAAATATGGCGTCAGCCGGCGGTTTGAACTGCGGCTGATCACCAGCCTGCTGTCAGACAGGGATGGCACGGGCACAACGGCCAAAACCAGCACCGGCATGGAGCCTGTGCAGTTGGGTGGTAAACTGGCACTGTTATCCGAAAAAGGCCTGCGACCGCAAACATCACTTATATTTCATATCGCCATCCCACAGCTGGCATCCGCCAGGTTACAGGCAATGCATTGGGCACCCGACTTTATATGTACCCTGCAGCATACACTCAGCCCCCGTTGTTCCCTTGGGTACAACCTGGGAGCCGCCTGGGATGGATTCAGTAATACCCCTGCCTGGATCTACCGGGTATCGCCGGGTATCAGCATCGGTACAAAAGGATATCTGTACATGGAAGCATATGGCTTCCTGCAAAAAAACGAAAGCGCCAGCCATAACATCGATGGCGGTTTTGCCTATTATATCAACAACAATTTCAAGCTGGATATATCTGCCGGCAAAGGGCTTTCCGCAACTTCCCCCTCTTTTTATATAGCCTTGGGCGGTTCGGTGCGGTTCCCGTTATAAGGATTTTTTGGGATGCTTTAACGCGCCGAGAAAGGTTCGTTCCAGGCCAATGAAATAATTCTTTTCTCCAGGCCTTATCATATTACCGGTTACCTGCAACCGGGCACCCAGGTTCAGTTTCAGGTTGCTGTTAAAAATAAATTGCAGGGCCGGCGCCAGGTCCAGCATATAATCGCCTTTTTCAATCCCCTTCATGCCGATGGTTTCAACATAAATATTCAGATTGGTTTGTTTATAATCTGAATAGTTCAGCGGGAACAACAGATAGCCGGCAGACAAACTGTAAGAAAATGCTGCCGTAGAATTTTCCGGGTGTGCCGCATGCGAAGCCGCACTGGCAAAAGTTTCTATGATACTGGCGGTTCCGGATACAGCCAGTTTGTTTACCAGCTGTGTAGCAATAATCCCCGCCCGCACGCCGCTGTTGTCTCCATCGAGGTTCAGATCGCCGTAATAAAAAGGATTGCGTGAATAAGCGGCTTCCCCAAAAGCAGCCATCCTGAAATGCCGGTGCACATCATCGGCCGAATAAAAACGGTATTTGGCATATGTCTTCACCGATTCCCACCGGATCTGCGGCATATAAAAATCGGAGAAGCTACCGGCAACATGCAGCATCCATTTTTTGCTGAGCCCAAACATCAGCTCCGGGCTGTAACGTTGGCGGTAGGTATTATTAATATCGCTTACTGGTATACGGTAGTCCAGCTTTGCCGAAACCGAATGGGCCGGCATATTGGAAGCCGGTTCTGAAAAGACATACAGCTCCTGCGAGGAAGCCGTATTCGCTATAAAGAATATACTGCATATAATGATTAGTTGCTTAGACATAGACAGGTTAGGTGACGGGTGTAGAATTGAATAAGATGCCAAGAACGCTGAGAGAACAAAGAGAAAAAGAGCGCGATGTCTCCGCAGAGCTGAAGGGACATGGCTTATTCGCCTTTTTGCCACAGAGGGGGCAAACCCGTCTCTACAGTGTCCGGCAAAGCTGCACCATACAGCCTTTTATTTCTTTGTTCGCTTGGCTATTGCTTCAACAACTGGTTTATCTTGCTGTCCAGCTGCCGCCCTTCCAGGTCGCGGGCAATTATTTTTCCCTGTTTGTCCAGTAAATAACTGGTGGGTATCTGGTTAATATTCCACTGCGTGGCAATGGGGGCATTCCAGCCACCCCCCTCGTTCACCTGAAGCCAGGTAATTTTATCGGCAGCAATGGCTTTTTTCCAATCAGTCTTGTCATCGTCGATGCTGATGCTATAAATTTCAAATCCTTTGGGCTTTAGGGTTGGATAAACAGCCCCCAGGTGTTTGTTGGCTTTTCTGCAGGGGCCACACCAGCTGGCCCAGAAATCCAGTAATACCACTTTCCCTTTTAGCGAAGACAGGCTTACTGCGTTTCCGTTAACGTCTTTCAGTACAATATCGGGCGCCATGCTGCCGGCCGGCGGCTGCGCGTCCAATCCAACAGACAGGATAAGCATAATACATACAAATACTTGTTTCATATAAATAATTTTAGTCACC
>CAXTMV010000394.1:0-3636 GCA_964245425.1 uncultured Flavihumibacter sp. | reverse complement strand
CGCCAATACCGCTATGAAATATACGCCCAACCTTTTTCAAAACAACTAATTCCCATTATCATTTGGACAATACCACCGTTAGAGTTTTTAGCTACGATATTATTATTTTTTAAACGGACAACACAAATTGGATTTGTAATAGGGACCTGTATTTTTTTTCTTTTCGCAATTTATGCAGCTGCTATTTTATTTCATGAATTTTCATATATACCCTGCGAGTGCGGCGGTATTATAAAAGGGCTTAGCTGGAAACAACACTTGATCTTTAATATTTGCTTTTTACTACTCGGGATAGCGGGTGTTATATTGAGCAAGCCCGACCAAAATGAAATTTCTACGGATCAATATAATTACCGGCCGGTAACAGGGCAAGCTGAAAACCTATAAAAGAGTAAGCTTATTTTTAACCATTTAAATTAAGACAATGAAAAAATTCAAAATTGTTCTTCTCGCTGCCGCTGCAGTATGTGGAGTCAGCGGTGCTTATGCAAAAGTACATCATGCGCGCACAGTGGAATATATTCATCCCAAAAATAATCCCAATGCCTGGACTGCATTGACGCAGTCGAAATTGGATGCGGGGTTCATTTGCCAAAATCCGCAATTGGATGCGACATGTACCTATACGTCGCCAAGTTTGACCGCTGCCAGAGCAGAGTCCGGCTTGGAATTCTGGCCATAATATTAAAGGATAACGTGCTGGCGATCGGCACGTTATCTTTATTTCAGCTTTGCTTTAAAGCGTCAATTATTAATTTACGAACGGTATTAAACATAGCTTTGTTTGAATAATGATCCGGATCAAAAGAAATGATTTTTCCTTTCTTGTCCACAACTATCAAAGTAGGATAACCGTAAATGTCATAGTACTTGATTAATGGATCCTGTTCCCCCATAGCGCCAGTCGTTACCATCAAAGCCCCTGGAGCCACAAAATCATTTATGTGCCTGAACCAACGGGCTTTGGTACGATCAATACTAATAGATAGTAGTACAATCGAGCTGTCGTGATGAAAATAGTCCATCAATTTTCCCATGGCCGGTGTAACAGCTTTACAGCCTACGCATCCATTAAACCAGAAATCCATCAAAAGCACTTTGCCTGTAAACATGGATGGACGAACGGTCTGCCCCAATGTATCCGTTAAGATAAAATCAAATAAGGGGCTTCCCTTGCACTTTCTTTCTAATTGAGTAATCACCTTCCTGTGTTCAGGGTCTAAAATATATGGCATACTTTTTTTGGAAAATAAAGCCATACTATCGTAATCATTGTTTCGTGAAACCAAAAACTGAGTAAGAAGATTATCTCTTAATACACCCCTGTATTTAGTTTTTAATCGAGTTATCATTTCATAACCGGGATATTTATGTGTGGGTTGAAGTCTATTTGTATAATTTCTGATTTTTATTGAGATTAATTCTTTCTGCAAGTATAACTCCGGCGCATAATGAGCCAGTAAAATCGCCGGCTCATTAACCAGTTCATCACCAATACCAGAAAGCGTACGTTGATAAAAATCCTTAATCTCATCGAATTGACTATCCAGGTGTTCATCATCAAGGTTTGCGTTTACAATGTGTATTTGTTCAGCATAACAGCTTACCAGGCAATCGCACGCAAGCGCATCGTAAACGGATTTCGGTAATTTGGCTTGATAATTTTTAAGCGCTTGCATTTTGACCTGATAGATCGAATCATAGACTTTGCTATAGTAGGTGACAATATCAAAAGGTTTGTTTGAAACCGGTTGTACCTGTATCTTTGAATAGGATGCAATTTCCTGCATATTATATTGAGCGCTGTATTTTTCACACCCCATTCCACTAAAATGGAACTTTTTGTCATTATCGTAAACAACTGCAACATTGTCTCCTGGTGTAACGAGGAAATCATATAAGGCCGGTTGTCTATTCAGGGAATCAATTATCAGAATTAGGATAACATGAGACGGGACATTGCTAAAAGGAGAGACCCAGGTCGCTTCATTATCCGTACAATAAACTACGGCGTCCTTGAAATGAAAGTCGGTTTGCTCGAAACTTTGCAGATAAGATACTACATGAATACTGTTGGCATGCTGTCCAATTACTGTAACATGCAAGACTGGGTTGTTTTGACCTGCAAGAATTCGATTTCCAAAAGCCAGAAGGCCGTTAAGTATCAATAAAATCGTCAAGCGAGTTGGAGATGTTATTTTCATATTGATAATTTTAATCGTTTAGCGTGGATTTTGTGAAAGATGATAAATGTTGATTTCGGATAAAGGAATTGGATAGGTATACTTTTTATCGTTTGGAGCGAGGTTATACATCTGACCGTTTAATAACCTGGTTAGTGTAATTGCAAACCTTGGGTCTTTATTCAGGCGGCGAAGGTCTTCCCACCGCAATGTTCCGGTAAAAGGAAATTCTTTTCTTCGTTCTGCGATGATAATCTGGAGCGTAGCAATTGCATCGGGTGCGGTGTAAGGGTTGTATTTTCCAGTTTTCCAGCGGGTAATCAATAACGTATTTAGGTCCTGGAGCGCAGCGGCGATAGTCCCCGCACGGGCATAGCATTCTGCCCTGATGAGATACATTTCGTTGACAGCAAGGCCTGCAAATGGATAACTAGTGCTTGTGTAACGTCCCTTGAAAAGAATATTTGAGCCGCTGCTATAGTAGAATATTTGCCGGCGTAAATCTCCCGGTGCATATAATTTGAGTAAATTGCTATCAACATTAGACACACTTCCCAGCAACAGACTCGGAATACTGGTGGCGGCATAATGAATGATCTCCGGGTTATTGGGCCAGGCCAAAAATGGCCGGGTGGTAACGGTATCCAGTTTATTAAAATCAATTAAATCATTTTTAGCCTTCAACACTTTATCGGCATACAATAACGCACTGTCATAATGTTCCATGTCCAGGTAGGTGCGTGCAATTAAGGCATCCGCCGATATTTTGACCGGTCGGGTTTGGGTAGGTACCGTGCTGACTGGTAAAAGACTTTCCGCTAATTTAAGGTCATCAATTATCTTATCATAGGTTTGCTGCACTGTTGCGCGAATAGATGGCACATTTACATCTGCGGTAGACCGCAACGGAATACCAGGATCAGCCGCCGCGCTGGTAGTGGTATAAGGTTTACAAAATATTTGCGCCAACGCAAAATACGCATGTGCCCGAAAAAACAGTGCGGCACCCATTGCATTGTCGAATGCGGCAGGGTCATCTTCTCGGTTGACTTTGCCAAGACCTTCCAGCACCACATTTGCGTTGAAGACAATTTTGTAGGGAAAGTTCCAGTCGCCGCTAGGCGTTCCCTGAAATGTATCAGGCGCCCATATGTATGCATTTTGGTCGACAATATATTGGGATTGCCAGGACGTATAGCTTAAGTATAAATTATCTCCGCCTTCAACACCCAGCATAGGGAAGACGCCGCCATTGTTGTTGCCATTCATATTCCGTGCGTCGTCGAGAATAGATTGCAGGTCCTTCAGCGTCCGCGGTACTACGTCAGCATTGGAAGACTTCTTGTCCAGGTATTTGTTACAACTGATGCTTAGCCAGAATAAAAGAATAGTTATTATTTTTTTCATATTGAAAATTTTACCACCTTTTTCTACACTTAATCCATTGGATAAA
>CAXTMV010000393.1:787-3714 GCA_964245425.1 uncultured Flavihumibacter sp. | reverse complement strand
AACCTTTACAACGCCTCATTTTGAAGTGCCCTGGCACCAGCATATAGAATATGAGCTGATACTGTTTACGGCTGGCGAAGGTGCGAGTTATATCGGTAACTATATCGGCAATTTTAAACCGGGCGATATTTTTTTTCTCGGTTCCAATTTACCCCATACTTTTCAAAAGGCCGACAAAGACCTGCATACGAGTGCGGTGGTGGTGCAGTTTAAAGAAGATTTCTGGGGTCATCATTTTATGCAGATGCCCGAAAGCCGGCTTATCAAAAATCTCTTTGAGGTCTCCATGCATGGCTTAAAAGTAAATGAAGCCTGCCGGGTACAACTGGCGCCATTGATAGCGAGCCTCGAGAAAGCAAAGGGTTTTGAAAGGATCATATTGCTCTGCAGCTGTCTTTTACTGCTGGCGCAGCAAGCCGATTACAGCACTTTATCGACCCAGGAAATCAAGGCATTCAACCCGCGGAACAAGGAAAGGATTGATAAAATTCTGCAGTATACCATCGATTATTTCCAGGAGCCCGTTACCCTGCAGGCGGTTGCCAAAAATGTTTCCATGAGCATCCCTGCTTTCTGCAGCTATTTTAAAAAATGCACCAAGAAAACATATATCGACTTTCTGAATGAAGTAAGGGTTGGCTATGCCTGCAAGCAGTTGATAGATACCCAAAACAATATTGCTTCCATTTGTTACGACAGCGGCTTCAACACGCTGGCCAATTTTAACAAGCAGTTTTTAAAAGTGAAAGCGCTGACCCCATCGGGTTACCGGAAAAATTTCATGAACCGCGATACCGGGTTTTTACCAGAGCGGTAAGTAAGTTCCTTCCTTTGTAGTGCTTAGTTGCCAGTGTACTAACGGCTACAAGGAACTGGATCACGAATGATGAACTATCATAAAGGATTTGATATTTCTATCAGTTTATTTTTTACAGCGTACATCACGAGGCCAACCCGGGTTTTTACCTGGAAGCGTTCGCAGAGCGCCGACTTGTACCCATCGATCATCCTGGAGCTGACGGCCATTTTTGCGGCAATTTCCTTATAGGTCATTTCAGAAGACAATAATTGCAGGAAGGCCCTTTCTTTTTCATTCAGTACGATTTCCTTTTTCTCCTGATCCATATTATGCTGCAGGCCGCTGATGATCTTGCCGGATATCACTTCTGGCAGGTAAAAGTCGTTTTTTATCACGGCGTCCAGGGCCTCTTTTAATTCTTCCGGCTCCATGGTCTTTAATATATATCCTTTGGCGCCCAGTTTTAGTATTTTAATGATAACGTCTTCATCGCTTAGCATTGACAGCGCCAGTACTTTTACAATGGGATAGTTCTTGTGCAGCCAGGAAGTGGTTTCATACCCATTTCCGTTTGGCATGTTGATGTCCATTAACACAACATCGGGCAAGCCTGTTTCTACCACTTGCTTCTTTAATTCGTTGCCATTGTCTACTTCAAAAAAAACCATATAGCCTTCAAATGAATTGATAAGCCTGGTAAGTGCTTTTCTTACCAGAATGTGATCATCTGCAATGGCGATTCTGTATTTCCTGGGCATAGGGGCTATGGTAATTATGGATGGTTATACGGTTACATTGGCAACAACAGCAGCAGGTATCTCGATAATGGTTTTTGTTCCTTTGCCAAGCTGGCTTACAACTGAAAGATGACCGCCTATGAGCTTGGCGCGGTTCATCATACTCGTTAGGCCAATACCCCTGTTGGAAGAAGGTCGTTGCATAGCTTCTTTAACGTCAAATCCGACGCCATCGTCTGTAAAAGTAAAAAATAGCGCGCTCCCTTTATAAACTAAATCGGCCCGGATATTTTGCGCTTTGGAATGTTTGATTATATTATTCAATATTTCCTGTATGATGCGAAACAGGAAAATTTCGTTTCCGGGGTTCATGTAAAACTCTGCATCGCCGTAGGTAAAAAAGGTCTTGAACAGGTTTGTTTTGGCAATCTTTTCCAGTTCAAATTTCACTGCTTCGATGATGCCTATTTTTACAATCCGATCGGTGTGCAGGCTTTTGGAAAGATCGGATACGCTGGAGATAATGTGATTGACCATTCCCCTGCTTTCTTTGATATAATTTTCTGCATCTGAGCCTGGTCCGGCAGCGATCACCGAGAGGGTCAGTTTTAACACAGACAGCTCCTGCCCTATATTGTCGTGTATTTCTTCGGAAAGATTTTTAAATATATTTTCCTGTATTTCCAGTCGCGCGTGTAATAATTCCTGCTGGTGCTGGTATTGCCGCCGCCTGTATACGATGAGCATGGTAACAATAAACCCAACCAGTAGCAAAGCAAGGATAACGCCCGCCACTACCACCGCAATAACTTCTGAAAATTGATTTTGCATAAAAAGCCAATAGAAAATAAAATAGACAGTAAAATATTCAAAAAATCACCAATAAAGACCATCAGGGCATAATACCTGGTCGGGATCCTGGTAACAAAATTGGTAATTCCAAATACGAAAAGAGAACAGGTGTAATAAAAAAGAAGGCCCGTTACTATCCAGAAAACCGGTTCTGCAGTAAGCTTGCCAGGTCTTGCAAAACGAAACAGGAAATTGAAATAGACAACACATAAAACAACCACCAAAACAGATCCCAGGATATAGGTGTAGGTATTGAATATACTGGCCCCCTGTATAAAGAAAAAATTAAGGAGGCTAAGGGCTATATACAGCAAAATGGTCAGCAAAATGCCCCTTGTCAGATGCAATTTACTTGTAATATACCTGAGAAAAAAAAGATAACAGGTGAATTCCACCGTCATGAACAAATTGTAGAAAATTATATTGTTTTTGCCGGAGGCGCCCAGCTTTGAGCTGTAGTATTCGATCAGGAACGCACAAAAAAGAAGGGGAGAAAAAAAAAATAAACCGGGCTGTTTGCTTTTTTAGCCCCGCCGGAC
>CAXTMV010000393.1:0-777 GCA_964245425.1 uncultured Flavihumibacter sp. | reverse complement strand
TTTATCGCCAGACCGAACAAGCTACACACAAAACTCACAAATATTAAGATAATATAGGCTGGCATTTTTTAGTATCAACGGGCTAAAATAGCAAAAAAACCCTGCAAGTGCAGGGTTTTGAAAATAACGTACCAGGCTGGTAGTGCTAAACAACTACCATTCCTTCATCCTTCTTGTCTATCAGAACAATACCCAGGTTGTCCCAATCCATGGTATCTGTTCCGGTACCGGTGCCATCTCCCCCGCAATAAGGCGGACAGATGCGGCCGGTATTATAGGCCAGTATTTCAACACCTTTTTCTGACTTCACATAAATGCTCTTGTCAAAGGCGGTTCCGTTGTCAAGCTGCTTATGTTTTGAGGCCACCATTACAATGGTTTGCCTGTCTGTATAACCTTCAGATTTAGCCGTTTCTGCCGTATAAGCGCCAAAATACATTTTGATACCGTCTGCACCGTTTCTTTTTGCGGTTTCCAGGAATTCCATCAGCTCATCCACGCTGTACCATACACTCAAGGAATCTTCTTTTCCGATTCTTTTGGAGTTATGTACCCACCTTTCTTTCTTATAGGTGCTTAGCAGCGCTTCTGTATGGTTGGTTGTAACATAGTTACCGGCTTTTTTTGCTTTCTGTTGAGTTGCTGTAGTAATTGTCATAGTCTGATAGTTTTTTGAGGTCATGAATAATTGTTATTCAAAACTATCGCTATAAAGCTTAGAAAAAAGCGGCTAACTGCATAAAATCAATAATTTACACATTATAATTATATGTAATT
>CAXTMV010000392.1:0-3758 GCA_964245425.1 uncultured Flavihumibacter sp. | reverse complement strand
TATCAGAAGTGAGTAGTAATTAATTAGCGATCAATTTTTATGAGATCGAAAGTTGACATTCAGAGGGCATCCGACAGAGAAATACAAAAACATCTTTGCCAGTTGATTAAAATATTTCGGTTTGAAAAAAATATATCGCAAGAATTGTTGGCTCAACAAATGGATGTCCACACCTATATTATCGCCGAAATTGAAAAGGGCAAGCCAATGTCTGTATTGTTTTTCATTCAGCTATTGCGCCGACTTGAAAAACTGTACTTGTTAACAGATATAATTATTGGGGTTAAAACTGACTATCAGGCCCAATTAAAAAAAGGTAACGCAAGAAAAAAGCCGCATAAGTCAGGCTGAATACTTTATCAATAGCGGTGTCGTTTTTTATAGATTTTCTTAATGGCGCAATTGATATGCAAATCGTTGCAGCCGGATTGAAATGTATGTTTTCTTTCGTTAGTTTAGTATTTTTTATAGCAGTCATATAAAGAAAAGCAAGAAGAGTGTTTCTACAACTTTCACTTTTCTTTACTATGGAACCTGAATTCAGCGCCCGTAATGTTTTGCATGGTAATTCAGAATTCTTTTGCCGCCTTTTCCAATGATTCTTTTTATCGAGTGAATTACGGATTAAACCATTATCCCCAGGTAATATTGCTAATTAATAGCCCACAGTAAAACGTTTGCGGATAAGTTGTGGTCTTTCAAGTTCGCCCACGATGGCAATTGCCAGGTCTTCAACAGAAATAAAACTTCCGCTATTATGATCATGCACAGGAGAATTTAAATGTATCCGGTTGTATCTACTTTATTGTAATTTTGTGAAAATCGCTCAATTTGGTACTATGAAACGGTGGTGGAAGTCTATATGTAAAATATTTGGAATTTCTCAACGAAACAGTAATCGAAAGGAAATATTTTTGCAGGCTATATCGTTTGTTTTTTAAGAAAAAAAATCGCTTTGGAAAGAAGAAATTTTATTCGGATTTCTACATTTAGTGCGGGCGCCTGGTTTTTAACGGGTGGTATTCCTAGGCAGTATCTCGCGCGAAATAAGTACAATGATGCGAGTTTTCCCCCAGATCCGCTTCTTAAAATGGCGGAGACGGGAGAAGTGACCATATTCGTAGTAAAGCAGGAAATGGGTAAAATGTAATTACATCATTGCCACTGCTTATTGCAGAAGAGCTGGATATTGAACCACTGAAAATAACTGTTGAAATACTGCCTTACGATAGCGCCAAGGCGGGTAATTATACCACTTGGGCCAGCGCCAGCATTAAAGACTCGTGGATGCATCTTCGCAATGTAGGCGCAACCGCAAAAGCAATGCTTATTAAGGCAGCTGCGTTACGTTGGAAACTGGATGCTAATGAATGTAAATCGGACAATGGTAAAATAATTAACACGCTTAATGGCGATTATTTTTTATACAAAGAACTCATAAGAGACGCAAGCTCTCTAGAGATTCCTGTTAAGGTCGCACTCAAAGAGGTTAAAGATTTTAAACTGATTGGCAAAAAAATACAGAAGAACAATACTTCATCTATTGTATCAGGGAAATACAAATACACTATGGATGTAAAACTGCCCGGTATGCTGTTTGCAGCCTTGGTAAGATGCCCTGAATACAGCGGGAAACTGAAAACCTGGGATAGCAGCAAACTCAGTAATATAAAAGGATTTGTAAAGACAGTCCGGGTTTTACAAATGAACGAAGCGATGAACAGGAATGCAATAGCAATAATTGCAACCAATTCTTGGGCTGCACTACAGGGACAGCGTTTACTGACAGTTGAATGGGAATGGAGTAATAATCCGGACACGGTAAGGGACAGTCTTTCTTTATTTCAAAAGTTTAAATCAGAACTCGCAACTGCACAGCCGGCACGAGTTTATAGTAAAGAAAAAAATAATCCGTTTATAAAACTTGGAGGTAGTGAAGTACTTGAAGCCACATATGAGGTCCAATACCTAGCGCACAGTACCATGGAACCAATGAACTGCATCCTATAAAGACGGCAGGTTTGAAATTTGGGGTGGTTTCCAGGCACCCATGTTTATCAATAGTGTATTACCAAAATTATTTGCAATTGAAAGTTCTGATATAACTGTCAATCTCATGCCGATGGTAGGAAGTTTTGGACGAAAAGAAAAAATCGACAATGTGGCGGAAGCCATGCAACTCTCTAAAGCAATGAATGCGCCGGTGCAGGTATTATATAACAGGATTGATGACATACAGTGTGATTTTTACAGGCCTGCGAGCTATCACCATTTGGCCGCCGTCAGTGATTCCAGCAAGATATTTAAATGGAGGCACCAATTAGGTATTGCCACATTTCCAGGTAAAGAGATCTCAGGCCCTTGGCATACACTTGGAGGTATAACTAATGATCTGTGTTATTGGGCTGAAGATTACCAGAGTGCTTTTTATCCGGTAGAATTACCAATACCATTAGGGTCCTGGCGGTCAATTGCATTTAGCCCGAACGTATTTGCAAGAGAAAGTTTCATTGACGAGCTAGCATTTCATCATCATATTGATCCTGTAACGTTCAGACTAAATGTGCTAAATGAAACAGGATCGGGTGAAATCACACGATTAAAAAATGTGCTTTCTTCTTGTGCGGAACAAATCGGGTGGCCAGTAAAACCTGCAGAAGGAAGGTTCCGGGGCATCGCTTGCTGTATGTACGGACATTCCCAGTCATTCGCCGCGCACGTCATCGAAATTTCGGTCAGTAAAAATAAATTGGTAACCATACACCGATGTGTTGCAGCTGTTGATTGTGGGCTTGTAATTGACACGAGTGGTTTAAAAGCACAGATAGAAGGTAGTTTTAGCTGGGCCTTGAGTGCCGTTTTTAAAAATGAGATTACAGTAGAGAAAGGTAAGGTACAGCGTAATCCTCCGGCTAAATGCATATAGTTTGCACGAATAAGGATTAATAATTTTGTTCTTTAACGTAAGAACAATTATTATGGAAATACCTGTCTCAAAAAAGATCCGCATTTTCAGGGGTGAAGAAAATATTCTTTCCCTGCTTGACGAATATAAGAAAAGCGGCTTGAGCATAAAAGCATTTTGTAGTGAAAAGGATATTGCTTCGGCCACTTTTCACAACTGGAAAAAGAAATATGGCAGGCGTTCGCCAAAGCCTGGTAAGCCGGCTGGGTTTGCTGCCCTGCAAATTACCACAACACCCGCTGTTGCTGAACCGGCATTGTTTGCTTCGGTAAAGGAAATCAAACTCTATCAGTGGGTAACTGCAGCTTATCTTAAAGAATTATTGGCATGAGCAGCATGATAGCGCTCAGTGATCAACGTAGCTACCACCTGTACCGAAAAGAAACCGATATGCGTAAAGGGTTTAATCTGTTATGCGGTATTGTTGTAAATGAACTGGGGCGGCAGGTAATGGGTGGTGATGCATTTATTTTTATTAATAAGCCGCGAACGCATTAAATTTTATTCTACAGGGTGTATCACTGCAATCAATAAAGTACAGGAAAAGATATCAACATCAACAGGCAGTTGGTTGATAAAATATCGTGCCTCTTTTTTGGTGAAAACCGATCTTTGTTTTCTATGCACCCGGCTTCAGTATCAGATTATAAAAGTTTATATGAGCAGTCTCAATTACAGATTCTTGCATTGGAACAACAACTGCTGCAACTGCAAAGATGATCTTCGGCAGCAAACATGAACGCTTCCTCCCATCATCTGCAAACGACCCGCAGTTATCGCTGGATATAAAAGC
>CAXTMV010000391.1:0-3767 GCA_964245425.1 uncultured Flavihumibacter sp. | reverse complement strand
ATTGGCTCCTTTCTTTTTGCTCACGGAATAACTGTATGGGCTGCAAAGCGGCGCCCGACTGCAACCGTGCTTCTGCTACCAGCGGCCGTGTATCGGTACGATAAGCCTGTTGCAAAATTTCCTGCGCTCCGGCCACATCATTTGCTTCCTGCGCAGCAGCCAATGCTTTCTTATCTACCAGTAATGCCTGTGCGTATGCGATCTTGATGGCTTCTACTGACTGCAATAAGTCTTCGAGCGGATCTTTGACATTGTGCGATGCGTCTATCATCCAGCCCAGGTCATTGGCATGGTTCATATTCCGCGCATCCATCCCCTCTACCAGTTCATTAAAAATCAGGAATAACTGGTAGGGGTTGATGCTGCCAACGGTTAGATCATCATCGCCATATTTACTGTCGTTGAAATGAAACCCGCCCAGTTTGCCTTCTCCCAGCAACAGCGCCACAATCTGTTCTATATTGGCATTGGGTAAATGATGGCCAAGGTCTACCAGGGTATACGCTTTCGGTCCCAGTTTATTGGCATACAATAAAGACTGGCCCCAATCACCTACGCTCATCGAATAAAAATTGGGTTCAAAGGCCTTGTATTCTACAAACAGCTTCCAGTTATCGGGCAAAGCGGCATAAATGGCTTTTAGTCCGTCCAGTGTTCGCTGAAAAGCCTTCCTGAAATTTAACTGGCCCGGAAAGCTGGACCCATCGCTTAACCATACCGTTAGCGATTCGGAGCCCAGTGCAATACCGTGTTTGATCACTTCTATGTTATGATCGATGGCTTGTTGCCGAACCGCTTTATCTACATGCTGCAATGAGCCAAACTTATAGCTGTGCGCCTGGCCGGGCTGGTCCTGGAAGGTATTTGAATTCATGGCGTCGAAACGAAGACCGTACTGCGCTGTGAGTGTTTTAATGGCCTGTATGTTTTCAGGGATATCCCAGGGAATATGCAATGAAATGGCGCCGCTTGATTTATTGAGCGCATGCAACAGGCCTACGTCTTCTATTTTTTCTTCCAGGTTACCCGGTTCGCCCCCGCCGGAAAACCTGCCAAAACGGGTGCCGCCGGTGCCGAGTGCCCAACTGGGTATGGCTACCTGGAAATCTTTTAATTTTTCGAGTATCAGCGGCAGGCCGGCAATACCGGTGGCCGTAAAATTGAACCGCCGCTGGTGTTCTGCCAGCAGGCTGTTGTTATGTGCTTCAATTTGGTATTTCTGCAGCTGCATGATCAATCGTTTATGGTAAATAAAAAACTTCTTTTAAAGGTAAACTAACCGGCGAATGGTCGGGGTTGCTTTCCATGATATCACCCATGTATTGCCACCAGCGCTGCATTACCGGGTGGGCCGGCAGGTTATCGAGCGCTGCCATGTCTGTTGCCTGCAAAACACCCAGCAGGCTATTGGTTGTTTCATCCAGGAAAATGGCATAATCGCTGATACCGGTTGCTTTCAACAGCTGCACCAGTTCCGGCCAGATGGCATCATGTCTTTTTTTATACTCCGCTTCAAATCCTTTAAACAACTGCATTTTAAATGCGACACGCATGGGGTAAATTTGATTTGTTGCCAATCATGAAAACTGTGCGCAACCTGCTGCGCTTACCGTACAAAGCCCATGGCTACACCGCCGTCTACATTCAGCACATTGCCGGTTGATTTGCTAAGCAAGCCCCCCACAAATGCAAAGCATGCTTTGGCAATATCTTCCGGTAATATGATTTCGTTCAGCAGCGTGCGTTTGGCATAATAGGCTGGCAGTTCTGCCACGCTAACACCATATGCTTTTGCGCGGCCTTCTGCCCAGGCACCTGCCCATATTTTACTGTCTGATATAACGGCATCGGGGTTTACGGTATTCACCCTTATTTTATCTTTTCCCAGCTCTGCTGCATTTAAACGGCTCAGGTGCAATTGCGCAGCCTTGGCAGAACCATAGCCGGCATTATTAGGACCCGATACCAATGCGTTCTTGCTCACAATGTTCAATACATCGCCGCCCATATCCTGTTTCCGCATGGTCTCTACCGCCGCCTGTGTAACAAAAAACTGTCCTTTTACCAGCACATCGTATAAAAGATCCCAGTCTTTTTCAGTATGCTCTTCTATCGGTTTGGAGATGGACAGCCCGGCACAGTTCACAATAATATCAATGCCGCCAAATGCCAGTGCGGCCGTATAAAAAGCATAATCGATTTCTTCTTTTTTGGTTACATCCAGTACCACGTCGGTAAATACATCTTTACCAAACTGCTGTTGAAAGCTATCACGGGCGGCGGTAAGTCTTGATGCGTCATTGTCATTTACAACAATGCAGGCGCCTTCATTGGCAAAGCGTTGCGCAATGGCCTTACCAATGCCCCCTGCGCTGCCGGTAACCAGGGCAATACGCCCGGTAAGGGCTTTCGGCTTGGGCATGCGCTGCAGTTTGGCTTCTTCCAGCAGCCAGTATTCAATGTTAAAAGCCTCCTGCCGCGGCAGTGAAGTATAGGAAGAGATGGCTTCGGCTCCTTTCATTACATTGATGGCATTGATATAAAATTCAGCCGCCACCCTTGCCGTTTGCTTGTCTTTTGCAAAAGTGAACATACCAACGCCGGGATATAAAATCACCACCGGGTTGGCATCGCGGATGGCGGGGCTGTTGGGATGCTTGCAGGTATTGTAATAGTCTGCATACATCTCCCGGTAAGCAGTAAACGCCGGAGCCAGCTTTTCTTTCAGCGCTGTTAGATCGCTGGTATCTTCTGTGGCGCCGGGTTGCAATACCAATGGACTGATCTTGGTACGTAGAAAATGATCCGGGCAACTGGTACCCATCGGGGCCAGGGTGGCCAGGTCTTTTGAGTTGATGAATTCCAGTACCCGGTCGTCGTCCGTAAAATGACCAATCATCGATTGCTTGCTGGAGCAGAAGCCACGTAAAACCGGTGCCAGGGCAGCTGCTTTTTTCAGTCTTTCTTCTTTGGGTAAAGACGGCAATTGCGGGCCGCCGAATACCGGTCCTTTTCTTCCATAATTATCCTGCAGGTATGCTGCGCAGCGTTCAATTACTTCCAGGGTATTGATATAACTCTCATAAGCGGTATCGCCCCAGGTAAACAATCCGTGCGACCCCAGCATGATGCCACGGATACCCGGGTTTTCATCGAGGCATTTTTTCAGTTTTAGTCCCAGGTCGAAGCCGGGCTTTTGCCATTCTACCCAGCCGATAGCGCCATTGAACAATTCCTGTGTAATCTTTTTTCCGTCTTTTGCAGCGGCAATGGCAATAGCGGCATCGGGGTGCAGGTGGTCAATATGTCTAAAGGGCAAAAAACCGTGCAGCGGCGTATCAATAGAAGGCGCGCGTGAAGCCAGGTCATAAATACAATGATTGAACAATTCCACCATTTCATCTTCCTGCTCAATGCCACGGTAAATATTTTTCAGGCTGCGGAGCCGGTCTACATACAAAGCCGCCAGGCCGTTTCTTTTCATGGTGCCCAGGTCGCCGCCGCTGCCTTTTACCCACATAATTTCTGTTTCGAGGCCGGTGAGCGGATCTTTTGCAAGCGCCTTGCAGGAGGTATTACCGCCGCCATAATTGGTCAGCCGCAAATCGGCACCCAGCAGGTTGGACCGGTATACCAGCAGGGCCACTTCATCGCCGGCCAGTGCTGCAGCCTGCTTGTCGTCCCATAAATAACTGACATGCTTAAATTCTTTTGTTGTACTCACTGACATGATACGGTCTTTTATAAATTAAATAAAAAATCTATTT
>CAXTMV010000390.1:0-3786 GCA_964245425.1 uncultured Flavihumibacter sp. | reverse complement strand
TCATAGGGTACGGATTAAAAACGGGCCAGGGTTTCTACCCCGGCCCAAACTTTTTGTAGTCGTTAATCCGCCAAAACCCTTACCCACACAGCGTTCTGCCATAATAGCCCGCAATCACAGTCTATAGCGCAGCACTCTAATTATTTACCCAGCTTTTCAAAAATAAATCCCTTTTTACTATAGCAGGCCAGCACTTCCGTTAATGCATAGGCCATTCTTTCCATGGCTTTTTCGCTGTCATGAAAAACAATTATTGACCCGTTTCCTGCAGATTTTTTTACATTGTTCCAGCACTTTTGCGGGGTAATGGTTGTATCAAAATCGCCGCTGAGTACAGACCACATTACAATGGTAAAGCCAAGTTTCTCCACCGCCTGTTTGGCCTGGAAACGTGTAATACGCCCATACGGCGGCCGGAATAAATTTGTATCTATATACTGCGAAGCCCTGGTAATATTTTCAAAATAAACTTTATCGGATGTTTTCCACCCGTTCACATGATTGTGCGTGTGATTGCCTGCCGCATGACCTTCAGCTAATATTCGTTTATACAGTTCAGGATAGGCGGCCACGTTTTTGCCGATGCAAAAAAAACTTGCTTTTGCATTGTATTTTTTTAACGCATCCAGCACAAACGGTGTTGCTACAGGGTGCGGGCCATCATCAAAACTGAGGTAGATTTTTTTTTCGCTGCCTGGCATGGCCCAGAGCCAGTGAGGATACAACCATTTTTTAATCAACCAGGGTGTCTTTACCAGGTATAACATGCAGTTATCAATATGTGGTAATATGAATTGTTTTGCCGCCTGCTTTAAAAAGTCTGCCATTCTTCTTAAGAAACTCTTCCTGCGAAATCTCGTCTATTAAAAACTGGTCGAGGTATTTGCGCACCTCCCTGTCGGGCACTTTGGGCAATTCACCAAACAGGGTTGCTTCCTCAATATAGCCCATCATCAGGGGTTGCAATTTTCCATAAAACAAATTGGAGCCGGCAAAAATATCCGAGCCCAGTATTTTATCGCCCGACATACAAACAACGCCCACAATATTACTGTCTGTTTGCCTGAATTTATTATCAAAAAACTGCCAGTAATCATTTTGTTGTGCGGTAAACACTTTGTCCTTGTCGCGCGACAGGTAAGACAATGTTTTATTTTTTACCTTGTCCCGCTCCAGCTGGTTATTGATTTCCTTCCAGAGCAATACCTGGTTTTTACTTTCGTCGAGCGTTTTACGCAAATGCGTATTGGCCATTTTCCGGTACACGAATTTCCTGTCCTTCTCGCTCCACCTGCCTTCCTCCACACACATTACCGGAAGATCAATACGGCCCGATTTTGCCTTCACAATGGTATCTTTTGAGACAATCCTATCCTGGCGGCCGCCGGCCAGCACTTCGCCCGATGAAACAAAAATATCTTTGTCTGAATTGTTGTATAACGATAACCAATGCACATTTTCTACGGCTGCCGTACCCCTTTCCTGCACGGTAACCAGCCCCTGCTGCAATGCCTGGCTGAATGAAATAGTATTGTTGAGTGAAGACAGACCGGTGCCGGGTGGACCTTTGTACCGGATGGGTATTACACGCAGGTTCTTATAAGTAACAGCACTGTCATAATCAACAAACAAATGCTCATAGGTAAGCTGGGCAAAAACCTGGTTTGCCAGTAAGAGAATGCCTATGGTGCACCATTTTTGCATCTTGTTTATCAACGCTGAAGTTAGTAAAATCGTGCCCGGGCAGTATGGCAGCCCATAAATTAATTGTAATAACAGTCATATATAAGTGGTTTTGCCACTGTTAAAATGAGTGGCCTTTCTTGAAACCCTGCTGGGGAATGTAAAGGCTGGCAGGGGCCTCTATATACGCCCATTTTCTTAAAAAAATAGCCTTAATAATAAAAAAGCCCCTGTTCATTGTGGTTAATGCAAAAAGTATATTTTTGCAGCCGTAACTAAACTTTACTAAAATGTCAGACATCGCAACAAGAGTTAAAAAGATCATTGTTGACAAACTGGGTGTAGAAGAGGCAGAAGTTACCAACGAGGCTTCTTTCACCAACGACCTGGGTGCCGATTCACTGGACACCGTTGAACTGATTATGGAATTCGAAAAGGAATTCAATATTTCTATTCCGGATGAGCAGGCCGAAACGATTACTACTGTTGGACAGGCTGTTGCTTATTTGGAAGAACACGCCAAGTAAGACTTTTTCCGACTTGTATACAGGACCTAATGAACGAATGATCCGCCTTTCACCAGCGCAAGCAGGAAGGCGGATTTATCACTTAATTAATCCCGCAAAGTCATATGGAGCTAAAACGGGTGGTTGTAACAGGGATTGGTGCCATAACACCATTGGGAAATAACACCAATGATTTTTGGAACGGACTTATCAATGGTGTTTCGGGCGCAGATTTCATTACACTTTTTGACGCTGCGAAGTTTAAAACCCGCTTTGCATGCGAGGTTAAAAACTTCGATCCTGTACAGTATATGGACAGGAAAGAGGCACGCAAAATTGACCGTTTCTCTCAATTTGCCCTGGTTGTCAGCGATGAAGCCATGGCCGATGCAGGCCTGAACAAAGAAAACATCAACCCCGACCGGGCAGGTGTTATTTTTGGAAGCGGAATTGGTGGTATCACTACCTTTCAGAACGAAGTTGCCGAATTTGCCCGGGGAGACGGCACCCCACGTTTCAGTCCTTTCTTCATCCCAAAAATGATACTGGATATTGCGGCAGGCCATATTTCGATGCGCCACAATTTACGCGGTCCCAATTTTGCCGTTGTAAGCGCCTGCGCTACCAGTACCAACGCAATCATCGAAGCTTTTAACCTGCTCCGGCTTGGCAAAGCAGATATTATTTTATCTGGTGGAAGCGAATCCGTTATTATTGAAGCAGGCATTGGCGGTTTCAATGCCATGAAGGCCATGAGTGAAAGAAATGATGATCCCAAAACAGCCAGCCGTCCTTACGATAAAGACAGGGACGGTTTTGTAATGGGAGAAGCGGGCGGCATCCTGGTGTTGGAAACGCTGGACAGTGCTTTGGCAAGAGGCGCTAAAATTTATTGCGAAATTGCCGGCGGTGGCGCTACCGCCGATGCACACCATATTACAGCCCCTCACCCGGAAGGCCTGGGTGCAAGAAATGTAATGCGGGCCGCACTGGAAGATGCCAACATGAAACCAGAAGACATAGATTATATTAATACCCACGGCACTTCTACGCCGCTGGGAGACGGTGCTGAAATAAAGGCCATCACCCATGTTTTTGGGGAACATGCTTACAAGCTTAATATCAGTTCTACAAAATCCATGACAGGCCATTGCCTTGGGGCAGCCGGTGTAATTGAGGCCATTGCATGTATTAAAGCAACCGTACACGATATTGTGCCCCCTACCATCAACCACTTTGCAGACGATCCCTCTTTAGATCCACAACTTAATTTTACTTTTAATAAGCCGCAAAAACGTGTTGTAAGGGCTGCTTTAAGCAATACCTTTGGCTTTGGCGGGCACAATGCAGCTGTTATTGTAAAAAAATACCAGTAATACCGGGCACAAAGACTTTTTATTAACCAGTTTCGTTATAAAGCTGGCAACCGCTCTTGCGCAAGTTGTCATCTTCATTATCTTATTAAATATTGTAGCTTGCAGCTTGTGGCATCATTCTTAGACAGATTTCTTCCCGGCAACGAAAAAGCGCCTTCGTTTAAAAAACAATTGCGCAATGTACTCGGTTTTACGCCGGGTAACACGTCTTTATATAAGGC
>CAXTMV010000389.1:0-3811 GCA_964245425.1 uncultured Flavihumibacter sp. | reverse complement strand
AATTTTACTGATTAATTGATTTGATTGTTACATTCGTGAAAATAATCCAATCTTTCGGCGAAAAACAATACATTAACTAAATTTATAATATTTCAAACTGCTAAATTATGGCTGCATCCAAACTTGAGTACATTTGGCTTGATGGTTACAAACCTACCCAAAGCTTGCGTAGTAAAACCAAAATTGAAAAAGACTTTAGTGGCAAACTCGATGACTGCCCGATGTGGAGTTTTGACGGTTCTTCTACTGAACAGGCGCCCGGCGGTTCTTCAGACTGTCTGTTGAAACCGGTGTTTGTGGTAAAGGACCCGCAGCGGAAAGACGGCTTCCTGGTAATGTGCGAAGTATTAAACGCAGATGGTACGGCGCATGTGAGCAACGGGCGTGCCACCATTGCAGACGACGATAATGATTTCTGGTTTGGCTTTGAACAGGAATATTTTTTATGGGATACCAAAACCAACAAACCTTTTGGTTTTCCGGCAGGTGGTTACCCTGGTCCGCAGGGTCCTTATTACTGTTCGGTTGGCGCGCAGAATGCCTTTGGCAGAAATATTGTTGAAGAGCACCTGGATGCATGCCTGGAAGCCGGGCTGAATGTAGAAGGCATCAATGCCGAAGTTGCCACCGGCCAGTGGGAATTCCAGATCTTTGCAAAAGGCGCTAAAGAAGCCGGCGATCAGATATGGGTGGCCCGTTACCTGTTGGAAAGAACGGGCGAGAAATTTGGTGTTTCTATCAACTGGCATTGCAAACCGCTGGGCGATATGGACTGGAATGGTTCCGGTATGCACGCTAATTTCTCCAACTCATTGCTGAGAAATGCCGGCAAAAAAGAAATCTTTGACCAGGTATGCGAGGCATTCCGCCCCGTAGTAAAAGAACATATTGCTGTGTATGGTGCAGACAATCATCTTCGCCTGACGGGCAAACATGAAACAGCCAGCATAAACGACTTCAGCTTTGGTGTATCAGACCGTGGCGCATCCATCCGTATTCCGGTGGTGGTACCTGCAAAAGGCTGGAAAGGTTATCTTGAAGATCGCCGTCCCAACTCTGCTGCTGATCCCTATAAAGTTGCTGCGCGCATCATTACAACCGTTAAGACAGTAAAAGCATAGTCATCTCCGTTACGGTATTGATTTTTTTATCCATCCCCCGGAAAACCCGGGGGATTTTTTTTGGTCTGTGTTGTCCACGGTTTCCAAACGGCCGCCGGCACAGATTTAAAAATAAAAGAACGAATACCTTCAAAAATGGTTTATTTTGAACAACCTTTTTACTTAAAAGAATACTACCATGTCACTCCGATTCACGGCGCTCAACAATATTACCTATAATAGCAATGCTACTACCGTTGAAGCGCCGACGAAAGTAACGGCTATTTTCTGCCAGAATGTATTCACCACCCGTACTGCCCGAGAGTTCCTGAGCGAC
This sequence comes from uncultured Flavihumibacter sp., assembly GCA_964245425.1. Lineage (GTDB taxonomy): Bacteria > Bacteroidota > Bacteroidia > Chitinophagales > Chitinophagaceae > JACMLD01. Next base: position 2,374 of record CAXTMV010000389.1, on the reverse strand, counting down.
GACGCGTATAAAAGCCTGGTGGCTTCCACAAAAAACGGAAAGAAAATAGATCGATCCGTTGCCAGCCAGATTGCATCCGGCATACGGCAATGGGCCGAAAGCAAGGGTGTAACCCATTTTACGCACTGGTTTCAACCCCTTACAGGTGCTACCGCAGAAAAACACGATGCTTTTTTTACCATAAAAAGCGATGGTACCCCTATTGAGGAATTTGACAGTGCGGCCCTGATACAACAGGAACCGGATGCCTCTTCTTTCCCCAGCGGCGGCATCAGGGCTACTTTTGAAGCCCGTGGTTATACCGCCTGGGACCCTTCCTCGCCAGCTTTTATCGTAGAGATCGGCAACGGTAAAACACTTTGTATACCCACCATTTTTGTGTCCTATACCGGCGAGAGCCTCGACAATAAGGCCCCCCTGCTCAAATCGCTGGAGGCCTTGAATAAATCGGCCGTGGAAGTGGCGAATTATTTCGATAAGAACGTGACCAAGGTAAGTGCTACCCTGGGCTGGGAGCAGGAATATTTTGTGATAGACGAATCCTTTGTAAATGCAAGGCCCGACCTGGTGGTAAGCGGCCGCACGGTGTTTGGCCACGCATCTGCCAAAGGGCAGCAACTGGAAGATCATTATTTTGGATCCATCCCCGAACGCGTATATGCTTTTATGCGCGATTTTGAAGCAGAGGCCTATAAACTGGGCATCCCGCTCAGGACCCGCCACAATGAAGTAGCACCGGCGCAGTTTGAATGCGCCCCCATCTTTGAAGAAGTAAGTGTGGCAGTGGATCACAATATATTGCTGATGGATATCATGGATCGCGTAGCCCGCCGGCACAAGCTGCGGGTTTTATTTCATGAAAAACCTTTTGCCGGCATCAATGGCAGCGGCAAACACAATAACTGGAGCATGGCCACTGATACCGGCGTTAACCTGCTTGCGCCCGGCAAAACCCCCAAGACCAATTTCATGTTCCTCACTTTTTTTGTGAATACCATCAAGGCGGTACATGATTATGCTGATATCCTGCGTGCCTCCATTGCATCGGCGGGGAACGACCATCGCCTCGGCGCCAATGAAGCGCCCCCGGCCATTATATCTGTATTTATCGGGCAATACCTCAGTAAAGTTTTGCAGGATGTGAAAGAACGTGTAGGCGACAAATTTGATGAGCAGGATGAAGCCATCCTGAAACTTGACCTGCACCGCAGCATACCCGAGCTGCTGTTAGACAATACAGACCGCAACCGCACTTCACCCTTTGCCTTTACCGGTAATAAATTTGAGTTTCGCGCGGTTGGCTCATCTGCCAATTGCGCTACGGCCATGACCATCCTGAACTGCATTATGGCGGAAACACTCAGGAATTTTAAAGAAGACGTAGACACACTCATTGAAAAAGGCGAGAAAAAAGAAATCGCCATCATGCATGTGATACGCGAGTATATTGTAAGCAGCGAAAAAATATTATTTGAAGGCGATGGCTATAGCGAAGAATGGAAGAAAGAGGCACATAAAAGAGGCCTGCCCAATGTAAAGACCACCCCACTGGCACTGGATGCCCTGGTTACCGACAAGGCAATTCAACTATTCGAAAACAATGATGTACTCAGCCAGGTAGAGATAGAAGCCCGGCATGAAATCGAACTGGAAAATTATATCAAGAAAGTGCAGATTGAAGCCCGCATCATGGGCGAACTCTGTACCAGTCATATTTTGCCGGCTGCCATCAAATACCAGAATGTACTGATTGAAAATATAAGGGGCCTGAAAGAAATAGGCCTGAAAGAAAGCAGCTATATCAACCAGCAACAAATACTGGAAAAGATAGCAGAACATATCAGTAAACTGAGCGAAGGAGTGGCTAAAATGATTGAAGCGCGCAAAGTGGTGAATGCCATTGACAATACACGTACCAAGGCCATTGCATATGAAAGCCAAATCAAGGAACCTTTTTTTGACAGCATCCGCTACCATGTAGATAAACTGGAAATACTGGTAGACGACGAAACCTGGTTACTGCCCAAATACCGCGAAATGCTTTTCCTGCGTTAACCATTCATTTTCTTTGGTTAACCATTGATCAGGCAATATAAAAAAACCGTTCAGCATTGAACGGTTTTTTTATGCAGCAAGGCGCCGTGCCCCAGTCATTATGGGGATTTGCGCACTCTTTAATCGGTTACATTATTAAGATTCGCTTAAACGTTATTACTTAAACGGGAAATATGGTTTGTATTTATTAAATTGTTACTACATAATTAATATAACTTCTTCCGATACTTTTCTGTTGTACTAGCCCGTTTCTCTTTTACCAGTCTGTACAATAACAATTGGCAATCAAAAGTTGTAAGATGCCTGCATAAAGAATTTG
>CAXTMV010000388.1:0-3870 GCA_964245425.1 uncultured Flavihumibacter sp. | reverse complement strand
TTGCTATACTGGTGTTTGCAGCTGCTTTTATTGTGGGTCTCAGCTTTGCGGTAATGGCCATCTGGAACAATGTGCTGGTAGGGGTATTGCATGTGGGCGTTATTAATTTCTGGCAGGCCCTGGGTATTTTCGGACTCGCCAAAATCCTGTTCGGTGGTTTCCCCGGGCCGCGTGGCAGGTGGGGTGGTGGCCGTCACTGGAAAGATCGGATGGAAGGTAATTTGAAGGAGAAATGGATGAATATGAGCCCTGAGGAAAGGGAAAAATTCAAACAGAAATTCAATGACCGTTGCGGCAAATGGGGAAGGCGTTTTCCTGAACCCACTACCACCGGAACCGCCAGCGCCACGGAGTAATCTGGTAGCAATGGATCGGCGGCATTCAATTCTATCACTAAATTTTTTGTATGGAAATCCTTGTTTTTAAAACTGATGTCCGAAACCGGAGAAGAGTGCATGCACTGGCACCCTACCTGGAGAACATAAAAGGAATTATTAAATGGAATGTGGATTTGCAGGATATTGATAAGATTCTTCGTGTGGAAAGCGCAGACATACCTTCCGGCGCCATAGAAAAAATAGTACGACAGGCCGGACATTTTTGTGAAGAATTGCAGGACTAAGAGAACAAAGTGGGAAAAAAGCGCGCAGCACGCAAAAAAATAAAACCGCACAGCGCTAACAGAGAAAGGAGCATTGCCATAGATTGGCGGCAACCTTCTTTTCTCTGTTAGCGCTGTGTTATAAAAACCAAGGCGGGCGCAGGGCTGTCACGAACGCGTTTTAACTTTGTGGTAAAATCCTTGCCGGCTTTTCTTTTGTTTCCGATGTTCCTGTTGCATTTCTTTTGGCACCCAGTTCGCTGATCAATTCAGCAACCAGGGCTGTCCAGCCGGTCTGGTGGCTGGCACCCAGGCCCTTGCCGTTATCGCCATGAAAGTATTCGTAGAACAATACCAGGTGTTCGTTGCCGGGTTGTTGGTAAAACCAGTTGTATTCTCCGTACAGGCGGCGTTTGCCATTAGCATCTTTTTCAAAAAGGCTGATTACCCGTTGCGTAAGCTCATCTGCTACGGCGTCCAGGTTCATTTTAACGCCCGAGCCCAGCGGGTATTCTACCAGCAGGCTATCGCCATAAAATTCGCCGTATTTCCGAATCGATTGTATGATCAGAAAATTGATGGGTATCCATACCGGTCCGCGCCAGTTGCTGTTTCCGCCAAACATATCCGAGGTTGAATCGCCGGGGTCGTAATGAATGCTATAGACAATACCGTCTACCGTTACCGAATATGGGTGGTCTTCGTGGTATTTAGAAAGGGCGCGTATGCCGCCTTCCGATAAAAAGCCGTTCTCGTCCAGTAATCTTACCAGCAAGGCTTCCAGGCGCTCTTTAGGCACCAGCGATAAAAGTAATTCCTGCCCATCGCCCCTTTCTTCATTGGGCCAGAATTTGTTGTTTTTTTTGCGGTATTGCTCAAACCAGGTAATGCGTTTTTTAAAGTCCTGCAATTTGTTTAACAACTTACGGCTGATCGTAGAAACAGCGTACAAAGAAGTAAGTCCTACGATAGACTGTATACGCAATGGCATCGGGTCGGCGCCGGTTACGCAGAGTACATCGTAAAAGAATTTGTCTTCATTGTTCCATAAACCATGTTCATTTAATGCCTCGGCTACCAATACAAAATGTTCAAAGAATTTGGTGGCAGTATCTTCAAAGGCGTCATCGTGCATGGCAATTTCAAGGGCAATGTCCATCATGTCCAGCGCATAAGTGCCCATCCAGCTGGTGCCATCGGCCTGTTCCAGTTGTATTTCGCCAGAAAAATGAAAGCTGCGGTTGAATACCCCGATATTATCAAGACCAAGGAAACCGCCTTCGAATATATTATTACCGTTTACGTCTTTGCGGTTTATCCACCAGGTAAAATTGATCAGTAGTTTCTGGAATATTTTTTTTAGGAAAACAATGTCGCCGATGCCGCCTTTTTGTTTTTTTTCGATATTGTACACCTGCATGGCGGCCCAGGCCTGCACCGGCGGGTTTACATCGCTGAAGTTCCATTCGTAAGCGGGGAGCTGTCCGTCTGGTTTCATGTACCATTCCCGCATTACCAGCAGCAGTTGGTGTTTGGCAAAAGTTGGGTCGGCCACGGCCATGGAAATGCATTGAAAGGCAAGGTCCCAGGCAGCGTACCAGGGATATTCCCATTTATCGGGCATTGAAATAATATCCTGGTTCTTGAGGTGCTTCCAGTCGTTGTTGCGGCCGGTCATCTTTCCTACGCTTACGGGGGTAATGCCATCGTCGGTGCCCAGCCAGCGTTCTACGTCGAAATGATAATATTGCTTACTCCATAACAGCCCTGCCAGTGCCTGGCGCTGGATATTGGCCATGTCTTCGCTTACACCTTTGGGTAAGATGGCTGCATAGTAGTCGTTGGCTTCTTCTTTCCGGGTTTTAAATATTTTTTCAAAGCCGCTTACAAAGGCATTGTCCATGTCTTTGTTGCTGAGGCGGCAATAGATTGTCTTGGTTTCACCGGCGGGCACTTTGATTTTGTATACAGCAGCAAATTTTGTCCCGGATTTTTTATTACGAAGAGCAGTCGTATTCTCACCTTTAATAACAGCATCGTGAAAAGAATCTTTTACAAAGATGGTTTCATTGGGAATACCGGTTATTTTTTCTGTATTGGTTTCATTTTCCGTAAAAAAACGGTCATTGGGTGGCTGGAAATAGAAAAAATAGTTTTCCAGTCTTTCATGTTCGGCCCGCACAGCTGTTTTGCCGGCAGCTGTCAGCAGGGGCTTTTTATCCAATCCGCCATAGTTCCAGCGATTGTAAAACCAGAGTGTAGGCAATACCGTTATATCGGCTGCTTTCGTATACCGGTTGGTAATATTTATTTTGATGAAGATATCCTGCACGCCCTCTTTTGCATAGGTGATGCAAACGTCAAAATACTCGTTGTTGTCGAAGATGCCGGTATCCAGTATTTCGTATTCCGGCTCCTGGCGGCTGCGTTTCCGGTTTTCTTCTTTCAGTTTATCGTAGGGAAAGGCTTGTTGCGGGTATTTATACAGGAACTCCATGTAGGAGTGGGTGGGCACATTGTCTAAATAATAATACAGCTCTTTCACATCTTCACCGTGGTTGCCCTGGCTGTTGCCCATGCCAAAGAGGCGTTCCTTTAAAATGGGATCTTTTCCATTCCAGAGGCCTACAGCAAAACAGAGATTCTGAAAATAATCGGAAATGCCAGCCAGTCCGTCTTCTCCCCAGCGGTATACGCGGCTGTGGGCATGTTCAAAAGGAAAATAGTGCCAGGCATCCCCGTTAGGACTATAGTCTTCGCGCACGGTTCCCCACTGGCGCTCGCTGAGGTAAGGTCCCCATTGTACCAGGGGTATATCGCGTGTTGCATTTACTGCCAGGCGCTGGTGTTCTGCTGTCATTCTTTTTATTTAGTGCACAATAGATAGAGGCTGGCAACTGGCTTTGTTCCAATTACACAAACAGGAACGATGCCTGTAACGGCAAATTTAAATAATATGTGTCAATAGACAGCTTATTGATATTTCTGCATGAGTTCATATATGATCTTCCTGTCTGCATCTGTAATGGCCCTGGAAGAATCAGACTGTACAAAATGCAGCTTAAATGAATAAACGGCAGCGGCACTGTCCTGTATATTATAGCCCACTATGCGCAATGCCTGCAAGGCATTGAACTGGTCAGGCAACTGTGTATGCGTGGTGTCGTACCAGATGCCAAAACCATGGGTGGCCAGCTGCTGCCAGGGAAAAGTTCTGTTGGGATCTACTTTTCTGCCGGGGGCAATGTCTGCATGGCCAATAAAATTGG
>CAXTMV010000387.1:0-3928 GCA_964245425.1 uncultured Flavihumibacter sp. | reverse complement strand
CAACTTACTATTACCAGGATGAATGTAAACTCCTTTCTTGTTAAAGGCTGGCTTGTTACCCTGGTAGCTGCCATTTTTGTGCTGGCGCAAAAAGATGCCAATATTATATTCTTATATTTTGCGCCCTTCGCTGCCATTCTGTTTTGGACCATGGATGGATTTTTTATCAGTACTGAACGCAAATACCGTGACCTCTATGATGCTGTCAGATTACTCGATGACGCAGCGATTGACTTTTCCATGAATACAAAGAACTATGAAAATAATAAAAATGGATTTTTCGTGAGCTTTTTTTCAGTAACACTTTTGCTTTTTTATCCTGTTATTATTGCTGCTTCCATCATTGCAGCCTCACTACTAAAATAAAACTATGGCCCGTAAGGTTTTTTTCAGTTTCCATTTTGACCGCGATTCCCGCAGGGTAGCTCAGGTGCGTCATGCGCAAGCCATTGGTTATTATGACAAGCCTCCTTTTCTAGAAGCCGCAGATTGGGAGACTGTGAAACGAAAAGGAGATCCGGCCATTAAAAACTGGATTGACGATAATTTGCACGGATCAAGTGTTACAGTTGTACTAATAGGAAAAGAAACCTATACCCGCAAATGGGTACTCTATGAAATAGAACAAAGCTATCAGCGTGGCAATGGTCTGCTGGGTGTCACACTGCACAATATAAACGACCCCGTAACCGGAACGGATACCGCAGGACAGAATCCATTCGCTTATGTGAAGGATTCAAGAGGCGTAGCGCTGTCTTCCTCCATTCCTGTTTACGATTGGATTAATCAGAACGGAAGAGCCAGTATTGGCCTTTGGATTGAACTCGCCGCCAGCAAAGCTGGCAGGTAGGGCGCGGGCACATAACATTTATACGATCCTTCATTGTTAAAAGTGCTATCAGTGCACTGTTGTATCAGACATAATTGTTTGCAAGCGCTGCCAGTCACAATAGTTGTCAGGCTCGTCATCTAAATACCTTATTTTATATTTTCTTGGCACAACCTTATTAATTACTGTTGCAAGGTTATCAATTTCCTTAAGATAATAATGATGTAACCAGATTGTTTTTGTAATCCCACTTCTGCCTGTACTAATAAAATATTCATTTCCGCTAGTTGCCATCACACACCAGTTCATATAAAAATCTTTCAACGTGTCCAGTTGTATGCCTTTTAATTGCGCAAGGAAACGGGCTGTAACTTTCCTTGTCAACAGAATCGTATCAATTGCCGATAAAAAGAATCGCTTTTTAACTGTCAACTGCCGGTTGTTCAGATGATAGGTTGTGGTACCATCGAAAATTCTTTCCGCATGATTAAATGTACTAAATGACAGAGAAAAAGAATCTGCGTTGTCTGTTGCTGGATTTATCTTTTGGACCTGCGCATTACCCGTCCATCCGTAGAAGCAAGAAATAAGCAGTAATAAAGATTTTCCTGTTGTTTTCATATTATTCGTGTTAACCTTTCAATCATTTTCGGGTGCTGCTACGACCCGGACTACTCAAAATAAGGATCCATAAAATTCATGGGTCGGTAGCCGCGCTTGTTCCAGAACTGCCCGGGGTTGATGGTTCCGCGTATGGGATAGCTGTAGATTACCCGGGCATTTGCGTGTTTCCTAACCCGCCGCCCGTCAAGGTTAAGTTTTACGCGTAACATAGTTTCTATCTCACCTTCATACCGGGGGATGGTAAAACTCCAGTAATGATTACCCGGCAATGCAAGCGTGTGGTAGCTGTTGCCGCACCAGCTGGAGGGCAGGTATTCGATATCTCTCCATACTCCTTTTTTATCCAGTGCTTGCATGTTCATGTAGAGCCGCGAGTCCTGTGCCTGCAGGAGAATAGTATCGAGGGTATGGTTAACCAGCCATAGGCGCCAACCAGGGCCACTTTGCGCAGTGGTATCCATAACAGTAGTATCAATGTACAGGTGTAGTGTTTCAGGGAAGGTTGCCAAACTATCCGGCAGGGCACGCGGTAAGTTACGGGCAGGATTGCCCGAAGTGCCATGGCCGGTGCCCGGCCCGCGGCGGTTCGTGTAGGCATAACAGTAACCCCTGGCCATATAGTCGATATTCGGGGGCACTAATTGTTTATTGCCCGAAGTGTACTGCTGCCAAATCACCACACCTTTACGGTTGATGTATACCTGCCTGTTTTGAATAACGCCGTGCAGCAGGCCATTCACGAACCCCCGTTCATCGTAATCCTGTAATATCCTAGGTAAAATAGTTTCACCAGATAGTGTACCGATACCATAAAGCCTTTCATCCTGGTCATCGTGGTAGCTGTGAAAAAAATAATTCCCGTCGATACCATTGATGGCATTATAACGGAATGGCACAATGGTATTACCCGCTGTATCAATAATCCCCCAGTATGCATTGTCGCGCACAATAGCCAGGCCATTTGTGAACCCGCCATGCAAAAGCGCACTATAATTCATTGGACCTATTTCGCGGAAAGCAGTATCGTACATAAAGAAACGATCTTCTTCCTTTTCAATAAACACACGGCCACAAGAAAAGTCATTGTTTACCCTGCTGGTTGTATCAGCAAAGACGATATTGCCCTTCCGATCAATAAACCCATTAAAGTCCGGGTCTGTGGAAACCTTGTCCCCGTATCCGCCAAAGTCCCAGTCTCCCAGCGTACTAAACCTGGCCAATCCGTTGTTGTAGTCGGCATCCGGGGAAATGCGCTGGGCATAAGGCCGCAAGTAAATAATTTCTCCCTTTGTATCAATCAGCCCGTACTGGCCTTTCGGATAATTTCCTTTGCTCACCCGGGCGCAGCCTTCTGAGTATGGATGAATTTTATCGTACACGCCAAATGGTACAATTAATTTGCCAGAGGTATCTATCACGCCCTGCTTTGTTTTTTTGCGGCCCTCTTTCCTTTGGTATTTTTCTACCACGGCAAGGCCCGATGCAAAACGGCCAATCTCTCCATAGATGGTATCAGCAATAAAATGGAAATCGCCTAAATCAATCATCCCCACGCGCCTGCTGCCCGTGGTTGCTATCGCGATATGACCGTATACAATCCCCAGATTTTTAATGGCTGACGGCAGCACCTGTTTGCCTTTAACGTCAATGAATAAAGGTTCACCATCTATGTAAACTTTTGCGATGCCTGATTTAAATGGGAGTGCATAATCATAGAGGGGCGGCAGTATATATTCACCGGAAACATTAATATAGCCGTAGCGTCCGTTTTCGCGGACCGCCGCCAAACCTTCTGAAAATTCTCCGGCACTCCAGAAACGTGGAGCAATGACAATGCTTCCGCTGCTGTCGATGTAGCCAGATTTATTTTTGACGGCAACCGGGAAAAGACAAATTGTTTGTGCATACAGATTAATACAGCAGGCAACAAGCTGCAAAAATAGCATAAGGGGCTTCATAATGGGGGTGGTAAATGGTTATCCTTCCCTGCAAGTTCAGGCAAGGGCAATACTATCACAAGGAATAAGATAAAAGTTTGAAAATTGTGTTAATTGGGAAAATGTTGGGCTGTATTTGAGGTTTGTTTTTATTAATATGACAGCATTCTTGTTTGACCTGTCCTGTAGACAAATCTGTCTGGCAATTCAATTATTATTATTCAGATACAATGCTGATCAGGCCCGCTCCTCCTACGCCGAATATAATATTTATCTCAGTCCGTCTTTTTTGGTTAGTGACTGCCCCAAGCATCAGTGTGCTGTACAAAGGAATGTTTTATCACCTTTTTAAAGGGACGTCGAAAAGCATTTCAGAAAAAAATAAAGTTACAAATGCAACCTCTTTTTCTTCTTTCTTTTCAACCGCAACTCTTCAGTTAATTCGTATGGCATATGATCTTGCTTTATATCGCGGCTTAACAGCTTTCCAGTAACTCAAAACGTTGGTGTTTCTGAAAAATTCCCTCATCTTTTTCGC
>CAXTMV010000386.1:0-3990 GCA_964245425.1 uncultured Flavihumibacter sp. | reverse complement strand
GAACAGGGGTTGTTATTGAAGGGGAGGGGGGGAATGGCATTTCGCCGTGCAGTTGACTGAACAATGCATACAGGGATTGGTTGTTCTCCAGGTCGGTCAGCACGGTTTTCATGATGCCGGTGGTTCGCTGATCGGGCGCCAGTTTTATACCAACACCATTCTCTTCTATCCAATCGGGGAAATCGGGTGCGAATAGCCTGAACTCGCCTGTTTTACCTTCCATATTCATCAGCAGACCCTTCACCGGCTCTTCGCCGGAAAAAAAACATTCGATGGCGGCACCATCCCTGAATAGGTTGGTCTCTGCCGGAAAATGCAGGCGAAAACTGATCTCGGGGTAATCGGCATAGCCAAAACTTTTGCGGGTAACCGCAATGGGATGCAGGGCCAGGCCTTCCGCTTTTAAAGATTTAAGGGTATGCTGTTGATCAAGGCTGAATCTTTTCACCTGCTCTTTCTCTTCCAGTTCAATGCACTGCAATAGCTTTCTTATATGCGGATCCGTTACCGGCATTCTATTTATTTTGAATGTTGTTTTTTTGCATGTTGATCGCCTTACGCGCAAAGGCATTCAGCATTCAACCTGTATGATGTAAAATAATTAACCAAGCGGGTGCCCGATTTCCCAATGATGGCCGAAGGGATCTGATAACCTGCCCAGTCGCCAGCCATACGCTTCACCAACAGGAAAAATGCTGGTGGCGCCAGCCTTCAATGCCTGTTCAAATAAGGCATCCGGATCGGTTACGGTAATGATCATTCTGACAGGAGGCTCCGCCGATGCGGTTTCCGGTGTGCCCGCTGGTCCGCCGCTGATCCAGCAGCAGGCGCCATCGATATTTAATTTCACTACCAACCCGCCACCCGGGTCTTCCATATGGTAGATTTCGGTGGCGCTAAAAGCTGCTGTATAAAAAAGAACGGCTGCTGCACCATCCCCCACTGTCAGCCAGGGCTCGATGCTGGTGGCAAAAGATTTTCGATCCGTCTTTGATGGTTTCATGATGGGGTATAATAATTTGTATTAAAGCAGGGTGTACAAAACAGGCTGTAAAGTACGGTATTCTGTACAACCGGTTTGCCGGTGCCCTAGCTATCCAGCAATTATTGGAATCAATCGACTGATAGCATAATTCCTCCTCCCTCATGCCATGACGAATTACGAAAAAACCAATGGCAGCCCTGTTCGCCAAAAATCAACTTAATCAATATTTATTGTTTATCAATAAATATTGATTAAATTGCGAATAAAATGCTCAGTTCAATCTTATCCCGCCTTTTTTATGTTGCTTTTATTCTTTTGCTGATAGCTGGTAGCGTGGGTCTTGCAGGTCAGTTCTTTCAAAAGACTTTTGTTATTGGCAGCTGGCATTTTGGGGGCGGGGGCATTCCCCTGCAGGCCAGCAGACTGTCTCACCCCGAAAAAGAAGCGCCGGATACAACCATAAAGTTAGTAATGGTGCAACCGGATAGTTCAGAGACGGAAAGCGGGCAAATGTCTATGGGCTACAGTCGCCATGACGTTGACGGCCTGGTAGCGAAAAAAATGTCGGAAGCAAGAAGACAAGGCAACTGGCTGAGGCTTGATACGGAATATTACAGCATTGCCCAATTTTCCTGGGAATCCGATATACCCGATAACGGATATAATTCCGAAAGCACCGAATTGTTGCCGGATGGCAGGGTATCATTTATCCAAAGACATAGCAACGAAAAAAAAGCTTTTAAGGCTGACACATTTAAAGACACGCGTTCCGCCAAGCTCTTTGCAGTAACTAAAACAAAAACCAATCCTTATATCCTTTCTGAACAAGGTACGCTCAGCCAGTCGCTCAGCATACATCCTTCGGGTACCGGACAGCGGGTGTTATTTCTGCTATATGATTTTATATACCTGGGTGCTGCGGCGCTGTTAATGTTCTTTCTGAGCCGGCTGTTCAGGCATTTCTCCAGGAACGATTATTTTACGCTGTCCAATACGCTGTTGATCAAAAACACCGGTATCTGCCTGTTGGTTGTTCAGCTATTAAAGCTGTTGTTTTATTATTGTTTCCTGGCAGCCATTCATCCGCTGAAACTGTTTATCAGCGGTAAAGGCGATGTGCAGCGTATTGCACAATATGATATTGAATCCGGGGTAGACTGGACGCAGATCTTTCTTGGGCTGGGTCTATTGGTACTCAGTTATATCTTCCTCAATGGCCTCCAGCTCAGGGAAGAACAATCCCTCACCGTTTAAAGAACCGCCATGCCAATAATAATAAACCTGGATGTCGTGATGGCTAAGCGCAAAATGAGCCTGAACGAACTGAGTGAGAAAGTAGATATCACCATTTCAAATTTATCGATTTTAAAAACCGGTAAGGCCAGGGCCATCCGCCTGTCTACCCTGGAAGCCATCTGCGCCGCACTTGATTGCCAGCCCGGCGATATACTGGAATACCGCGGGAATGATTAATTTTAGCAGCACCGGTTCTACTAAAGATTGTGTATATGAAAAAAATTCAATGGGGCATCATCGGCTGCGGCGACGTTACAGAAATTAAAAGCGGACCCGCTTTTAATAAAGTGCCGCATTCGGCATTGGTGGCGGTGATGCGCCGCGATGCGCTGAAAGCAGCTGATTATGCGGCCAGACATGGGGTGCCCGCCTGGTACAACGATGCGCAGGCCCTGCTGGATGATCCGGCGGTAAATGCCATCTACGTGGCTACGCCGCCGCAAAGCCATGAAGACTATACCCTTCGCGCCTTACAAGCCGGCAAACCGGTGTATGTGGAGAAACCTTTTTCTGTCAACGCCGCATCCGCCGCCCGAATGTGGCAGGCGTCTATTGATACAGGCGTTCAATTATCGGTTGCACATTACCGTAAGGCACAACCGAGATTTAAAAAAGTAAAATCGTTGCTGGAGGCCAGCGCCATTGGCGCCGTGCGGCTGGTCATCGGAACGCTGGTAAAGGCACCGCCATTGTTACCGGCCGTGATGACAGCTGCCGACTGGCGAGTAGATCCACTCGTTTCTGGTGGCGGCCTTTTTCATGACCTATCTCCGCACCAACTCGACCTATTGCAATATTTTTTTGGCCCCCCCTTGCGGGCCAGGGGCTTTGGCTGCAACCAGGGTTTATTGTACCCGGCAGACGACCTGGTTACAGGTACTATTATTTTTGAAAAAGGGATTGTTTTTAACGGCAGCTGGTGTTTTGGCGCAGCAGAAAAAGAAGAGAAAGACAGTATTGAGATCATTGGCACCGAAGGCAGCATCCGGTTTACTACTTTCAGCACGCACCATATAACGGTTACCAGGAAAGGGGAGGAGCAGGTGCTGCCATTTGCGGATCTGCCCCATGTGCAGGAGCCGATGATCGCCGAAGTGGTAAAGTATTTCAGGGGGGAAGGACCCAATCCTTCCGATGCCGGCAGTGCAGTTGCCACCATGCAGATCATCGATGCTTTTACAGGAGCTGTCAGCGTATTATCAGGCCTTTAAATTATTTAGTGCTCGTGCCGGGCTTTTTCTCTTGTACTGGAATGATAGGACGCAGTTGTATCGCTTGCTTTGCTGCTGTCTTTTTTTTGCGGTACGGTATCCAGGGGGGCATAAGAGTCTTCGTCTTCGTCGTAATCTTCAGAGATCACTTTCTCTTTTTTGCCATTGGTAAAGCTGAAAAACGCCATCACGGCTGTACTCAGCAGCAGGGACAAGATTGCGTTTCGCATGGAAATGTTTTTTCAAAAATAGAACAAAAAGCTGAATCGGGGGGTGGAGATTGATGTTGCGTAATGCATCCGTTTGAAAATTTCCCATTGCCCGAATGCTCCGCAGCCCGGTGATATGTTATGCATTTCTTTTATGTTTTGCTCTTAAAGCATTATGATTATGAGCCAGGCCGTAACCTGAATAAAGAAAAGAGATTTTACTGCAAAATCTTTTAACATATCTATTGCTCTCCATTTATCGACGCTGAATTTGGGATTTCAGGGATCA
>CAXTMV010000385.1:0-3995 GCA_964245425.1 uncultured Flavihumibacter sp. | reverse complement strand
AAAATGGGTGTGCCGTGCAGTTCAATGACGCTGCCACCACCGACGGAACCCATGCTATAAAAAAATGGCAATGGAATTTTGGAGACGGCATTACCCAATCGTACACGTCTACCCCTTTCGCACACACGTATACCACAGCAGGCTATTATACCATTGGGTTAAAAGTAACGGATACGGAAGGCTGCGCTGACAGCATCAGCAGGGCCAACCAGGTATATATTGCAGATCCGAAAGCCATGTTCAGCAGCAATGACACCATGAGCTGCGAGAACAAACCCGTCAGCTTTATCAATCATTCACAGGGGCAATCGCTCAATTATACCTGGGGTTTCGGAGATGCTTCGCGGTCTTCGGAACAGGCACCGGTGCATAACTTTGCCAGCATCGGCACCTATGATACCTGGCTAAAAATTACTGACCAGTATGGTTGCATCGATTCTGTTTTCAAAGCGGCTTATATCCGTATCGATGATCCAAAGGCACTTTTTTTAATCAGCGATTCTGCCAGTACCTGTCCGCCCCTGGTGGTTGATTTTACCAACCAGTCAAAATATTTCAAGCAATTCAGCTGGGATTTTGGCGATGCAACCGGAACAGGTACAGACAACCCCGTGCATTATTATAATTATCCCGGCACCTACCTGCCCAGGCTGATTGTTACCAGCCCCGGTGGTTGCACAGATACCCTGTTCAGGAAAATTGATATCAAAGGGCCTACCGGCAGTTTTGTCTACGATAAAACAGCCTCCTGTAACCCGGGTACGGTTGGCTTTACTGCTCAAACGCAGAACACGCAATCTTTTATCTGGGATTTCAATGATGGCGCCACCAGCAGCACCAAAGATTCTTCTGTCAGCCACCTGTACAATTCATTGGGCATTTATATTCCTAAAATGATCTTGCAGGATGCCAAGGGTTGTAAAGTGCCCATTGCGGGCAAAGACACGATCCGCATATTCGGCGTACGATCTATGTTCAACAGCAATACCCAGCTGCTGTGCGATAACGGTACGGTTCATTTTACCGATTCATCGCAGTCGAACGACCTGATCACCAATTACCAGTGGCAAATGGGTGATGGCGGCACGGAGACAGACCAGAACCCGGCGCATGCTTATGCGGCCAGCGGGCTGTACCCGGTTAAACTGATCGTTACCACCCTGAATGGATGTACGGACACTTCTGCCCAGTCTTCGTTGGTAAAAGTAGTATCGAGCCCAAAAGCAACGCTCCGGGGAGACTCTTCTGCCTGTCCGCCGGCCAGCCTTCGTTTCTTCGGTGATCTAAATGTGCCAGATACATCTGCGCTGGCATGGCGCTGGAATTTCAGCAACAGCAATACGGTGTCATCCAGTCAAAATCCCCTGCCGGTTGTTTTCCTGCAGGCAGGCGCCTACGATGCAACCATGCAGGTTACCAACTCGTCCGGTTGCATAACCACCCAGACCCAGCACATCATCATTCATCCGATACCTGCTGTAGATGCGGGGAACAATACAGCTATTTGCGAAAAGAAAGCAGCTACGCTGGGAGCCACCGGTGCTGACAAATATACCTGGAGCCCGGCCACCGCACTTTCCTGCAGCAATTGTGCAATGCCCATGGCTTCGCCCGACTCTACCATTGCTTACCGGGTGCTGGGTGAAACTATTTTTGGTTGTACAGCCACCGATTCTGTAATAATATCAGTAAAACATCCGTTTAAGCTGACAATCGGCTCAGGGGATACCTTATGTAAAGGTGAGTCTTTTCATTTACTGGCTAAAAATGCGGAGTTGTATGACTGGACGCCGTCGGCCGGGCTGGACAACAGCCATAGCAGAACCCCTTTGGCCCGTCCTGAACAAAGCACTCAATACCAGGTGATTGGACATGATAGCGTGGGATGTTTTTATGACACGGGCTTTGTAAAGCTGACCGTATACGGTTTTCCAACCGTAGATGCGGGTGCCGACAAGACCATTGCCGTAGGTTCTTCGGTAGCGCTGGCGGCAACCGTAAGTGCCGATGCAACCGTACTGCGTTGGGAACCTTCCGTTGGCCTTAGCTGTAGCAGCTGTGCCAACCCGGTTGCCAACCCTAAGCAAACGACTTCTTACCGGCTGGTGGCCATTAACCAGGGCGGGTGTCTGAATAAAGATGAGGTAACGGTTTTTGTAATATGTAACAATGGGAACATCTTTTTGCCAAATACTTTTTCACCAAACGGAAATGGCACGAATGATGTATTTTATCCAAGGGGTTCAGGCCTGTACAGCATAAAAAGCATGCATATTTTTAACCGTTGGGGAGAAGTAGTTTTTGAAGCCAGCAATTTTAAGGCAAATGATGCTTCCAGGGGATGGAACGGAACATTTAAAGGCAACCCTGCACCCAACGATGTATATGTATATTACGTAGAGGTATTGTGTGAAAATAATTCCCTGCTGACCTACTCTGGTAATATTGCGCTAATCCGTTAATAATTAAAATGTAACGATTATCTTCGCCAGGTTTTCCGTACCCTGGTTGTTGAGAAAAACAAGGTCTGACAACCTATAAAACGAGGCTACTTGAGATTAACTTTAACCCTGTTACTATGCGTGCTTGTTCCTTGTCTTATGAGAGGGCAGTCCCCTGTGGCCAATTTTATAGCAGATAAGACCAATGGTTGCGCTCCTCTTACCGTAACTTTTACCGATCAGTCTACCAACGGCCCCAAAAGCTGGAATTGGGATTTTGGGATAAAGCTGGCCACCGGCCAGGGCCCACAGATAATTGAATTTGACAATCCCGGAACTTATTCCGTTACCCTTACTGTTAGAAATGCAGATGGCGTTAATTCCATTACCAAAACCAGTTATATAACGGTCAGTGCTTCGCCGGTTGCAGGTATTTCGGCTAATAAAACACTGAGCTGTCTCCCTGGCGATATTCAATTCCTGGATGTTTCTACCCCAAAGGGCTCTATCAATCAATGGTATTGGGACTTTGGCGACAATACCACTTCTACCGCTCAAAATCCCAAACATACTTATACGGCTCCCGGGTATTACGATATATACCTGGCGGTGGTAAGTACAACGGGTTGTAAGGGGGCCAATTCAGCAGCCCGGTATATCAGGATTGTAAATGGCGTTAAAGCAGATTTCAGCACGATAGGGCCTACTACCTGTTCACCACCTTATAAAGTGGATTTTAAAAATCTTACCAGCGGTCCGGGTACCCTTAGTTACAGTTGGGATCTTGTTACCAGCACTTCTACCGCCACCTCTCCGTCCAATACCTACAATGCACCCAATACGTATAAAATAAAACTGAAAGCACAAAGCGATATTGGCTGTGCGGACTCTGTTTCAAAAGACATTTCTATTACCGGCATCACTACCTCCTTCAAAAGCCCCGACAGTACCTGCCTGGGAAGCCCACTTACTTTTCAGAATACGACCTCTGCCACCGCGGTAAAAGTGTTGTGGAATTTTGGAGACGGCACAAGCTCTACTGCGGTAAATCCTCCTCCGAAATCATATTCGGCACCAGGCACTTATAAAGTCACCCTTAATACCACTTTTGCCAGTTGCGCCGATTCTGCCATTAAATCGATAAAAATATATGGCAAACCTTCCATCGATTTTTACTCTGCCAACAGCAATAGTTTTTGCAAGGCTTCGGCCGCTGTGGTTTTTCAGAATTTGTCGCCAGACGTAAGCACGGCCCTTTGGGATTTTGGAGATGGTACAACCAGCACCACCATCGCACCCACCCATACCTATACATCTACAGGTAATTTTACCGTTACCCTAACCATTACCGATAGCAAAGGCTGCAGCAATACCATTACCAAACCGAATTTTGTGAATGTATTATCGCCCGTAATGGGATTTGCAAAAATTCCGGCAGGTCTTTGTATCGGCCAGTCTTTTTCCCCTGTATTTAATGGCGGTACCGTAGATGGCATTGCCACCTATGCCTGGGATTTTGGGAACGGTGTAACGTCCACATTAAAAACGCCACCC
>CAXTMV010000384.1:0-4012 GCA_964245425.1 uncultured Flavihumibacter sp. | reverse complement strand
ATGATGGGCAGGATGCACGATACACTCGATTACTTTAAGCTGGATCCCATTGACCGGCAGCAGCAGCAGGATAAATTTGCGTTCAGCATGATGTATTATTATGACGAAAATTTCATGCTGCCCTTGAGCCACGACGAAGTAGTGCATGGCAAATCGCCGATGCTGTATAAAATGCCGGGCGATGACTGGCAGAAATTTGCCAACCTGCGCCTCCTGTACAGTTATATGTTTACCCATCCGGGCGGTAAATTATTATTTATGGGAAATGAATTTGGCAGTACCTCGGAATGGAACTATAAAAGCGAACTGCCTTGGGAGCTATTACAACACGACTCGCACAAAATGTTAAAGGATTGCGTGCGCGACCTCTGTCTTTTGTTGCGCAACGAACCCGCCCTCTACGAAAAACAATTTAAGCAGGAAGGATTTGAATGGATAGATTTGGACCACCGGCCTGAATCAGTGGTGGTATTTCGCCGCAAAGGCCGCCTGCCGCAGAATGATGTGCTGGTGATACTGAACATGACACCGGTGGTAAGGCGCAACTGGAAGGTATACGCCCACGATAAGGATGCCTGGTCGGAGATCTTTAACAGCGACGCAAAAAAATACTGGGGAACGGGTGATGTTTTTAACCCTTCACCAGAGGTAAAACTGGTTGACAAAAACACCCACCGCTATGAAATAAATGTACACCTGCCGCCGTTAGGGGCTGTTGTACTGAAGTAACTGCCCGGCCTCCTTCACTTTTATTCAGTTGTTATGAAAAACTATCATTTATTACCCATCTTGCTATTTTCAACTGCTTTATTTGCACAAAATAAAGACAGTGCAACCTACTACCTGCAAAAAGGAAAAGAGGCAAAACAGGGCCGTTTGTTTATGGTGGCCGCGCAAGAATTTAAAAAAGCCACCCAGTTTGATGCAGGTAATACAGATGCGCAACGCGAACTGGGCAATGTATCTGTGGAAATGCGGCGCTTTCCCGACGCCATCACGGCCTATGGCGAAGTTGTTAAAAAAGAGCCCAATGACCCGGTGGCCAATGAAAACCTGGCCAGCCTGTATTTCTGGACCCGCCGCTGGAACGATGCCATTACAGCCGCCCAGAAAATGAAACAGCTGAAAGTGGGCAAAAACGCTGACTATATCATCGGAAAAAGTTATGCAGAACTGGAAGATTATGGCCAGTCTTATACCTACCTGCAGGCAGCGGGCAAACAGGACAGCACCAATGCAGATATCCCTTATACCATTGCCCGCGGGTTTGTGGAAATGAGCAATTACCGCAATGCTGCTACTTTTTTCGTAAAAGCCATTGCCCTTGATACCAGTAAACCACGCTGGGTATATGAGTGTGCGCTCAATTTTGCGGCCATACCAGACGACAAAACCGCTATCAAATATTACCTGTTGGCGGCAGACAGGGGATACAAGACCGACAATGATTATATTGAAAATCTCTCTATCTCTTACGAAGGGGCGGGCCAGCTTCCCAAAGCTATCGAGATGCTGAAAAAAATCCTGGAGAAAAAACCGGCCGACCTTACGATACTGAACACGGTAGCAGAGATGAGTTATAAAACAGGAAAGTACCAGGATGCTATTGACTACTGGGATAAGATACTCGGTTATGATAAACAAAATGCCAAAGCACTTTATATGATTGGGATGGCTTACCAGAAAAAAGGCGACAAAGACAAAGGCATGCAACTTTGCGATCAGGCCATCAAGATGGATCCCACCCTGGCGAACCTGAAACAACAAAAAGGCAGCATGGGGCTTTAGGTCTGAAGGGATGACGGATGTTGAGATCGAGTGATGTTTAGATTTCATTGGGTGCCGCTTTACAATAAATGCCCCATCCCCACAGCAGCGATAAATAAAAATCCCCTGCAGGCTCGAGCCTGCAGGGGATTTTTAGTATGTAGTTATATTGATGTGCTTATGCGTTCCGCGAAAAACTCCTGTTATGGCGGTTAAATCCGCCGGCTGTGTTTTTAGGACGGTTAAAACGGGCGGGTGGTCTTTGTTCAATTACCTGTTCGGTAATTTTTGGCGCAACAAAAGAGGTTGATGTAACAACCGGTATTTTTTTGCGGATCAATTTCTCAATATCATTTAAAAATACTTTTTCACCCCGGTCGCAGAACGAAATGGCCATGCCGCTGGCGCCTGCACGGCCGGTTCTTCCAATCCGGTGAACATAGGTCTCGGGCACATTGGGTAATTCATAGTTGATTACATGGGCCAGTTCATCGATATCAATGCCGCGGGCCGCAATATCGGTGGCTACAAGAACCCTTGTCTGCCGGCTTTTAAAATTGGCCAGGGCTGCCTGCCTTGCATTCTGCGATTTATTGCCATGAATGGCTTCAGTGCGGATGCCTGCATTGTTTAACACACGGGCCAGTTTATCGGCGGCATGTTTCATTTGCGTAAAAATAAGAACGGTTTCAATTGATGTATCCTGCAATAAATGGATCAGCAGGGATTGTTTGTGTTGTTTGTCTACATGATAGAGCGATTGCTGTATCAGGTCTACTGTTGAAGCAGGCGGTGTTATTTCAATTTTCTCCGGATTGTTCAGCAATACTTTTGCCAGCTGCTGTATTTCGGGCGGCATGGTGGCAGAGAAAAACAGGGTCTGGCGTTTAGTGGGTAATTTGGCAATGATGCGTTTTACATCATGTACAAAACCCATGTCCAGCATACGGTCTGCTTCATCCAGGATAAAATACTGGATATCGCGCAATGAAATATGTCCTTGCTGCATCAGGTCGAGCAGGCGGCCGGGGGTGGCTACCAGTATATCGACACCCCTGCGGATATTTTGCACCTGGCTGTGCTGCGATACGCCGCCAAAAATAACCTGGTGGCGCAGGGGCAGGTAACGTCCATAAGCCTGTATGCTTTCACCGATCTGGATGGCCAGTTCACGGGTAGGGGTGAGGATCAGGGCGCTTAAGCGATGGGTGGCTTTGCCGGTTTCCTGCATTTGCCCGTACATGAGCTGCAGGATGGGGATTACGAAAGCCGCAGTTTTACCAGTACCAGTCTGGGCGCAGCCCAGCAAGTCTCTTTTCTGCAGGATGACGGGGATGGATTGCTGTTGAATAGGGGTAGGATGCGTGTATCCCTCTTTGCTCAGGGCCTGCAACACAGGCTCTACGAGCGATAATTCGTTGAATAACAAAATATAAATGTTTATGTAAAAAAATGTGATAAGGCCATCAAAACGGGTTTGACACTTTATCTGCCTTAGGTTAAGCGGTCGCTGATTGGAGGGAGATAAACTACTTCACAAACGGGAATGCAATAACATTAAGAACCGCAAAGGTACAACAAATAAACTATTAATATGAATAAATCTGGCAACCAGCTTCCTGCAGGGGGCTGTCACAAAAACGGACCTGCTCAGCAGATCCGTTGTATATAGTTTTCCGGTTTGGATAAATGCCTGTTCTGAAAATCTGCTGGAAGATGATTGGATATTAAAACGTAGGAAACTATTTATGTGCCGGGTGATGGATCAAACGGGCAGCCCTAATCGCTTTTAACCCTGCCTGCACCCGGCCTGGTTACTTAATTTATCCACCAGTCGTGCTGCATGGTCTCGGGTTTTGTTTCTATCGTCTGGGTATTTTCCAGATCGCGGTAATAAAGCAAACGCACATGCTGCCTGTCGGTATGATCGCCTGTTTGTTTACTGGTATTATCTGCTTCTGCTGAAGAGAAAATACTTTTCTTACCCGGAATAAAAAAACTGCGGATGTTTCTGAGTTTCTGGTTAAGCATACAGGTATATTTTAAAGGTGATAAAATCAGTTGTACCATTCATGTATCGTATCCGGGATGATGGGCTCCGTTGCTAACAGGGTGTAAATTTAACAGGCATTCCTGTTCCTGTAAATTAAGAAAACTGACATTTATTACCTGTAAATGTCTATTAATTTAAGATTAAAACACACCAGACTTGTAGACTATGCAATCTTAATTGAGGAGATTATAT
>CAXTMV010000383.1:0-4031 GCA_964245425.1 uncultured Flavihumibacter sp. | reverse complement strand
TATTTTCTTCACAACTTTGTCGTTTAATCTATTAACGTAAATTTAGACAAAAATACTCCATCAACACCTGATTTAACACTTTTATCGTATGACGGCAACAATTATTTATACCGGCCAGCTGCGTTGTAATGCCACCCACAACCAAAGTGGCTCCGTAATAGAAACGGATGCGCCAACAGATAACCGCGGTAAAGGGGAACGTTTTTCTCCTACGGATTTATTATGTGTATCGTTGGGTACCTGTATCATTACCACCATGGGCATCAAAGCGGGCGATATGGGTATCAACCTCGATGGCGCTACCCTGCAGGTGCAAAAACATATGTTAAGCGAACCGCGCCGGGTGGGTAAGGTAGACGTGCTGCTGGAATTTCCGGCCGCTCTTCAGCTAACGGAAAAAGACAGGACCCTATTAGAGCGAATCGGCGATAATTGCCCTGTTATGAAAAGCCTTCACCCGGATATAGCCGTGCAGGTAACGTACGACTGGGAGACGGCCGACGAGAAAGAAAACAGCTTTTGAGCTAAATGAGCTGAGAGAACAAATAGAAAATGAGTTTGCCAGCTTTCTCTTTTTCGCTGCTACCGCTGTGCGATATAGTCTTTGGATGTCGCAGGCCCGTTTTCACTGAATTCTTTTTTTAAAAACGCTTTTCTGACCTGTCGGGCGGTTTTGTGCTGGCCGGTATGGCTCCAGCCGGGTGGCATAAAAATGTATATTAATTTATTTTTGATGCCGGGCGCATGGTATACATCTTTGGCAAGCGCGGCGGTTTCTCCAAAATAGACATCCATGAAACTATTGGGATTCATTTCACGGGTAATGCCATAAACGGGGCGTTCTTCCATTTCCTCGTATTGAAAGGTTTTAAACAGCCGGTCCCAGATATTTAAAAGATTACAGAAATTGGTGTCCATGTACAAAGCATTCTTTGCATGGTGTACCCGGTGATGAGAAGGCGTCAGAATAATTCGGTTCAGGAACCCCAGGCGGGCGTCTTTGAGTACATTTTCGCCAATATGGATAAAGGACCCCCAGGTACCGTCTATGAACATGATGAAAAACAAGAGCAGCGGGTTAACCCCCATTACAATACAGACAGTGGTGCGGATAACATCTGCATAAGGCGCTTCCAGGAAAAAATGCGCAAAGTTAACCGACATGTTCATCTGCTGCGGGGCATGATGGGTAGAATGCAGGCACCAGAACAACCGCACCTTGTGGCCGAAATAATGATACAGGAAATGCCCGAACTCCCATACAATATATCCGTATATAAGCCAGTACCAGGTAAAACTGGTTTTCAGCAAAGCAATGGGTGTAAAAATTTTTATGCAAAAAGTAACGGCCGCAATGGATATAAACCTCCCAATAAAGCGATTAAATACAAAGATTAAAAAAGGGATCCGGTAGTCTTCAATCTTAAATTTCCTGTATAAAAGCGCCCGCAGGATCTCTATCACCAGTATGAGCGGAATCAGCGGCCCAAATGCTTTTACCGCCCCATCAAAAGTTGACAAACTGCTGTAATCATTCGACTGGTACATTTTCAGCCAGTAATTGATGCCAAAAAAACCGGTCAGTTCATCGTGCAATAGCTGTAGGATATCCATATCGGAGACAGTTTACAATGGGGTATTAAAATTACATTTTTTATTCTTTTATTTACAGCAAAATAGTTTTCTATAAACACCAATAATAACAATATGTCCATTTCCTTAGCCGGCCTGGCAGACATTCCGGCCCTGTCCCTGCTCGTCAACAGCGCTTATCGTGGTGAATCTGCCAAAAAAGGGTGGACGAGTGAAGCTGATCTGTTGGATGGTACGCGCACCGATCCGGCGGCGCTGAAGCTGCTGCTGGAGCGGCCCGGCTCATTGATACTGGTTGCCCGTGCCGGTAACGGGCAGGTAAATGGCTGTGTTCACCTTGAACAGCAGGCTGACAGCTGGTACCTGGGCATGCTCACCGTAAACCCCGATCTGCAGGGTTCCGGTATTGGCCGCCAATTGCTGCAGGCAGCCGAAGCCTATGTAAAAAAGGAACAGGGAACAAGCATTTCAATGACGGTGATTTCCGTGCGGCATGAACTGATTGCCTGGTACGAAAAATACGGGTACGGGAAAACCGGCGAAACAAAACCCTTTCCCGACAATCCTACATTTGGCATACCAAAGCAACCGCTGGAATTTGTGGTGATGAAAAAGAATGTGCGGATGTGACAATGTAGTAACGGTGAAAATGTCTGGCTTGCAGCGGCAAGGTCTGCGCTGTCAGATAAATGCAGCAACAAAAAATCAGACATCTTCAAATCAGCCATCTTCCCTTTAACTTTTTTTCTTCAGCAAAGCGTTTCCAATGGCGCAATCCAGGCATTTTTTCTGATCGCAGTATTGTGTTTTTAATTCAATCAGCGCCTGGCTTTGATCGGCGCTTTGGTGGGTGATGCCCAGCGCCTGCCAGCTTTCTGTTATACTGTTTTTTTCGGGCCTGGTTTCTGACAACCATTGGAGCGCCCGATCTTTTACCCATTGTTCGTGGTGATAACTGCCGTATGCGAAGAGCAGTGGAGCGATGGTATTGATAACAATATTATCTATCATGGTCCGGCCGAGGTTTTTGATCTTATACGCCGCCGGCTCATCAAACCGGTAATGATAATGCCAATAATCGTTGGCACTCACGTTGAGCAAATCTGTAAGGTGCCTGCGACTGGTGACCTCCCTGATACTGGTAAACAAATGAGTGGATTTTGTAAGCAGTGCGGCCAGCTGTGCAAGGCGAATAGTAGGAAAAGCAGCGGGCCGCATGCGAAGAAACCAGGCGGCGTGCGGAGGTGCCGGCAATTTATATTTACGCCGGTGAAAAGAATATTCTCTTTGCAGTAACCGGGCATAATCATCTGTGTAATCGCCCTGCAATAGTCCCGCCTGTCCCAACAGCAGCGCTTCCACCACTGTTAGCTGGTGGCGGTGGCGAAGAAGAATGGCCAGCGGTAATGTACGGGCCATGTTTTCAAAAGCCTCGGCATTTACCGGCGTACCAAAGTTCCTGGCCAGCAACTGCCAGCAGGTTTCTTCCCAGTACGCCTGATTGTTGTGCAGCAGCTGTACGATGTGTTTGTTTTTTCGCAGCAGGCGTTCCAGCAGCAGGCGCTCCTTCCAGGCTGTCCATACCAGGTCTCCGGCATCTTTTGCAATGGCGGCGCAGGGAACAGCCTGCACTTGTTCCATCCATTCATTGTATTGGTTCAGCAATAATACGGGTACGCGGTGTTGTAATATCAGTACGGGTACAGAGGGCCCGTTCTGACCGGCATCGTGTTGCCAGACCACATGCAGGATAACATTATTATAATTCGGATCGGACTGGTGCCCATGCCGGTTCCAGTCTGAACTTTTAATATGGATCTCGATATGCCCGAACAACTGCGTATTGTCAATCCGGATACCGGCTTCCAGGAAATCGGGTCCCTGGTGACGATTGTATTTACCCGATTGCACTATATCCAAAGCCGCGCCGTCATCGGTACACAATTCGCGCCGGTTGAAATACTGGAATTGCCAGATAAACTGTAGCAGCCGTTCCGTCATAAGAAGAAAGCGGTTAGCGATGAGCCAGGTACTTTTAGCTGTTAGCTATCAGATGTGGTGACCGAATAAAGAATATCAGCACAATATTAAATAAAGAGCAGTATGAAGGGAGGAGGATTTCACCGCAATGATTGGGTTTTTTTCACGCGGCAGAACGTTGAAAAAATTTGTAGATCGATGGGTCATTTGCGCAACCATTACTGCAAAAACAATGAAATATCGAACTAAGCATTTTTGGGACGGTTAAAAACTTTCTCCAGCGCCTGCAGTACCCGGCTAACCGGCAGGCCCATGACGTTGTAAAAATCGCCTTCTACGGCACGGATACCGGTAACGCCAATCCATTCCTGTATGGCGTAAGCGCCGGCCTTATCGTAAGGCTTGTATTTATCAATATAAAAAATTATCTGGTCAAGGGTTAGTTCATGAAACCATAC
>CAXTMV010000382.1:0-4038 GCA_964245425.1 uncultured Flavihumibacter sp. | reverse complement strand
ACAGAAAAAATTACAGGCAAAGGGTATAACCACATTTTAAAAGGAAGTTTTTTTAAAATATCATTGTTATCAGGTTTTTGTTCAATATATAAAATAGGTCCTATCCGCTTTGCATAATAAACTTGTGGACCAGATAAAAACGTGCTTACGCTATTTATGAATTTTGCCAATTTTTCCGCCTCATGGACATTACGCGGATACATGCTTAGAATTCTTCCTATTTCCTCCTCTCCCAGGCTACCATTATTGCAGCTGAAGTGAACATCGTTATTCTTGACGCAACGGAAAGGAACGCTGGTATCTTTCAGAAAGGGTAATAATTCCTGGAATAATTGCTGCACAAGACTGACCCGTATCGATACATGCATAATCCAGGAAAAACTATTTTTGTCCTGCCCACAAAATATCCAAGTATCCCTTTCGATGAAAGAAATTCCGGATACGCTAATGATTTTTGCGTAGTCATTTGCATCTGTTAATGATGCAAACGTTGTTTGTTGGACGATGGACGTGGTGATCATTGCTGGTAAATGCTTCTAACGAAACTACAAACCGTTTCGAGTGTTTGTGCTGAACAAAAAGCAATCCAGCATTATTTTTGTCTCCTGAGCCTGCTAAGGGTATGAACTTCTAAATCCAGAAAAGACGCAAGATATTTTAATTGAACCCTTTTCAATAATTCAGGAAAATCTTTTTCCAGGAAAACATACCGTTCTTTCGCTTTTAATTGAGCAATTGCATGTAGTCTTGTTTCAAGTAAAGAATAATATTGTTCGGCAATCTTTCTGCCAATGATATGCGCCTCAGGAAACGCTTCATAAATAACCAGTAAATCTTCGTACTCAATATACCAGGTAGAAGCATTTTCAAGTGCTTGGATGGCTTGCTTACTGGGTGCCTGATCGTACAAACTTCTAATGGCCAGCAAAATGTTGTTTTCAGCCATAAAACAATGAGACACCTCTGATTCTTTGTTTTTATAAAAAAATCTCACCATTCCGCTTCTTAGCCACCATACTTTCTTACAAACAATCCCTTCCCGCAGCAATAATTCGCCTTTGGAATAGTCCTGCGACCTGACCACGCCAGCGAGATAGCTATTAAATGCCTCACTGATGGGATGGATGGCATTCAGACAATCGAATAATGGTGCTAATTCGGTCATTACCGAAATTGATAATGGTTTTGACCAACTTGTTTATTTACACAGGAATAAGTATTACTTTTTACGGATTATTTTTATGCTTACGCATAAAAGTTGGATTGCAATTGAATTTCCTCTTGAAAGCCGTATTGAAATTGGGAATGTTTTTAAACCCAGTTTGTAACGCAATTTCAGAAAAAGCCAGTTCGGTGTAAAGTACAAGGTTTCTAGCCCTTGCCATTTTTGCTTCCATCAAATAATTAAACACGGTCATACCATAGACTTGCGGAAATAGTTTCTTCAATTTAAAATCATTCACCCCTACTTTACGGGCCAATCCAATGAGAGATAAGGGATTTTCCAAGTTGGCCATAATAATTTTTTCCGCCTCGTGCATCTTTTCAATATCATCTTTCCGGAATTTAATCCTTCCATCCACTTGTACCGACAAAGAATGCAACGCCAGCATGAGCAATTCTACCGCTTTTGCATCCAGATACGTATATAAGGCCGGTGGAGAAAATTCATTTATTTGTATTCGCCGGATTATTTCCAGCATCTCAAAGCTTGCCCTGTGCCGCTCCGAACTATATTGATAAGCTTTTTGCTGATCTGCTTGCCGCAGAAAAGCATCTACTAATGGATGGAATGCCGCCAAATCGATAAGAAAGCGCAAGGGAAAATGGATATCAAAACTTGAATAAAAATGACCCGCTTTAAGCGCTGTTACACTTTCTACATACGGCAGGTATGTAATATTATATTCTCTTTCGCCGGCATTCACCTCTCCCAACCCGGAAAGGTGGAAGGCAATTTCATTAAATTCCATAAAATGTAGTTCCAGGCTTGGTTCACCGGTCGCGAGGTAGAACCTGCAATCACGTTTTATATGATATTGGCTGTAAAAAATATTGAAACGACCTGCCGGCAATTGCTGCAGTAAAAGTTTCCCGAAATCTCCTGACACAGAAAATAATGACGAATCGGGCAAAGTGCTTAAAACGCCTACAGAAGGTTCTGTGGAAAAGATGAGCTGGTCTTCCGTTTCAGATAATAATCGTATTTCCATTTTTCTCCTTTTAAAATAAGTTAAAATCCATATTAAGTAAACTGCCATATACCAATGCAGGATAATTTACAGAATACGTTCGCCAACCTTTAGCGCTTTACGTAATATAAGTGTTAACATTTATATTTTTAGGTATTCTCACTAAATTTCAGCTTGCCTGCGTTATATCCTTTTAATTTGTTTTATTTTTTAAGTTAAACCTTTCAAATGTTTAAACAAAAGCCACTATGTGGTATTAGCGAACTATTTTTTACAACGCCTATTTTAGCGTTGCAAAATCTATCAGGCAATAATGGAACCATTTACTGGGAACATATTAATCTTCAAAAGCATCTCCCCAAATTATACCAATGGGTTGGGCTTCCTTATGCGCATAGATATTGGCAAATGGATCACTTGTCCTTTGATGAATTTTATGCGCATTACGAAAATACGCTTGCAATCGGCCACGCGACTTCTCTAATTGGATATTACGAAGGTGAGATGATATGCCAGGTAGATGTATATAAATGCTTCCATGATGAAATAGCGGCACATTATCCTGCCAACATTTGGGACCTTGGTATCCATTTCCTCATGGCACCGATTAAACACCAGCCGAAACCCGGTCTTTCAGTAGCACTAATGCAATCAGCCCTGCGTTTGCTGTTTTCAATACAGGAAGTCAATAAAATAATGGGTGAGCCAGATGCAACGAATACGAAAGCAAATGAACTGGTTCGAAAAGCCGGCTTTCATTTCCTGCATTCAATTACTATGTCTTACAAAACCGCGAATCTATATGAATGCACCCGTCAATCAGTTTTATCATGAACCGTTATCCAGAACTTGATATCGCCAGGGGCTTCACTGTGATGATGATGCCTGCCGTTCACGTCACAATGCTATATGGAACGGCAAATGTGTACCATTCCTGGTGGGGCATTATGCTAACCGGAATCTCCGCACTTCCCGGCGCTCAATTGTTTATGGTATTAATGGGTATTTCTTTTAGCTTATCCAATAGGCAAGTAGACGGAATGCTTAGTAAATCTTTTATACTGTTCGCAGGCGGATATATTTTGAATATCTGCAAATTTATAATACCAGCCATACTGGAATGGTTGCCTGGGGGTTTCTTGGATGACCTGCACTTAAATTTGAATTTGGCATCGCTCGCAAGACTTGCGTTGGTAGGTGACATTCTGCAGTTAGCCGGCATCAGTATACTGGTGATTCTGGTTTTGAAAAAGTATTCAGTAACTAATACATCAGTGACGATTTTGGCAATTGTTATTGCCTGTGTTTCGCCACTCTGCTGGACGATTTCCCTGCCCGAAATATCTACCAATCAAATATTGTCACTAATTACCGGAAACGATCCACTAGTTTTTTTTCCACTTTTTCCATGGCTCGTGTATCCACTGGTTGGCTTTTTAGTGGGCAGAAAGTTGCGGCAGAAAAGATTAAATTATTCTATCCTGGTTTGTTTGGGTATTGCACTTTGCGCGCCGGCAATTTTTACGGGTGGATGGCTTATGTATTCCCACGAGAATCTTTATCGTAGCTATCCTTTAGGGACGTTTTTCCATACAGGATTTTGCTTTATCTGGCTATATGGTTGTTATAAGCTGGCACCTATCATACTTGATACAGCCCTATGTAGGTTGCTTACCTGGTTCAGTAAACACATCACTGTTATTTACATCATTCAATGGATCTTCATTTTTTGGTGTATGGCGTTATTTCCATACCGCGGCCTTGACCTCTTTGCTTGTATAGCGACGGCAACTTGTTCAACCGCAATTGTAGCAGGTTTAACACATAGCTATATTAAATTATTTGA
>CAXTMV010000381.1:0-4068 GCA_964245425.1 uncultured Flavihumibacter sp. | reverse complement strand
CACCAGCCATTCCGCTATTTACCTCGAAACATCGCTGAAAGATGCATATAAAAACACAGCGGCAGTGTAGCCGATATCAATTTACTGCTTACAGCCATGTTGCGGCACGAAGGCTTTAACGCAGATCCCTTATTGCTGAGTACCAGGGATAATGGGTTTACCAACGAAATCTATCCCTTGGTAGACAGGTTTAATTATGTCGTCTGCCATGTTGAAATCGATGGCATCAACTATAACCTGGACGCCAGCAGCCCTTACAACGGATTTAACTGCCTGCCACCTTATTGCTATAACGGCCATGCAAGGGTGATAACCAAAGAAACCGCCCTGCCGGTTTATTTTGAATCAGACTCGCTGACTGAAAGAAAAGTAACCGCCGTTTTTATCAGCAACGACGAGAAAGACGGCATGGTCGGTAGTTTTAAATCGCAATTGGGCGCTTACGAATCGTTTAACCTCAGAGGAAAACTGAAAGGAGACGAAAGGGAATACCTCAAGGGCTTTAAATCAGGTAACAGCTTTGAAATAAAAGTGTCAGACGCCGGCATTGATTCATTGAAAATACCTGATATGCCCGCCCAGGTTCACTATGATTTTACTTTCAAACCTTCGTCGGATGAAAATATCATTTATATGAACCCCATGATGTCGGAGGCATTCAAAGAGAATCCTTTTAGATCGGCCGACCGCCGCTACCCGGTAGAAATGCCCTATACCATCGATGAAACCTACCTGCTTAATATGGAGATTCCGAAAGGGTATGTGGTGGAGGAAATTCCCAAGTCTTCCAAAGTTGTTTTTAACGGCGATGAAGGTTCTTTTGAATACCTGATCCAAAAATCGGAAGATAAAGTGCAATTGCGCACAAGGATCAAATTAAACAAAGCTAATTTCACGCCGGAAGACTATAACGGGTTAAGGGATTTCTTTGCGTTCGTGGTTACAAAAGAAAATGAGCAGATTGTACTCAAGAAGAAATAGTTATTTATGAAAAACATTTTCCTGTTGTTTGTATTATTTGTGCCGGCGGTGTTGTCGGCGCAATCGTATAATGCGCTGCTGATACCGGATTCATTAAGAAAGAATGCAGATATGGTTATCCGGCAGCAAGACCTGACAATGGAGATTAAATCGCCTGGCAAAGCGGTTATCAGAAAAAAATATGCCTACACTATTTTAAACGAAAGCGGGGCTAAATATGCAGAATTTGTAATTGCCTATGGCCGTTTTACTTCGGTTAATTATATCAATGCTACACTGTTTGATGCTTTTGGAAAAGAAATAAAACATGTTAAGAAAAAAGATATGCAGGATGTGAGCGGCAGCAGCGATGAAAGCCTGATGGAAGACATCCGGTACAAAGTGCATAATTTTTATTATCGTACCTATCCTTATACGGTAGAATTTGAGGACGAAGAAGAGGAAAACGGGCTGCTCGCCTTTGATAGCTGGATGCCCCTGCGCTGGCCTGATGTGTCTGCACAGAACAGCAGCTACTCTATTATTGCGCCGGCTGCCTACAACGTACGGTACAAAGCTTATCATTCATCCGCAGAACCCAGGGTTGAAGCGAACGGCGACAAGAAGACTTACAGTTGGTCGGCAAAAAACCTGGTGGCGGTTAAAACAGAAAGCAGCGGCCCTTCCTTCAAAGAACTGGTGCCGAACATCATGTTTGCGCCTTCCGATTTTGAAATAGAAGGCTATAAAGGAAATATGAACACCTGGGCAGATTTCGGCAAGTTTATCTACGGTCTTTTAAAGGGGCGGGATATCCTGCCTGCAGATATAAAAGCCAAAGTGCACCAGTTAACGGATGGCATAAAAGACGAACGGGAGAAAGTATATGTCTTATACGATTTTCTGCAAAAGAATACACGGTATATCAGTGTTCAACTGGGTATTGGCGGCTGGCAGCCTTTTGATGCTACTTATGTTGCCACCAAGCGGTACGGCGATTGTAAGGCATTGTCTAATTACATGGTTTCTTTATTAAAGGAAGCAGGTATACCGGCCAGGTATGTGATTATCACGGCCGGTTCAAATGCCAGGCCGATCCTGGATGATTTCCCCAGCCTGCAGGGCAATCATATCATTACCTGTGTGCCCATGGCCAAAGACTCTATCTGGCTGGAATGTACCGATCAGAATAAGTCGGCGGGTTTTATGGGCAGTTTTACCGGCGACAGGAAGGCCATCCTGATCGATGAAGAGGGCGGCCATATCGTTCGCACGCCGGTATATGTTGCGGCAGACAATCTTCAATCGCGCATCGTTACTGCCAGCATTGATCCGGAAGGTAACCTGGATGCCCAGGTGAATACCCGTTTTACAGGGATACAGGAAGAAGAAGCACATGACCTTATTTACTATGCCAGCAAAGAGCAGCGTGATAAATACCTGAACGAAGCGCTTAACCTGCCCACCTACCAGATCGATAAAAGTAATTATGAAGAAAAGAAAGGGCCTATCCCAACGGCGAATGAATACCTGCATGTTTCTTCTACCGGTTATGCCAGTGTTACAGGCAAACGGCTGTTTATTGCCCCCAATCTTTTCGACAAAACCGGTCTTAAATATGCGGCAGACTCAATACGGTTATATGATATTGTATATGAACATGCTTTTACCGATGTCGATTCCATCACCATTAAAGTGCCGGCAGGTTATGTGCCCGAGTCGATGCCACCGGTGGTAAAAATTGACAGCCGCTTTGGAAAATATGCCTGTAATGTGCGGGTAGAAGGCGACAAGATCTATTACCATCGCTGGCTGGAAAAATCGCGCAGCCGCTATCCCGCCAGTGATTATGCCGAATTGGTAAAATTCCAGGACCAGGTGTATAAAGCAGACCGCGCAAGGATTGTATTGGTAAAACAGTGAGCAGTTCTACGTTTTGCCGCAGTAGCCGCTTACGCTCGAAGTGGTAAGATTCGTTGTCAGCACTTAACACCTGCAGGCTACTTAAAGCTACTTACAACTTATCTGCGTGTTGATCGCATCCAGGAAGCCCATGTATATTTCTTTTTTCTGTTCGGTGAGCAGGGTTTTTACAAAAATCAGGAATGCATATCCGCGGCAATAATCTACCAGCGGAAAGGTACCATACAGGCCCGGGCTGCTGATAACCGTTCCTGCTCCATTGGCATCTTTATTGAGGATCCATTCTCCCAATCCGTAACCATCGCCCTTTGCGGTAGCAGGTTCATATTTAACGACGGCAGTTCCTGTCTGCACTTTCTGCATTTCAGCAATCGATTTTTCGCTTAGTATCCGCTTGCCCTCAAACATACCCTTATTCAGGATCATGCCCAGGAAATTGGTATAGTCATTGGCCGTAGACAGCGCCCCGCCGGAAGGATTGAAGGCTTTGTCGAAATCAATATAAAAAGTTGTCTGCCGCATTTTTAAAGGGCGCAGCAGTTTGTCTGATATCAGCCGGTCGAAAGTTTTTTTGCCCACAATCTCAAGAATGCGCCCAACAATGTTCAGCCCGATATCGCTGTAAAAAAACATTTCGCCCGGGTTGCGTTCAATTTCGCGTTTGGCAAAAGCATTCACTTCGTCTTCAAGGGTGGCGTATTTCCTGTTTTGGAGTGCCGCTTTCAAACCTGGCTCTTCCGCATGAATGCCCGTTGTATGCGAAAGGCAGTTCCGGATGGTAATATACCTTTTACTATAAGAAGTAAAAATGGGCAGGTATTTGGCTACCGGATCGTCGAGCGAAATCTTTCCCTCATCTACAAAAATCATGGCCAGCGCTGCCGTTAGCCATTTGCTGCAGCTGGCAATGGGCACCTGTGTTTTGCCATTGAATTCCTTATTGAATTCCTTCCTGTATATGGGTTTTCCGTCTTTATAAATAATGGCGATGATATCTCCACCCAATGCCTGCTGGTTTTTAGCCAGCAAATCGTCGAGGGCGGTAAAATTATACTGGGCCACAACAGGCTGCAACAATAGCAGTAAAACAAGTAAAGAACTGAATTTGAGGCAGTTTGCGCGGGTTTTGTATGACATACTATCAGGCATTGTGCTTTGGATTGTGATTTGCGAACAGGATTAAAG
>CAXTMV010000380.1:0-4073 GCA_964245425.1 uncultured Flavihumibacter sp. | reverse complement strand
ATCCCGCACTGTCTTTGAAATATACAAAACTAGTCGGCTGGCGGCTGCGGAAATTTGAAAACCGCCTGGTGAATATTATCCGGAAAGATGCCCGTACCCGTTTATTGCTTTTTCTGCGCGACCTTTTGTACGACCAGCCCGGCGCCCGGGCAACCCAGCAAACTGATCTGGAAATACCCAACTACCTGACCCACGAAGAAATTGCCCGCTTAACCGGCAGCAGCCGGCAAACCATCACCACCCTGCTGAATGAATTGAAGGAAGAGGGAATACTGGAACATACCCGGCATTCCATCCGGTTTTTTCGGGTGGCTGAAAATTTTCCCCGGTAGCAAAACAAATGACAGGATGAATAATTGGTGAAGTTCAAAGCCGGCAGGCAGGTAATGGCCTAAAGCCCTATTTTTGCGCGAAACAATACAATTGAAAAAAATAACATTTACCGCAACGCTTTGCTTTCTGCTGGGCAAAGGCTTTTCCCAGACACCCATACCTGCTTCAGAAGCTGCCAAACATATTGGTGAAAAAATAACTGTCTGCGATAAAGTATTCGGAGGCCGTTTTCTCGAAAACGCCAACAACCAGCCAACGCTCATTAATATGGGCGGCGACTATCCCAATAATCCCTTTTCCTTTGTGATTTTCGGCGATAACCGTAAAAAATTCAGCTATCACCCGGAAGAATTCCTGGTAAACAAGCGGGTTTGCGTAACGGGCGAGATCAGCTCTTACCGGGATAAGCCGCAGATTGTTGTATCCGATACCTTACAGGTAATCATCAAATAAGATTCCGGCAGGCAAACAGGTCAGCCTTGTATGAGTGCAGATGCTGGCCCATTATTTAGTTTAATGAGCTGGTAGTCATATAATTATAAAGATGTCAGAACTGCAATGCCGCGTGGGCAGCCGACCTAACGAATAGTTTATGATCAAAAATGTCGGGAGAATTAAAATTTAATTAAATTTACGCCCGTATAAACAAACGGGTTTATCTGTTTTAAATGTTTGTTTATACGACATTATTTATTTTTAAACAACCCTGCGCCTGGCGATGAGCTTGTATAAGACCTGTTTTTTTATTGGTTTCTCTGTTTGGATGGGTTGTTTACAAGCTGCCAATGGCCAGGCTCCAAAAAAGGACAGCTCTTCTTTGCGCGACCACCTGCTGGTGTTGCCGGTTATTGCCCGCTCTATAGAAACCAACTGGTCTTTTGGCTCCGCCATTTCAGGTACTTTTCATATCAACAAAAAAGACAGTACCGAGCGTACGTCCAACCTGCAGAGCCTTGTGCTCTATTCGCTGAAAAAGCAATTTGTGGCAGCCGTTAACGGAACCATTTATTTTCCTGGTGAAAAGTATATCCTGAACCAGCAATTGTCGTATAGTTTCTTTCCTGATAAATTCTGGGGCCTGGGCAGGGGTGCTCCTGACAGTTCGGTAGAGTCGTATACCTATCGCCAGTTTTATATTTACCTGCACGGGCAACGCCTGGTAGCCAAACATATTTATGTTGGACTGCTCTACGAGTACCAGCGCCTGTTCAAGGTAAACTATACGGCAGGCGGGTTGTTCGATAAGGAAAACGTAACCGGCCGGAACAGCTACCATGTATCGGGCCTGGGCGCCAGTTTTACCTACGATACCCGGAACGATGCTTTTGCACCCGACAAGGGCGTGTTTCTGCAAGGTTATTTCAATCATTTTGCGCCTGTTTTCGGATCCGATTTCAGGTATACCAATTATGTGCTGGATGTTCGCAGTTTTATCAAAACCTATAAAAAACAGGTGCTGGCATTACAGGCATATGCTTTTTTAAATACGGGCGATGTGCCGCTCCGAAGCCTGGCTTCTTTTGGCGGATCTAATAGTATGCGCGGCTATTATGATGGCCGTTACCGCGATAAAGACCAGGTGGTATTGCAGGCCGAGTACCGGATGCCCGTTTACCGGCGGCTGGGCGCTGTTGTCTTTGGCGGACTGGGCAATGTTGGGCACGGAAATGATTTCCTGAGTACGGTTGACCTGAAATATGCCTATGGCGGCGGTCTTCGTATTGCGCTGACCAGCTCTGAAAAATTAAATCTCCGGCTCGACTATGGCATTGCAGCCGGCGGCCGATCAAAAGGACTTTATTTTCAGCTGGGGGAAGCGTTCTAATCGCGCACAATTAATTTTGCCAGCCTGAAGCATCCATAAGTGGCAATGGGCGCGGCCAGTATATCGATGGTATAATGCACATGCTGTACCAGCAACAGGGCCGCCAGGCAAACAGCACAAAATAATGCAAAAATCTTCGCCGCTTTTTTTCTGAGTCCGAAAAAAACAACCAATACGCTTGAAGTATGACCGGAAAAAAACAGATCTTTTGTTACATACTGGTGCCCGTAAAAAAAATTGGTGAGGGGATCTATCAGCGGAATCAAATGAGGAGGTGCATTCAATGGCACCAGCCAGATGCATACTATCCGGCAAATGGAAACCAGCAGGTAAGTCCATAGCATCAGCAGCAATGCACGTGGGTCTTTGATACCAGTTAAGATACCCAGCAGGGCCGCACCCCAGATAATAAGAAACACCGGCAGCGATACATTGTGCACCGGCAGCAGATCCACCAGCCAGTCGTTTAACACAATGCCTTCTCTTTTTTCAATGTGCTGAAAAAACAAATGGAAAACATCCAGCAGCGGAACAATCAATACCCAAACCAGTATGAATTTTATCCGGAAACTGCGCTGTCGCCAGGCCATTGGCCATGTTTCAGCTGGCATAGGTAGCGGCCGCGAGGGGGCTGTTTGCATAGGCGAATATGATTGTGCAGGGCAGGGGCAGACTTATAAGCCGGCCCTTGGTGTTTGCCGTACAATTTTTAGTGATAGGTATGCCATTGTGCAGGCGTTTGCTGCAAGCCTGCGCTGTCGATGGCACCAGTATAATAATATGCCGCTTTAGTAATGCCATCTTACAAAAGCTTCCATGGCCGCATAATGGGTAAGGCCCAGCTGTTCATATAATTTGGCGGTATTGCGGTTGCGTTCTTCGGCCCGCTGCCAAAACTCCCTGGCATCGCTGCCCTGGAAGGGAACCATGTCTTTCTGCGACTGGTGAATAAAAATGCCAAATCGTTTTTTGAGCACCTGGTCGGGGCTCATGGGGATGGCCATTTCAATTTCACTGATATCCCATTCCTGCCAGGCGCCTTTGTACAGCCATACCCAGCAATCCTTTATCCAATCTTCCCCGCTGGCTTTCAGCCGGCGCATGCTTTCAAAGACCGTATCCAGGCAAACTTTATGGGTGCCATGCGGGTCTGCCAGGTCTCCGGCGCAATAGATCTGCTGGGGTTTCAATTCCTTCAACAGGTTTATCGTCAGCTGTACATCTTCTTCACCCATCGGTTTTTTTTCTATCCGGCCCGTTTCATAAAAAGGCAGGTTCTGAAAATGGATGTTTTCTTCTTTTATGCCAACGTAGCGGCAGGTGGCGGCTGCTTCGCATCTTCTTATCAATCCTTTAATGGCACGAATTTCCTTTGTATCCATCTGGTTCGATTTTTTCGAGCGCAGAAAATCCCTGGCTTCCTGCAAAATGGCCTGCGATTGTTTACTATCGATGCCGAACATGTTTTCAAAACCCACTGCAAAATCTAGAAAGCGGGTAACAAACTCGTCGGTAACGGCAATATTGCCGCTGGTCTGGTATGCTACATGTACATCGTGCCCCTGGTCTTGCAGGCGCATGAAAGTGCCGCCCATGCTGATAATATCATCATCGGGATGGGGCGAAAAAATGAGGCAGCGTTTGGGGTAAGGGCTCATGCGTTCCGGTGGGTTGGGCAGGGGCGTGCTTTTTCCACCAGGCCACCCCGTTATACTGTCGCGCAGCATATAAAATACCTGCATATTTATCTCGTAGGCGTCGCCTTTTTCAACCAGCAGGTCGCTGAGGCCATAGTCGTTATAATCTTTACTGGTGAGGCTCAGTACGGGTTTGTTCAACCGGAGCGCCATATCCACCACGGCTTTTTTCACCATGGTGGCAGACCAGTCGTATTCGCCCGTCAGCCAGGGCAATT
>CAXTMV010000379.1:0-4096 GCA_964245425.1 uncultured Flavihumibacter sp. | reverse complement strand
GTTCATTTTCTATTCTTGAAATGTATAGGAGGGAATGCACAATTTTGCGTAGCCGTTGTACAGTTTTCATCGCTGCTAATATCTTTTCCTGCTGATGTTCACCAAGTTCCTCATCCATCATCATATTTTCGATATTGGTCTGCAGAATGCTGATGGGTGTCATCAACTAATGGGAAGCATTGGTGATGAATTCCCGTTCTTTGCTGAAAGCTTCGTGAATTTTTTCCATCAGACTGATAAGCGAACTGTCCAGGTACTTAAAATCCGATGTCGATGTTTTTACGGGAACAAGCGACTCTTTATAGGGAAACCTGCGGTGAAGGATTTTGCTGCGTACGATATTTGAAAGCGGCCTTAGCAATATATGGGTAAATGAGGTCGATTATGATACTGAGTCCGGTAAGGCAAATCAGTGCGTAGAGTGCAAACTGCTGTAAAAGCTGGTTGTATTGGCCGATAGTTGAAGTCGTTTTGCCAATTTCAAGTAAATATCGTTTATCACCGGCCGTTATATCATGTGTTAGCACCCGGTAATCAAGCATATCCTCTTCAATCATCCGCCTCGATGTTTCTATCGTATCACGAAGACTTTGCACCTTTAAAGCCAACAGTGCAATGTATTCTTCTTTTTACATCGTATAACTGCCATAGCTACTGTCGCCCTGCAAATAGAATTCTACGCCATTTTTTGCAATGACGCTCTGTACTTTTTTCTTTTGTTCCGTTAAACAGTAATCTGTATACCGAATGCTTACGCGTGCCACCACAAGCGGGAGCAATAATATAAACAGTATTACGATTAACAGCTTCGAGCCGGTAATAAACAGCGTAAGTTTAGTTAGCAGTTTCAAGATTATTGGATTTTGACTTTATAACCAATACCCCTTAAGGTCTGCTGCCAGTCCACCGGTGCATGCACGCTTATTTTTTTCCGGATATTTTTGATGTGTACGTCAATGTAATTGGAATCGCCTTCTTCGTCTGAAAAATTACCCCAGATATGTTCGCTCAGTTGAAGTCTGGTTAACGGCCTGTTTTTATGCAAAAGCATATAGCTCAAATCAAACTCCTTGCGCGAGAGGTCGATTTGCTGGTTTCCAAAACGCACAATGCGCTTATTAAGATCTATGCTGAAAGCTCCCAACTCCAAAACAGGGTCATTATTGCCTGATTTGCGCATGCTGATGGCCTGCATTCTTGACTGAAATTCCAGTAACGAAAATGGCTTTGCCAGGTAATCATCGGCGCCCAGATCCAGTCCCTTTATTCTGTCTTCCAGATCACCTCTCGTAGTTAAAATAATATAAGACACCTGGGGACAAATCTTTTTAGTTTCATTCAACATCTGCAGCCCGTCACTATCCGGCAACCCAAGGTCCAGCAGGATAAAATCATACTGGTTTTCCTCCATTAATTCCTTTCCCTGTGCAGCCGAGTAAGTGTAAAAACCGGCAAAGTTGACCCCCGTCGGCCATTTCAAATTGACCCCCTCAAAACAGATCCTATAAAACCCTTCATAAGGATGTGATGACCGCGGAAGAAAAATGAGACAAAGAACTAATGTTTGTGTAGTAAAAGTAGAGATTAATTTCTGTACGTTGTTAAATACAAAACAGGTGTTATGTTTCTAACGTTACTTTTTGTTTTTTTCTTAATGAATCTCCATATAATTCTATACGGATGGATTGATGAACGATCCTATCCAGGATAGCATCGGCCAGTGTTTTTTCGCCAATGATTTCATGCCATTTTTTTACCGGCACCTGCGAGGTAATAATAGTAGTGCGTTTACTGTGCCGGTCTTCAATAATATCCAGTAATAGTGCGCGGCCTTGTGCATCAAGGGGCTGGATCCCAAAGTCGTCTAATATCAGTACATCTTTTTTTTCTATTCCTGCCAGTTCTTTTAAATGTGCGCCGTCAGCTTTTGCCATCTTTAACTGCGATAAAAGTTTGGTGGTATTGGTGTACAAAACTTTATACCCAAGTAAACAAGCCTGCTGCCCCAGCGCGGACGCAAGGAAGCTTTTACCGGTGCCGGTGCTCCCGGTGATAAAAAGATCTTCTCCCTTTTTTATAAAGCTGCAGTCCGATAAACGTTGTACCAGGTTTTTATCCAGTCCCCGCTCTTCTGTGTAGTCAAGTTGTTCAATGCTTGCCTTATAACGGAAGCTGGCATTTTTAAGGCCACGTTGCAGTGAACGGTACTGCCGGTCGTCCCATTCACTTTGTACAAGGTGATGTACGAGTTCATCATTGGTGAACTTTTCCATCTGGTGGGTTTCAATGCTGGTTGCAAAAGCATGATGCATACCAAACAGGCGCATCCGGTTCATGTTGTTCAAACTTTCTTTGTTCATTTTTTTTTGATTTAATAATTATTGATAATAATCTTCTCCGCGGATATTGTCGTGGTCTGGCATGCCTGTGTCATTATTTGTTTGTTCACCAGGTTCATCCAATGGAATAAAATCGGCTTTGGATAAAAGAATCCGTTCTATCATTCCATAATTGTAAACATTAAAACTGTCAGCGCGTTTGCATGCATTGATAAGTCTTGATTCCCCTACACGTTTTTTAAAATTGATAATGCCCTGGCAGGCAC
This sequence comes from uncultured Flavihumibacter sp., assembly GCA_964245425.1. Lineage (GTDB taxonomy): Bacteria > Bacteroidota > Bacteroidia > Chitinophagales > Chitinophagaceae > JACMLD01. The sequence continues at coordinate 1,491 of CAXTMV010000379.1, read as the reverse complement.
GATAGTTTTTCTCAGGGTATTCATTTCTTGCCAGCACTTTTGTAATGTAACCGGCCACCGCATCATGGATTAGTCTTCCGTCATTAATAAACTTTTCCGGGTTCCATTCGGTGGGATACCGGTGCCACGACGCCAGGTGCTGTTCGTTCTGGATGTATTTTTCTTTTCCAAAACTGCGCACATGAACGGCAATGAGCTGGTGCTCACTGTACGCTTCTACTTTTGTGCGGTTATACATCAGCTTTATCTTTTTACCAATAAACTTATAAGGGATACTGTAGTAACGGTAATCAACCGTTACATACCCTGTTTTACCAACAGTGGCCGCTTTTGCTGTCATTAGATCATAGCGGTATTTTTTTAAAGGCTTCAGCACATCCCTTTCCAATGCATCAAACTGCTGCCGGCGACTGTAATCACATCCGGTAAGCAACGTGTTGTTATGCGCATCCAGGTGAACCCTGATAGCAGTATTTAACGTGTCCAGCGTATGATAGACCACTTCATCTATTTTAGTAAAAATAGAAGTGTAGATAATTTTTACCGCGCCTTCTACCAAAGCTTTGTCCTTTGGCTTATATACCCTGGCAGGAAAAACATATGTATTGTAATGCGTCGCAAACGCCGCAAAACTATCATTGAGTTCTGATTCATAACGACCAGCTTTTTTTACCGCAGACTTTAAGTTGTCTGGAACAATGGCTTCCGGAACACCGCCATAAAAATGAAGGGCCTGTTCACAAGCAAAAATAAAATCTTCTTTTTTTTGCGAAGCAACAGCCATCACAAAAGTCAGTTGACTGCAACCGAGTATCGCCACAAAGACTTCTACTTCCTGTACTTCGCCACTTAAGGCGTCTACAACGCTCAGCCGCTTGCCAGTAAAATCAATAAAGAGTTTATCCCCCACTTTATGCGGAACACGCATAGAAGGCGTGCTCATGCCTGTAAAAGCGTTCAGGCGTTCCCGGAAGGCCGAGTGCTTATATCCATCAGGGTACTGTATTTTATACTGCTCATACAACATCTTTTTAGTAACCCCTCTTTTCTTTAACCTTGCCGCCAGCTCCGGTAATAATAATTCCAGATCACTAATCCGATGATTTTCTGTTGCAGGCTTTTCTATCAAAAATGCCCGTGCCAGTTGCGCATCACTCATCGCTTCGATATCACTCATCGTCAGTTTTAATGAAACAAACTGCTGCAGATATTTTTTTATTGTATTGCGTGCAATCCCAGTAGTGCTACTGATAAACTTAGTGCCCCTGCCTGATGCATACAGTCTTAATAGCTGTCTGATTTTATACATATCAATGGGTTTGTTGGACATAATTAACCTCGGATGTTTGATGGGAACATCCGCTTATTATCCTACAAAAACATTTGATTCTTTATCTCACTTTACAGGGGGTCAATTTGCGCTGGCCACAGGGGGTCAATTTGAAATGGCCGACGGGGACTACTTTGCCGTGGCGTGAGGGGGTCAATATG
>CAXTMV010000378.1:500-4168 GCA_964245425.1 uncultured Flavihumibacter sp. | reverse complement strand
ATTTTGCTGATACCCTTCCCGCAGATCCGAGTGGCCCGGTTACAGCTATTGTTGATAAAAAAAGAAGAAAAGATATTACAGTTCACCACAGTGCCACCCACCTGCTGCATGCGGCCCTGCGCGAAGTACTGGGCAAACATGTAGCGCAAAAAGGTTCGCTGGTAAATGAAGAGCACCTGCGTTTCGATTTCTCTCATTTTGCAAAAATGACCGAAGCGGAGATAACGCAGGTAGAAAACATCGTAAATGAAAAGATCCGGGAAAATATACCTGTAGTAATACAACAGTTACCGAAGGAAGAGGCCCTGAAACTCGGCGCCATGGCCCTGTTTGGCGAAAAATACGGCGATATGGTGAGGGTGGTAACCATCGATCCCAATTATTCCGTAGAACTTTGCGGCGGCACGCATATCGGCGCCACCGGCGAACTCGGCTTGTTCAAAATAAAACAGGAAGCGGCCGTAGCAGCGGGGGTACGCCGGATAGAAGCCGTATCGGGTGCCGCAGCCCAAACTTTTATTGCTGAAGAACTGGCCGACCTGCAGCAATCGAAAGATCTTTTAAAAAATCCGGCTTTACTGAACAAGGCCATCGATAACCTGCTCACAGAAAATGCCGGCTTAAAGAAAAAAATGGAACACCTGGAAGATCGCCTGCTGGTGGGCATCCGCAATGAATTACTGCACAAAGACGAAATCATTAACGGCATTACTTTTATAGGAACCCTGGTAGAAGTGGGCAATGCCGACGCACTGAAAAAACTCTGCTTCGATCTTAAAAATAAATTACACGACCATGTGGCGGTGCTTTGCGCCAATATCGGCGGCAAACCTTTTGTTGCCATCGGTATCTCCGAAACAGTGGCGGCGGCTCGAAACCTGGATGCCGGCAAGATCATCAAAGAACATATTGCGCCACTGATAAAAGGTGGGGGCGGCGGACAAAAAACCTTTGCCACCGCCGGCGGCCAGGAAGCCGGTAGCCTGCAACAGGTAATAGAAAAAGTGAAAAGCCTGCTTATAGAGATGTAAACGGATTTTTTAGTATTTAACAGACAACAACATATATCAATTGCCCTTCGGCCCAAAAAAATCCACGATCCGGGCCTACCCATCAAAATCCTCGTTTTCCGAAAAGTTTCGTATTTAGAATAATTCCCCTATATTTGAACTACGAAAAAAAACGTACTACATTTTTCACTTAAACCAGCACATATATGAACCGAAACTTTTTACAGGCAGCGGCTATGTTAAGCCTCTTAGCCCTGGGTACAACCGTTGCCGTAGCCCAGCAAGACGATGATAAAGCCGTTATAGTAACTGGCCACGCCAAAAACAGTGATGTTATTGAGATCCGCCGGAAATCAAACAAAGACGTAAAAATAACCATCGACATAAAAGGCGATGACATAAAAATAAATGGCAAGCCGATCGGGGATGCCGAAAACGATGATGTAACGATTGTTCGCCGCAAGAACGTGCCCGGAGATGTGGTGGTTCGCGGCTATCCCGCAAGCCGTTTTCGGGGTGGTAATACAGCGTTTGACTATAACTACGAGAATAACCTGAACCTTAACTTAACCAGCGCGAGCGGCAATAAGGCGTTTTTAGGCGTAGGTACTGAAAATATCGAAGGAAGTGAAGGCGTCTCCGTTACAAACGTAACCAAAGAAAGTGCCGCAGAAAAAGCAGGCCTCAAAGAGGGCGATGTTATTACAAAGATCAACGACACCAGGATAACCAATCCCGGAGAATTAACCAGGGCCATCGGCGTCTACAAACCGGAAGAAAAAATAACCATCACATACAAGAGAGACAAGAAGGAACAGAAAGCCACGGCCATGCTAACGAAAAGAAAGAATAACAATGACCTGTTCACCCTGAACGCGCCTAACTACAATATGTACAAAAGTTTTAACCTGGATAATAACGATAATTTTAATTTCAACTGGACCGGTAAGCCGAGGCTGGGCCTGAAGGCACAGGAAACAGAAGAAGGAAAAGGGCTGAAGGTGCTGGATATAGATGATGAATCTACCGCTGAAAAAGCAGGCATCAAGGAAGGCGATATCATTACCAGTTTTGATGGCACCGAAGTGAACACAGTTGAAAAACTGGGTGAACTGGCTATGCCAGCCATCGAAAAAGGAAACTTTAAAATAACGGTGACGCGCGATGGCAAACCCCAGGAAATAACTGTAAAAATTCCCAAAAAACTGAAAAGTACCAATCTCTGACCTGGTACGGCTCCAATACAGCCATCGCAGCCCGCGATGGCTTTTTTATGCGCCGCCCGGAAAATCGGGGGCGAACCTATATTTTTGCAGACGCTGATAAGGGCGAATGGGAGCAATGGACGCAAAGGCAGGTGAAGCGAACATTGTTAACAGCGAACCGCCCGTAGCTGCAGCTTTATATGGATAAATATGAAACGGTCATTGGCCTGGAGGTACACGCGCAATTGCTTACAAAAAGCAAGCTTTTTTGTGGTGACCCTGCTTTTTTTGGCGCAGCGCCCAATACACAGATCAGTGAAATAACACTGGCTTACCCGGGCACCCTGCCAAAATTAAACCGGCAGGCAGTGGAGCTGGCCATCCGGCTGGGACTTGCCTGCCATTGCGAAATTGAACAGACCAATTATTTTGCCCGCAAAAATTATTTCTATCCCGATCTGTCAAAAGGCTACCAGATATCGCAGCATACCACCCCCGTTTGCAAGGGCGGGCATGTAACCATCAGAACAACAGCAGGAGAAAAACAAGTACAGCTGAACCGCATTCACCTGGAAGAAGACGCCGGTAAAAGCATTCATGATCTGGAGCCGGCTGCCAGCTGTATCGATTACAACCGTGCCGGCGTGCCCCTCGTAGAAATAGTAACAGAACCCGATCTGCACAGCGCAGAAGAAGCGGCAGCCTATATAACAGAATTACGAAAACTGGTCCGCTACCTGGATGTATGTGATGGCAATATGGAAGAAGGCAGCCTGCGCTGCGACGCCAATGTATCCATCCGCCTGAGAGGTGAAAAAGAGCTGGGCGTAAAAGTGGAAGTAAAAAACCTGAACTCTATCCGGAATGTGCGTAAAGCCATCGAATACGAAGTGCAAAGAATGATTGAGCTGGTTGAAAAAGGCGAGCCCATTCTGCAGCAGACCCGGAGCTTTGATGCTGTACATGATACCACTTTTGCTTTGCGCAGCAAGGAAGAAGCCAACGACTACCGCTATTTTCCCGATCCGGACCTGCCGCCATTTGTAGTAAGCGAGCAGCAGTTAACAGATATCCGGCAATCGATGCCAGCCTTGCCGGAAACATTGGTAGCACATTATAAATCGGCGCTGTTACTTACCGATTACGATGCCAGGGCCATCTGCGACGACAAAGGCACCATTGCCTATTTTGAACAACTGATAAAAGAAACCAGTCATTATAAAGCAGCCGCCAACTGGATGACGGGCCCTGTAAAATCATATCTGAATGATCAATCCATACAAATAGACCAGTTTCCGGTATTACCCAAAACAATGGCTGCTGTAATAGACCTGGTGGCCGGCGGCCAGCTGAGTTTTTCTGCTGCCGCAGAAAAATTATTACCCGCTTTGATTGAAAGCAGTTCTGCTGATGCATTGCAAACAGCCACCAGCTTAAACCTGCTGCAAAATGC
>CAXTMV010000378.1:0-490 GCA_964245425.1 uncultured Flavihumibacter sp. | reverse complement strand
ATGCCGATGCCACTGCCATTGCCGGCTGGGTAGATGAAGTGCTGGCTGGCATGCCGGAAAAAGTAGCCGAATATAAAAAGGGAAAAAAAGGGCTGATAGGGCTTTTTATGGGCGAAGTAAAAAAAATATCGAAGGGAAAAGCCGATCCCAAACTGGCCACGCAGCTGTTAACAGAGAAGCTGAACAGTTGAAAAATAAATGCTCGATAAGGTGGGTCGCCCTTTTTTGGGCGGCTCACCTTGTGCCGGGTAAAAGGTGAGCCGCCCAAAAAAAGCGACACACTTTCTTATTACATCAAATAGATATATTAAAATTATTGTATGCTAAGAAATATGTATTGTATTATCGGGCTGTTAATTTTGACAGTACTTTTTTCAGCCTGTGCGTCTACTGATAAAACCCGCTTTACCATCAGCATCACGTATAAGAATGCGGATAAGATGGTGCCCCAGAACTATGAAGGCAACAGCAGTGATTCCATTATTGTGCT
>CAXTMV010000377.1:0-4186 GCA_964245425.1 uncultured Flavihumibacter sp. | reverse complement strand
ACACCTACACGTGATGAAATACAATTATGGCCGGCAAAAGATAATAGTTTCGTTTAGATAATAATACAGCATACAAAAATAAAAAGAGGGTGCCTCAAAATTATTTTTGAGACACCCTCTTTTTTTTATGAAAAACTTGAAGGACCAATCTTTAAAGTGTCAACTAATTCTCTGTTGTTGAATTCATTTCGCATGCAATGCTTACCGTATAATCGTATTGTTTTTCAACTCTTAAAGATAGGTTTTGCGTATGAAAGCCGATTGCCACTGTTTTTATCCTGTATTTCCCTTGTGACAAAGAAAGATGATAACTGCTGTTGACATCGGGAAGATAACGTTTGCCATTATTGAACAACATGGAGCTGTTATTGACCGGTACTTTGTTTTGTTTATTAAACAGCAAGAATTCTACATTGCTTTTTGTCACTGGCGCCGCCGGCATCTGTTTCTGCTTTAACTCTTTCTTAATAGTAACGCCTTTAGTAGTATCCTGTCTAATGGCAGATGCGGTGCAGATAAGATAAGAAAGGCATAGCGTAGCTGCAGCCAGCGATTGTATTTTGTAGTTCATAGTCATGAGTTTTATTATGGACAATTTAAACCGATCCCCTCGGGCGTTTCCGTATCAGAGGTACTATTTGCCTGTTCAGCGCTCAACCGGTTTTGTATGCGGACTTTGTCGTCATCGCTTAAACTTTGAAATGCAGCCGTGGTGGTTAAGCCGCCTCATGCCAGGTCACTGAATACCTGATCATCTATCGATGTTAGTCCCGCGCTTACCGCAAATTCCTTTACAGCACTGGCAATATCGGCAACAAACGACTTGGCCATTAATACATGCTCGTTGTCGTTCAGGCCCGGATTTTTTGATTTGATGAAATATTCCATTTGTTCGGGGTAAGTTTTATTAAAATTAATGGGGTCGGTATAATAATAGATCGCCAGGTACCCATGAACTGCTTCATGAATCATAGTGGTGGCGACAGCGATATTTGTGGCCCCTCTCAATTTATTATAATCCAGCGTTGTGCTGGCCAGGCCGTCGGCATAACTGGTTTGACCATTCACGTTAGCCGGCAGGGAGCCTTCGGTCACAGTCCAGGTATAACTGGGTATCTCACCCGAGAATTTGTCAATGATAGATCCAATGTTACCAGCTTTAATATTTTTTATACGTTCAAAAATGGCCGTGAGACAAGGATGTGTTAGATTATCAATTATTCTGTTGTCAAATGCAGCAGCGGCATCGCTGCCTCCGTCATCGGGCGGAGGAGGATCGTCCACCCAAACCTCTTCACAGTTTTGATGAGGAGTGGATGATGAGAGATACCAATTATCAACGTCTCCTTCCCCTCCAGACACATGACATTGATCCCCAGAAAGTGGTGAGGGGGGCATACTGCAATCCGGACCTTCTGTTCTTTCTACAACAGGGTTATTGTAACAAATGGTCACCCAACTACAATAGTACTCGGTTGTGCAAACGGTTTCGTAGTGGGCATTGATCATTTGTTTAGGTTGCCTGACTACTTTACCGTTTAATAGTTGTAATCATAATATTTTCCGGTCGCCATATTCGTAGCTGTCATTTTGCCGGTAAAAGAGGCGAAAAATGCTTTGTCATCCACAGCAATTTGCTATCGCAGCTGTGGAAAGTAAGTAGCCATAGTAAACTCCAAAACACCGTTGTCGCTTCTGATAAGCAGGAATCTGCGGGTCCCAATCTGCTTCATTGGCTTACCTGCGGTATTGGCCGGGGCGTTATCTTATAAATCAATAAGGGTCGGTTTTAATGGCACATAATAGTAGCTGTTAATGCCGGTATTTTGCTTTACTATTTGTTCCCACCTGGCGTCCCACCGCACATTGATAGTTCCGTTGCCTTTGTCAACTAAACTGGATTCAAGGTGAAGGGAATCAAATTTTTTTTTGACTAGGGCAAACTCCAGTTGCAATGGGCCTGGCGGTTTTCTTTCTTGTGGATTTTTGGTGCAGTGCGAGAAAACTAAGAAGATAAATGCATAAACGACCAGTAAGGCATAAGCTGTTTGTTTCATGATATAAGATTTATTGTAAGAATCGTGTTGAAAAATTCTGCTTAAATGTAAGTTAGAAGAAGAACCAGACTGAACAGTATTAAATTAACATTACCGCATATGCAATGTAATTATTCTGGTAAGTAAACAAATGGGACAAGCATTTGCCTGCGCCATTAGTTTTTAGTGCTTACCCTTCGACAGACCCTTTCTCCGCTAATGAAAGATGATACCTGTTGTTGATATCGGGAAGACAATGTTTGCCATTTATGAACAACAAGGAGCTGTTATTGACCGACACCTTGTTATCTTTATTGAACAACAGGAATTCTACATTGCTTTTTGTCACCAGCGCCGCCGGCATCTGTTTCTGCTTCAACTCTTTCTGAATGGTAACGGCTTTAGTAATATCCTGTCTAATTGCAGATGCGGTGCAGCCAAGATAAGAAAAGTATAGCGCAGCTGCAGCCAGCAATTGTATTTTGTAGTTCATAGTCATGAGTTTTATTATGGACAATTTAAACCGGTCCCCTCGGGCAATTCCGTATCAAAGCTCAGACAACCTAACATTAGCGTTTGTGCGTCTTAATTTTCAAAGCTTCATTTGCGATTGTCACATTTGCTATGCTGTGAAGAATTAATCAAGTTATAATTTTTGCTTCATTGTGCGGATGAATGACCATCTCCCCCCTGCTTTCCCAAATCTCATAATTCTTTTGTCCTGCCTCTTCGGGGCTAAAGCGGATATATTTATAAAATCCTTTATGCTTACATGCCCGCTTATTTTCATTATAAGTTCGGGCGGGGTACCTGCCAAGAATTCACTAGTACAAAATGACCTCCTGCATGTGTGTGTAGTGATCAATGAATATTTTGGTTTAATAGCGACAATCACCTGGTTGCCCTTTTTGTAGCTTATTTCAACTGGCGAGTCAATATTGGCCAATTGTCCAACCTTTTTTATATAACGTTTGAGTTCGGCGTTAGATGTTTTTGGAACTTTCCGCTGGAATTTATTCACTAAAATTTCATTGGCTTCGGAACGTAATGGTATAACAACCCACTTATCAGATTTACTTTGCTTTTTATAAAGAACACCATTTCTAATATCGTCCGACCTGATTCTGTTAAAATCAGAAAATCTAAGACCAGTCAAACAGCCTAAAACAAACATATCCCTGAAGTTAGTCCATTCGGGGTGACCGGTCAGATTTCCAGAATACAAATTGCGTATTTCTGTCGTGTTCAAATAAATAGTATCGGCTTCTTCCTCAAGTACTTTGAAATCACTTAAATCAATATCGTTAATAAGTTTTGCGCGCATCCGGTCTCTAAGAAAAATACGGAGTTGTTTTATGCTTGTACCGACTGATTTTTTTTTTAGGCCCCTGATATTAATTCCTCTTCTCATGTAGATATGTTCATAAGTCAGGTAGTTTGCAAAAGTATCATAAAAGTTAAAATCGAAACTTTCAAAAGTCATTTTCCTCTTTTGGTATTTTTCAAAAGCCAGCAAACGTTTTTCATCACCTTATAACTACGTACCATTCCGGCGCTGACTTTTCTCGTCTTAGACTTTATATAATCGTCCATGTGCCAAAAGAAATCCAGGTTTTCGCATGTCTCTCTTGTCGGATTGAATATATACCCTTTTAATTCATCGATACTATTACTGGAGTCAAGTTTGGGGTGAAAAGCTTGCTTAAGAAACACAAGAGGGTCCTCCACTTTATTTTCAATCGCAAAATGTACAATGTTATCAGCTACTCTAAACATTCGTTGCAACCGCATATTAATTTTTTTAGCATCACCAAAGTTGCGAGGAAGATCCTTGCATATATAAGGCCTTTTTATTCCAATGTTTAACTGGCATTGCCAATCCCGTAAATAACAAAGTCCTTCGTTCTGAAGAAAAGCAAAATTGGATCGAAATAACGTTTGTTCCATCCCTGCGCGAACGCCGGTCGCAAATAAGTTTGATAGGTAAAAACATGATTTTGTCGATTTCTTTGTCGATTAAAATGATGTTTACCGGAATAAACGTAAAATGAAGATTTTTTGTAGCCTTGTTATAAATGATTGAAAAAAAGTAGATTAGCGTAAGATTAAATAAAGTAAAAATAGGATTGCCATTAAGCAATCCTATGCAT
>CAXTMV010000376.1:0-4213 GCA_964245425.1 uncultured Flavihumibacter sp. | reverse complement strand
TAAAATAGGTTTTATTTTACGCAAAGAAGCAACGGTACAAAGCCATGCTGCCCTTGCTTATTGATTTAATATTATTATTTATACATACATATGAAAAAACACAATTGGTGCCGGCTGCTGCTGCCGGTTATCATAACGGTTGTTGCCGTATTCCCTGCCAGGGCACATGTATTTTTATCGCCGCAGGCAGACTCTGCCCTGCTGGAAGGGCGCTGGGATATTACGCTGTATATGTCGGGTAAGGAATATCCTTCCTGGCAGGAAGTGGAATTGTCTGGCCTGCAAACCCTGGTAGGCAGGTATGTGGGCACCGGTGGCAGTGCAAGGCCGATATCAAAAATAAATTTTAGTGAAGGGAAGATGCATTTTGCCATTCCGCCGCAGTGGGACAAAGGCGATAATGATATGGTATTTGACGCCAGCCTGCAGGGTGATAGTTTAACGGGTACCATGTTGGCCATGGATGGTAAAAGTTATTCCTGGGTCGGCCATCGGGCGCCTTCGCTGCGGCGGCAGACAGGAGTGGTTTGGGGCAAACCCGTTCAGCTCTTTGGAGGAAAAGACATGAAGGGCTGGCATGCAACGGGCAGCAATAACCAATGGATAGTAGAAGATGGCATTTTGCGGAGCCCGCATTCCGGGTCAAACCTGGTAACGGATGATAGCTTTACCGATTTTAAGTTGCACATAGAATTCCGTTATCCCAAAGAAAGCAATAGCGGGGTATACCTGCGCGGACGGTACGAAGTGCAGGTAGAAGACGATAAGGGACTAGAGCCTACCTCGCACCATTTCAGCGGCGTGTATGGTTTCCTGGCACCGAGTGAAATGATGGCAAAAGCCCCTGGCGAGTGGCAATCGTACGATATTACCCTGGTAGGGCGGATGGTAACGGTGGTGGCCAATGGAAAAACAGTGATCTGCAACCAGGAGATACCCGGCATCACCGGCGGGGCACTCAACAGCCACGAAGGAGAACCCGGCCCTATCTATATCCAGGGCGACCACGGGCCGGTTGATTACCGGAATATTATTCTTACACCCGGAAGATAGTGTATAGCATAAAGTTCAACGTGTACAGTTGAGCGATCGCGATCGCTCAACTATACACGTTGAACCTTGCATTTTAAGACTACTTAAAAAAGGCGCTCATTCGGGGGCCGAATACCCAGTAAACGAATGTAAATAGTTGTTTGGCCGCGGTGGTGGGTCTGGTGTTCAAATGCTTTCATCATTAAATCAAAACGGGTATCTTCCATTTTACCCATCGACTTTTTCTCGCCCCATTTATTGGTATCGGTCATTTTTACGGCGTTGATGCAATAGTCGTAACTGGCCGTTACATAATACATCACAGAATCTTTTGTCTGGGCGGTTGCACTGTGCTCCAGGTCAGATTTTGCATACGCAGGCGTAGCCATGTCCGTGCCAGTTCCCATCAGGAAAAAATTACCTTGTGACAAGTGGATCATTTGCTGGGCAAAGCTGCGGATGCTGTCTACCGCTTTAAAAGAATATTTGTCTGCCGGCATCGTGTTTAAATAATCAATGGTATAGGATTTTGCTCTTTCCCAGTCTTTCAGCATCTGTGCTTTGATGTCGGCTGAAGTTAAAGCCTGCGCCCGGCCGGTAAGCGAGCAGATAATAGCAAGGAAGGGGAGGCAACAGGCTGCCCGTACAAGTAACTTTCTCATAATGGTTATTTTTAGAACGGCAAGGTAGCAAAAAAGGTACTTACGCTTCCTTTTCTTTCCTTCGTCAATCCCGCTCCGCCGAAAATATTTTTTGTTTTATCGGCGGTCCGCTACCTTTCGGACTCATTCCAGCGATATGAAGAAAACCCTGCTGCTGCCTGTTTTTTTATTGGCCGTTTTTTTGCTAACGGCCGCTGCCTGTTTTGCAGGAGATCCAGCAACGGATACCGTGCGAACGGGTATTTATGTAACCAGCATACATGATATTGATTTTAAACAAAAGGAGTATACGATCGATCTGTGGCTTTGGCTGAAATATAAAAACAAGGCATTTGATTTTTTGCAGAACCTGGAAATACCACAGGCGAAAACGGTGAGCAAATCTTTTTCAACGATCGATTCTTCCGATAACCGTATCTACCTGCTGGTAAAACTGCAATGTGTAATGAAAGACACCTGGAAGATCAGCCATTTCCCCTTCGACCATCAGAACCTGCGCTTTTCCATTGAGAATTCGCAATACGATTACCATTCGCTGGTATTTGCCGCCGACACCCTGGGCAAGCATTTTGACCCTCGCTTTGTATTGCCGGGCTGGAACATCGACAGTTTTACCATTTCTGCTGATAAAAAAGCATATGAAACGGCCTTTGGCGACGAAACGGCGCCGAAGCCGCATACCGAATACAGCAGTTTTAAAGTGAAGATTGGCATTCAGCGGGCCGCCGGTGAATTATTCTGGAAAATGTTCCTCGGCATGTACGTTGCTTTTTTAATCGCCTATGTCTGCTTTTACATTCATGCAGATAATATTGACTCCCGTTTTGGGCTCAGTGTGGGTTCCTTATTTGCAGCCATCGGTAATAAATATATCATCGATTCGTCCTTGCCTGAATCAAACTCACTGACACTGGTAGACATTCTGCACGGCCTTACGCTGTTGTTTATTTTCCTGGTAGTAACGGCATCTGCCTGGGCATTGTACCTGGTTAAAAAGAACAAGCTCAGCCAGGCCAACCGGTTCGATATGGTTACCGCGCAGGTATTGCTGGTAATATATGTGTTGCTCAATATCTATTTTATCGCAAAGGCCACGGCGGGCTAGGGTTTATTGCACGCAAAGAACCAAAGAAGCAAAGCTGGCGAAGCATACAAGGCCATTTTTGCTGCTTGCGTGAAAACGCCGCTACAACTCAAACTCCCAAACCGTTCGGTACATCCCATGCTTTTCTATATAAGATAAAAAGCCATTATAGAATGGATCCGCGCCAATGGTGGCGCTGTCGCCCGTAATGAATAACTGGTCTTTGGCGCGGGTAATGGCCACATTCATTCTGCGATAGTCTTTCAGAAAGCCTATTTCACCGTCGTCGTTGCTGCGTACCAGCGATAAAAGGATAACTTCTTTTTCCTGCCCCTGAAAACTATCGATGGTGCTGATGCGGAGTTCTTTTGGCAATAGCTCACGGGCAGCTACTACTTGCCCTGCATAGGGAGAAATGATGGCTGTTTCCGACAGGTTAAAATTGTTTGTTTCTATTAATTTTTGCAGCAGCTGCAATTCACCTTTGTTTTGCAAACTACTGCCATCGCTGCCATGTGTTTCATTAAAACCCGATCCGGCGGTGTCAATAAAAGTAATATGCACACCGGTATTGGCCAGCTGCGCTGCTGTTAACAGCAGGTCGTTGTAAAAATAATGGCTGGAGAATCCGGCAATGGATGCCCGCATCCTGTATTGTGTATCCAGCAGGATAGCGGGCAGGGTACCAACGGCGGTCTCCAGGATAGATCGGTTGAGCCCCATGCGTGCGGCTTCGTGATTGAGTACTGTGGGCGGCAATTGCCAATGATCGCCTGCGAGCACATATTTGGCTGCCAGCGGAAAAATGCACCAGGCAAGCGGTTCCATGCATTGCCCGGCCTCATCTATGACCAGGGTTTGAAATCCGAGCCGGTTCAGTTTTGCATCATACAGCCCGATGGGTGTACCGGCAATGACGCTCGCTTCCGTAAATAATTTTTCTTCATTATAGGCCTGTCGTTTTTTTATTTCGGCCCGGATGTTTTTTACTTCTTTAAATAAAAGATTGCGCTGTTCCCTTTCCGAGCGGCCGAAATTCTTTTTGTATTTCAGGGCCATCTTCCTGAATTCTTCAGCACGGATTTTTAGTTGCTTGATCTCTTTTTGCTGTTTGCTGTTGTTCAGCTTTCCTTCCGGGGTATGCAAAAAAATACTTTCGTCGGCTTTACTGGCATTGCCCACCCTTAATAACTTTACGCCCTGCTGTATCAGTCCCTTGCAAAGATGGTCGACCGCCGTGTTACTCGGCGCCGCTACCAGCACTTTCTCGCCGGCATTTACCAGTTGCAAAATAGCTTCGGTTAAAGTTGTTGTCTTGCCGGTACCGGGCGGCCCGTGTACAATCAGCAGGCCTTCATTGCTTACAATGGCCCCCACGGCATTTTGCTGGCTTTCATTCAGGTGGTGGTTACTGAAACGGAGAACAGGGGTTGTT
>CAXTMV010000375.1:0-4228 GCA_964245425.1 uncultured Flavihumibacter sp. | reverse complement strand
AGTAAACACATTGCCATTGCATTGGTAAAAGCGGGTCATGAAGTTGCCATCGTAACCAGTAAGCACGATCGGGTAAAAGAAATAGAATCGCTGGGTGCCAAAGCTGCCGTTGGTTCAATAGAAGATGTGTCTTTTCTTACAAAGGCTTTTGCCGGGGCGCATGCGGTCTATACAATGGTTCCACCCGTACAGCAGGTAAGCGACTGGAAGGCGTATATTGCCCAGGTGGGGAAAAATTATGCTGCAGCCATTGAAGCCAATAATATTAAATATGTGGTAAACCTCAGCAGCGTTGGTGCCCATATGGCGGAAGGCGCCGGGCCTGTTAGCGGTATACACCGGGTAGAAACAACTTTCAATGCACTCGCTGCTGTAAACATTGTACACCTGCGCCCCGCTTATTTTTATTATAACCTGCTGAACAATATCGGCCTTATTAAAAATATGGGTATTATCGGCGGAAACTTTGAGGCGCCGGATAAGAAATTTGCCATTGTTGATCCTATTGATATTGCAGCGGTGGCCGTCGACGAATTGCTGACCCTGAATTTTACCGGTCATACCGTGCAATACATTGCCAGCGATGAAACAAGCACCGATGAAATTGCCGCTGTATTGGGTGAAGCGATCGGCAAACCGGATCTTAAATGGGTCACTTTTACAGATGAACAGAATTTACAAGGTGCTTTACAGGCGGGTGTGCCGGAAGAACTGGCAAAAAACTATACAGAAATGGGCCATGCATTGCAGACGGGTGAAATGATGTCTGATTATTGGAAACATCGCCCCAAGGTATTTGGTAAAACAAAACTGGCCGATTATGCAAAAAACTTCGCTGCCGCCTATAATAGTGAAGCGCCGGTAAGCGCGCATTAGCGTTGATGGTTTTTAGTCGGTAGTCAGGATACATTTCCCTGACTACCAACTAATGCCTAACTAGGGTCGCACGCTAACGGATACATGCCGGTCTTTTACCCGGTCACTTTCAGGTGCGACTGCTGCATATTTTGCAAAGGAAGATCCATAGCCTTCTGCGGAGGTAAGCTGGGTGGCACCGGCACCCGCTTTTACGATGGCCGCCAGCACAGCTTTGGCTCTTGCGTCAGATAATTTCTTATTATTTGTTTCGTCGCCTGTTTTATCAGTATAGCCGCCAATTTTCAATTTCACGGCAGGGAAAGCTTGCAGTATAGCAGCCAGGTTATTTACCTGTTGCTGGCTTTCAGGTGTAATATCGGCGCTGCCGGTTTTGAAATTCAGGTTGTCAAAATCAAACCAGGTGTTTTTTAATGAATCGAGTCCCAGTTTTTTATAATCGGTTTTCAGAAAGCTCACCAACTTGTCTTCAATACCGCCTTTATAAGCTTCAATGATGGTATCATTGGGCAACGTAACCTTAAAAGTTTCGTGAGCAGCCGGTGCAGCGTCGCTGCCTGGTGGCGGTGCTGGTTCTGTAACGCTGACCTCCTTTGTAACAACTGCTTCTTTTGGCTGGCCGCTACAACCTTTAAACAGGTAAATACACAGGGCCACGGCGAATATGCCCAGTAACAGGGGTAACAAGAATTTTAAACCCTTGTCTGTGCTCTCTTCGGCATGTGCTGCATAGGCAGCCGGCGCATGCGCGGCATGGCCATCAGTGGCGTTGTTGGCAATGCCGGAAGCGGTTGCCAGCGCCGGTGGCAGGGCCTGCAAAATGGTCGTTTTCTGGCTCGCAAGAAAGCTGCTCAGTCCACCGGCATCCAGGTTATTGTCGGTTGCATATTTTCCCAATGCGCCCAGCGATACGGGGGCTGCCATGCTTAAAATGGAGGAGGCGGATGCATGTTTGATGCCGGCAAAACTGGCCACCATGCTGGCAATGCTGCCGGCCCGGTCGCCAAAAATATTCTTCAACATCTCTGCACCCTGGCTGAGCAGGCTGTTATTATCATTTCCTAAAAAGCCGCCGAGATTGCCCAGGATACCGCTGCCGGCAGCCTGTTTGGCGAGTTGTAAAACACCGGAGCTGCCCTCAGTACTGCTGGCACTCCCCACCAGGCCTGCTAATATAGAAGGAATAGCGCCGCCCAATGCTTGCTGAATGCCGCTTTCACTTTCACCCAGCGCAGATGCAGTGGATGAAATAAGGCCGGGGGTAAAAAGTCCCTTTACAGTATCAAGAATATTAAATGCCATAATTTTATTTATTATTTTGTGTTAAAGAAATAGAATGAGGGAGAGACGGATAAATGTAATACAGGGTTGTACCGGGCAAATAAATATATCGTTTACCGCCATACGCTGTTATTAGTGCGTCTTATAAAACAAGCTCAAGGTATGCAATTTGAAGAATTCAGCAAAAGTATTACCGCCACCAAGCCACCGAACAGCCTTAACCAGTACGCATTGGCGTTATGGTGGGATGCAAAGGGCAATTGGGAAACGGCCCATACCATTATCCAGGATATAGACGATAAAAAAGCAGCCCGTATTCATGCCTACCTGCACCGTAAGGAAGGAGATGCCGGAAACGCTGCTTACTGGTATAACAGGGCCGCTGAAAAGATGCCAACCACCTCATTGGAAACGGAATGGGCGGCGCTTATAAAAGAATTAATGTGATTCATTCGATTAATATGCTAATGCATTTGCTTCCATTATTATGTTCCTTGCTGCACACAGGTAATTAGCACATTATTCATCCTGTCTCATCCGCAATATTAAATCCGGGTCAGGGCAATTGGCCAGGTATCGTTCTCTTTCAGCATATTTGCATACACCGGGATAGTCGCCCTGTTTCAGCTCCATATCTATTATTATTTGAAAATGCAGGTGGGGCGGCCATTGTCCGTTTTCTTCCGGCGTTCCAATATGCGCTATTTGTTGCCCCCTTATCACATACTGCGACCCTGTAATGGTTTCAATGTCTTTTAAACTGATATGCCCGTACAGCGTATGGAATGCAAAGCCATCCAGCTGGTGCAGCAATATAAGCGTTGCGCCATAATCGCCTGGGCGGTTATTAAAAGCGAAGCTGTGGATGCGCCCGCCCATAAAGGCATAAATGGGTGTTCCTGCCGGTCCCCAGATATCTATTCCCAGGTGCAGCCTTCTGGGCGCCGCAGCAGCATCAAAAAGAGAACTGGTGGCATATATGACACGGTTTTCAGCATAACCCCCGATGCCATACCGGCAACCGCCTTTTTCCAGCTGGTCGGCAATGTATTTGGTAAACAGTTCCAGGTTGCCATATACTTCTTCGGTTAAGTCTTTATTACCTGCTGAGAAATCCATTGGTAACAGCCGATCTTTTTTTACGGAAAAATCCACCACCGGGTGAAAGCTGTCTGCATATTTATGTAAGGATTGTATGACGGGCTGTACGGGCATAATGAGTGGCATTGACAATACGCGTTGAAAACAGGATTGGTTTGTACGGTTGAATATACAACCGTTTATTTGCTAATCGCCGTAATAAAAAAACCCCTGTAAGAATACAGGGGACATAACCAAAACTAACTGCTTATGAGAAAACTGATCACCTAAATCAGAATTGTAATGTAAAGTTGGTCATTTTTCCGGAACCACCAGGGTATATTAGCCGAAATGTACTTTATCTCCTTTGAATGGGGCAAAAAGAGCGATGAATGGTTAATCCCTACAGAGTGGAAATGCTGACGGGCACTAACAGGTTAAAGCGGCATTAATGAAAATGCAACTGGCCTGGCAGCGAGTATGGCCGGAATATCTATTTCAGCCAGTATTTTCTCTTCCAGCATTCCTGCAAACGCGTCAAAATAATCAATAACATCCTGGCGCTGGTTTCTTTTTAACCAGCGGAAACCACCCGGCAGGTTTTGCAGTACCTCCTTATCGTTGAGGTATTCGATGTGGTGAATATCCGTCGGCGTGAGCCCGGCAGCTTGCAGGCGCGAAACCAAAAAAGATACCGGTACACCGGTTACCCCGCAAGACTCTTCCGCTATCTCCGTCCATTCTCCCGCAGCGGTATGTGCATGGGCAAGAATTTCCTGTTCGTTCAGGCCGGTCATAACTTGCAGCAGGCTGCCGCAATTGCAGGCCCCATGGTGCCCCCAGGCATAATGGGCGCCATTCCTTAACCTGCGGGCTGCTTCACGCAGGGATTCGGCCAGTTCTATAGATGGTTGTGCCATACTGAATGGTTTAACTTAGAGAACAAAATCCAGGAAATAAGGTTTAGTGCAAACAAGCAATGGTATAAAGT
>CAXTMV010000374.1:0-4246 GCA_964245425.1 uncultured Flavihumibacter sp. | reverse complement strand
GGAAAATTATGCTGACGAAAAAAGAAAATACTCTAAATCAAATTGTCTGAGAAAGGGGGTACTTACATTTTTTCTTCTGTAAATCTAGAGAGCCTTTCCTGATAACGAAGGCCCGGAAACTTGATATAACAATGAAACCCGCCTCGGTAAACTGTTTTTATTTCTATTTTATAACTTTCTTTCGACAGTGCCGCGTTAATTATCCCTGCTACATCCTCAAATTTATTTACATCTAAATGGAATTATCAAAATCAATATCTTCTGAAAACCTGGTATTGCCATGGACTATGCGTAGGCAGGTTCCGCCTACATATACCAGCTTGGTACCATAGACACTGTCATAGACAATCTGCAGTATTTTATGCGGTAGGTACTCGCGTAGCATGAAACGCTTATACGGCTGCAGACCGGCGGGATCTCCTTTACTATTTCACTAAGGGGTACCATGCAATTTATTTTCTTTAAACAATCTTATTCTTTTGCTGAGGGTCACGCTTTTAAAAAGACCTGCATACCGTGCAAGCTTTTCCCAATTAATTTTTTCAGCAATCGAATCAGTTATAAACCGCAAAGCTGTAGAATCTTCCGCCTTATTTAAACGGCTGTTCAAATACAGAAAATCAATAATGGCTTTTTCCGGGTCTGCCATCAGTATCGGTACGAGATCAAGATTTGCCATGGTGTAACCGAAAATTAAGCGGGTTTAATGGAATGATATCTGAAGCTTCCTGTTAGTGTTGAATAAGCTACTGTTTTAATGTAGTAATAGCTTCAATGCTACGCACGCCTTCAGGGATAAAATCATAATAGGATAATGCAGATTCCAAAGATACATATGAAAGGGTTAACATTGTATTACCCATCCAGAACTGCAATAATTCCCCAACGGCGATTTCATTAAACCAGTAACATTTGTTAATTAGTTTTTGGATATAGCCCTTATGTTGCCATTCATTCAATCGCTTACTGTCAGATGCAGGAAATACCTTTATAATATTGTTAATTAAAAATACCTTGAACGGAATTAATGCTTTTCTAAGCACCAAATATCATAAATCGGTTCTTATATTTCTTAATTTTAGCAAAAAACGAAATAATTTTTATATAAAAAAGTTGTAGAACTTTCGTCATGTTAAAGTGAGCTTTACTTATAAAGAAGTTTACTATTT
The DNA here is from genome assembly GCA_964245425.1 of uncultured Flavihumibacter sp. GTDB lineage: Bacteria > Bacteroidota > Bacteroidia > Chitinophagales > Chitinophagaceae > JACMLD01. The sequence continues at coordinate 3,077 of CAXTMV010000374.1, read as the reverse complement.
CCTTATAATAATGTTGTTATAGCTATTGAACCAGGCATTAGCAATATATTTTACTAATTTTCATGATATCTATTTTATGTAATCCAGGCAATGAGACGAAAAAACCGCAAATAGAAAAAATTCTTGAACGATGTTTTGGAATAAGTGAGAGTTCCTCAAACAGTTTAATAATTCCTATTTCTTGACGGAATTGAATATAGGTTTACGGATTCCCTGTATATTTTTGATTCGAAATTTGAACCGCATCTTAAACACTTGATAGGTAAAGAAAGTGACGTTATTCAAATCCCATATCGGCATTAAATGTTGAATTTAGTCCAGGCTACCAGATTTTTAGTATGGAATAATAAACCAGCCGATAAACTTCGGACTATTGATATCTAAATCTAAAATGTGCGAAGTCAGAAGTCTTCATTCATAGCACATTTATATGAGTGGTAAACTCTTTACGAAATCTATGAGATATTTTTATTTGATTTTGCTGATACTAGGATTTGTACGTTTAGTACGAAAATAAAAATAGTTTTAACTGATAGCCGACTTTATTACCATCAGACCCTACTGCTATTAATTTCGCATTTTTTATTTTTATCTAATCACTTGTTCAAGTCAATTTGTTTGAAAATGAAAAGAAGCAGCTCTTCACAGACTACCTTTTGGACACATATTATTATAATAGCAATGAAATTAATCAAACCGGTCAAGAATCATCACTTTGGTCCAGGCTGCTACAAAGTCCTGCACAAACTTTTCTTTTGCATCTTCACAGGCATATACTTCAGCGATGGCGCGCAGCTCTGTATTGGAACCAATGATCAGATCAACACGGGTACCGGTCCATTTGATTTCACCGGACACCCGGTCAGAACCCGAAAATATTTTCTGCGCATCCGATGTAGCTTTCCAGGTGGTAGACATATCCAGCAGGTTCACAAAAAAATCATTGGTGAGTGTTTCCGGGCGGCTGGTGAATACGCCATGTTTTGACTGATCGAAATTGGTGTTCAGTACACGCATGCCGCCAACCAATACCGTCATCTCAGGTGCTGTTAGTGTTAACAGTTGCGTTTTATCAATCAGCATTCCTTCTGCTGCACTGGTATGATGTGCTTTCAGGTAATTGCGGAAACCATCAGCGCCGGGTTCAAGCACTTCAAATGATTCCACATCGGTTTGCTCCTGCGAAGCATCGGCACGACCGGGTGTAAAGGGCACCGTAATAGTATGACCGGCATTTTTTGCTGCTTTTTCTACGCCAGCGCATCCGCCCAATACAATCAGGTCTGCAAGGGAAACGCTTTTACCACCGGACTGAAAATCTTTCTGAATGCCCTCCAGCACTGATAAAACCTTTGCCAGCTGACCGGGATTGTTTACTTCCCAATCTTTTTGCGGAGCCAAACGGATGCGGGCACCATTGGCACCGCCGCGTTTATCAGAGCCGCGGAACGTGGAGGCCGATGCCCATGCGGTGGATACCAGCTGAGCAACGGTAAGTCCGGCGTTCAGTATTTTATCTTTTAATGCAGCAATGTCATTGTTATCAATCAATGGATGTGTAACGGCGGGAATGGGATCCTGCCAGATCAGTTCTTCGGCCGGAACATCCGGGCCCAGGTAGCGGGCACGCGGACCCATATCACGATGGGTTAATTTAAACCAGGCGCGTGCAAAGGCATCCGCAAATTCTTCCGGGTGCTCATAGAAATGTCTTGAAACTTTTTCGTACGCAGGATCTACTTTTAGGGCGATGTCTGATGTAAGCATAAACGGTGCATGGCGTTTGGCCGGGTCATGTGCATCGGGTATGGTACCAGCCCCTCCGTCATTTTTGGGTTTCCATTGATTAGCTCCACCGGAACCTTTTGTCAGCTCCCACTCATAACCAAACAGGTTTTCAAAATAGCTGTTGCTCCATTTCGCTGGTGTTGAAGTCCATGCTCCTTCCAGTCCACTGGTAATAGTGTCTCCTGCATTGCCGGTGCCGAATGTATTTTTCCAGCCGAGGCTTTGCTCTTCAATGCCGGCACCTGCCGGTTCGCGACCAATGTAGGGGCCGGGATCCGCTGCTCCATGTGTTTTACCGAAAGTGTGCCCGCCTGCAATCAGCGCAACAGTTTCATAATCATTCATGGCCATGCGGCCAAAGGTTTCACGGATATCGCGGGCGGATCCACGGGGATCAGGGTTTCCGTTGGGGCCTTCAGGATTCACGTAGATAAGGCCCATTTGCACGGCGCCCAGCGGATTCTCCAGTTCGCGTTCAGGCGTATATCGTTTATCGCCTAACCATTCGTTTTCAGAACCCCAGTATACGTCTTCCGCAGGTTCCCAAACATCAGCGCGTCCGCCACCGAAACCAAAAGGTTGTAAGCCCATTGATTCAAGGGCACAGTTGCCGGTGAGGATCATCAGATCGGCCCAGGACAGCTTTCTGCCATATTTCTTTTTTACCGGCCAGAGTAACAAACGTGCTTTGTCGAGGTTGGCATTATCAGGCCAGCTATTGAGCGGTGCAAAACGTTGGGTGCCGAAGCCTCCTCCACCGCGTCCATCGGATACCCGGTATGTACCAGCGCTGTGCCAGGCCATGCGGATGAAGAAGGGACCGTAATGACCATAGTCAGCCGGCCACCAGGCCTGCGAGGTAGTCATCAGATCAAAGATGTCTTTCTTCACGGCAGTCAGATCGAGACTTTTAAATTCCTCTGCATAATTGAATGCTTCACCCATGGGGTTGGTCAATGATGAGTTTTGACGGAGGATGTTTAATTTCAGTTGATTTGGCCACCAGTCGCGGTTTCGGGTGCCGCTGCCGGCGCTTTGTTTGAGCGAGCCATTCAGGAACGGGCATTTGGCCGCGTCGCTTTCATTGTTAACTTCAGCTAATTTGCTGTGATCGGTAGTATTCATTATGTATAGGTTTCGTCAATGTAGGGCGTAAAATTAAGAAAATTCGTTTAGGCCCAATGTGATAATAATCTTTCCGACTAAATTTTACCGGTAAGTGCAAGATTGCTGTTGGACGTTACAAAGTTTGTCTAATCATTTCATAAAAGAAATAAGATATTTATAGG
>CAXTMV010000373.1:0-4290 GCA_964245425.1 uncultured Flavihumibacter sp. | reverse complement strand
GTGTGCAGTCGTGAATAATCGCCATATGCTTCTACCCAAATAATCTCAGCTGTAGCTATAGTAATCAGTTTTTTAGCAGCTTCAACTAATATTCTTTCAGGATACTTAACTTGTTCCATCATTAGTTTTTCAGCTAAAGGCTGCACAGAATTTGGCGACGATTCGTTAATGCGTATACGCTCTATTGATTGCTTAAAACGTTCGAGGGTGTAAGGTTTCAATAGATAATCAACGGCGTGGACTTCAAAAGCTTGCAGCGCATACTTATCGTAGGCGGTAGAGAAAATGATTTGAGGTATTTCTTCAAGGTGCGGCAAAACTTCGAAACCATTCATCCCCGGCATTTGTATGTCGAGAAATATCAAGTCGGGCTTGAATTCGTTAATTAACCGAACTGCATCAACACCGTTATTAGCTTCCCCTACTAATATTAGTTCCGGGTACTGTTCAAGATATTCGGTTATCAATTTACGGCCTGCGCTTTCGTCATCAATAATTAGAACTTTCTTCATTAAATAATAAAGTTAACTGTTAGGCCTTGTGGTAGAGTATCTGAGAATATCAATTTGCTACCAAACATTTTCTCTAGTCGCATGGCAGTGTTAGAAATACCTGTACCAGTACCGATCAGTGCTTTATTTCCTGCCAATCCTTGGCCGGTATCTTTTATAGTGAACGCCAATTGACCCCCAACTTTTATTATTGTTATTCCAACAATGCCCCCTTGTATAAGGGGTGCAATCCCATGTTTTACAGCATTTTCTACCAACGGTTGCAATAGCATAGGAGGTACTTGTTCATCGAGCAGTGAATCATCGACGTCGATAATTACCTGGAGACGTTCATCAAAGCGGGCTTTTTCCAAATCGAGGTATTTACGGGTAAATTCCAATTCGTCGCGAAGGGTTACCAAATCTGATTTTGATGCTTGTAATTGATAACGAAATAAGTCAGCTAATTCTGCAATCAATTGCCGCGTCTTCTCCTGCCCGGGCGGCAGTGATGCGTTAATTGTATTAAACACATTGTATAAAAAGTGCGGGTTTAACTGGGCTTTGATCGCTGTAAGTTCACTTTTAAGGGCAATTTCGCGGAGCTCTGCCGCTAATTTTTGTTGTTCCTGTACCTGTTTAAAATACATATAAGCATGTAGCATGCTAAAATCAAGTATATAGAATAAAGCAGGAATATAAATATCCCAGGTTGAACCCATACCAAAGAGATGAAACATACCCAAAGCTTCTGTAGCAGCATAGTACAACTGCTGCCATATCAGCACAAACAAGGGTAGTGTGATCAGGTGAATCAGTAGCCGTTTATACACCGAAATGTGTGCCAACCTGAAAAACATGAGCCAAATAACCGGAAGGCTGAGTAGAAATTTTAAAATATAATCTATTCCTCCCCAATTCAATATTTCCCTGAGATCCAAATAGTGGACAACGGGGTCACTGTAGCTACCTCTGTTGAAAAATAATGCAGTGTAATACATCATCGCAAGTACAAACATGATACAGCAGTAGGCGATTACTTCGCTGGTAGTAACCCTGGATATAGGTTTTTTTAAATTCAATTTATCCTCTTTTAACAGGCTCTAATATACAACGAAATGCAAGTCGGTAACAGATATTTCCGACGAATTACCAAATACGTCGATGAGTTGCAACATGCCGACACATCATCGGAAAATAATGTCACTCAACGGTTTGCGATTTGTATAGCCTATGAGACGTGTACTTTTGATCCAAAATTACTAGACATCATGAAAAAATTAATGCTCATATTTATCTTTGCAAGTTGTTCAGCAAAGGCACAAGTAAATATCACAGGAGTTATAACTAATCAGAGTAAACAATTTCTTTCTGGAGCTACAATAACGCTTTACCGGCAGATTGATTCTCAAATCATAAAAACTTCTATTACAAATGCAGCTGGGCATTTTACGTTGATGGTCAGTGTACAAAAAGGATGCTATATCGTCATCAGTTCGGTGGGTTATCGCAATTATCGTTCTCCTTCGTTTCAAGCAAGTTCAGACACAAGTGTGGGAACGATAGAATTGGCAATTCAAACCAAAGAGTTATCTGAAGTGAATGTGATAGCACAGCGACAAATGGTTGAAGTCTTGGCTGATAAAACTATATTCAATGTAAAAAATACTTTGAATGCAACAGGCCTTTCCGCCTTTGATGTCTTACGCAAAGCACCGGGTGTAATCATAGACAATCAAAATACCATAATTGTAGAAGGAAAAGCTGGGGTAAAAATTTATATTGATGGGAAAATATCACTGTTAGCAGGAGAAGACCTGACAAACTACTTGAAAACCTTACAGTCTGCCGATATTGAAGCGATAGAAATTATCACGCAGCCGTCATCTAAATATGATGCTGCAGGCAGTGCAGGTATCATCAATCTGCGCCTTAATAAAAATAAAAATTATGGTACTAATGGTTCTATCGCAACTGGATTTGCTCAAGGCCGGTATGCTAAATACAACAGCTCCCTTTCATTGAATAACCGCTCTGCGAAGAGCAATGTTTTCGCTAATTACAGCAACACTTTTGGCAAGAATTATGGGTACCTAAACCTTGATCGTTTCCAAAACGGCTTTGAATATGACCAGCATTCACATAATGTAAGTGACAATTACAGTCATAATGTCCGTACTGGATTTGATTATTATACAGGCAAAACCAGCACCGTCGGTATTTTGCTTTCCGGAAACTTTAGTGGATATAATAATAACAATACGTCGCGAACGCCTATTAAAAATATAATCAATAATTCCACTCAACAAGTGTTAAACGCTTATAATTATTCGCAGAGCGACAATAGAAATCTGGCGGCAAATTTCAACTACCGCTACGCAAATAAAACCGGCCATGAATTTACGGCAGATGCCGATTATGGTTATTATAATTCTGCCAGAGATAGCCGTCAGCCTAATTATTACTATAACGCTGATGAGTCTGTAATTATCAGCAAAAGTGATTATCATATGATAACGCCGGTGCAAGTGCGTTTATTTTCTATAAAAACAGATTATAACCAGAATATTGGCAAAGTAAAAGTTTCAGCAGGATTGAAATCATCATCCGTGAAAACTGAAAATGTGTTAAATTTCTATGACGTAAACGGTGCCACCGAAACTAGCAATACCGGCCGCAGTAACAGTTTTGACTACACCGAGAATATAAATGCGGCCTATATTAATGTCAACCGTGCCTGGAAGAAGTTTAACGTACAAGCCGGCTTGCGCTTGGAGCAAACTAATTCCAAAGGTCAACTTATCAGCACCTTACAAAATGATAACAACATTGTGAAAAGAACTTATACAGATTTATTTCCAAGCGGAGGATTAACTTATCAGATAAATACAAAAAACAGTTTGGGCTTAACCTACAGCCGCCGTATAGAGCGGCCGGATTACCGTTCATTAAACCCATTCGAATACAACCTGGATGAGCTTTCTTTTAGTAAGGGTAACCCATTTCTAAAACCACAATATACGAATGCCATTCAGTTTAGCCACACTTATAATTATACTTTAAATACTACTTTGTCTTATAGCTATATAACTAACTTCTTCGCGCAAATAACTGACACGTTGGGTAATAATCGAAATTTCATCTCGCCGCAAAATATTGCTAACCAGCGGGTAATTAACCTTGGAATAAGCTATCCCTTTAGAGTGGCCAAATGGTGGAGTGTTTATAGCAGTGTTAATGCTTATCGAAGCATTTACGATGCAACCAATCCGAAGTTTGAGCCTATTAACCAAAACACGATAAGTTTTTACGGACAAAACTCTTTTGATCTTCCCAGATCCTATCGTCTCGAAGTCTCTGGTTGGTACAGCAGCCCATCTATTTGGGCAGGCACTTATCACACACAAAGCCTGGGTTCGGTGGATGTAGCGATGCAAAAAAGCTTTTTGCTCAATAATCTTTCATTAAGGATAGCTGTATCAGATTTGTTCCACAGCAGCAACTGGAAAGGTACTACACAGTATGGGCAGCTATTCATTAAAGGCAGTGGCGGTTATGAAAGCACACAGGTGCGCCTAAGTCTTAATTATAAGTTTGGCCGAAAAACTGTAAAAGCAGCGGACAATCATAAATCAGGTGCAGAAGACGAAAAAAGCAGGATTGGTAGCTAACAAAATTTTTCTATATTAAATATATCTGACCTTCAATATTAACAGGGCCTATTTAAATTCGTTGCGCAATCATTATTGGTTAACAGGTTATAACAATAGTTTTTTATCAAAATATGACAGATTGATAG
>CAXTMV010000372.1:0-4320 GCA_964245425.1 uncultured Flavihumibacter sp. | reverse complement strand
ATTTTTCTCCCGGCTCACCAAAGGCACGGTTCAACGCCTCCACTTCTATCGGATCCCCCAGCTTCGTACCCGTGCCATGCGCCTCCACATAACTAATGCTCGACGACGATAACTTAGACATTTTACGCGCCATCATGATGGCTTCCGTCTGCCCGTCTACTCCCGGTGCCGTATAGCCGACTTTTTCATTGCCGTCGTTATTAACACCTGTTCCTTTTATTACTGCCAGTATATTGTCTTTATCTTCGAGCGCCGCTTTTAAGCGTTTCAATACTACCACGGCAACCCCCTCTCCCGGTACGGTTCCGCTGGCCGCTGCGTCGAATGCACGGCAATGGCCATCCGCAGAACTAATCATGCCTTCCTGGTACAGGTAGCCTTTTTTTGAATGATTGCTGATGGATATGCCACCAGCCACGGCGATGGTACATTCTCCCAACAGCAAACTGTTACATGCCTGGTGAATGGCCACCAGCGATGTGGAACAGGCGGTACTAAGCGAAATAGAAGGGCCTCTCAGGTTAAGTGCATAAGAAACACGCGTATTATTATGCAGCGCACTCCGGAATATATTGGCAGAATAATCGTCTACTTTTTTATCGGCATTCTTTATAATACTATAGTTCTCCCAGTTCAGGTTGGGCGAGGCCCCTGCAAAAAGCCCGATCCTGTTTTTATACCTGTTAACATCATACCCGGCATTTTCCAGCGCGTGCCAGACAGATTCGTGCAGCAGGCGCATCTGCGGATCCATCAATGCCGCTTCATCCGGCAGGTAATTGAAAAACGAAGCGTCGAAAAATTCCTTATCCTGCAGAAAGCCATTGGCCTTTACATACAAAGAATGGTTCAATGCGGCTTTGTCTTCACCTTCGGCCAGCAGTTCCTCGTCTGTAAAAAAACTGATCGATTCAACACCATTGCGCAGGTTTTGCCAGAAGGCATTTGTGTCGGCGGCACCCGGAAATCGCCCGCTCATGCCAATGATGGCAATTTCAAAACCATTGTATTGATTCATGCGGTTGTTAATTTATCAGTTCGCTTATCAGTTCGAGTGCGTCTTCCCTTTCGTTCAGACCGGTTTCCAGTTCTTTCACTTTTTGATCGCCGTTGATAATAAAATCGGCGAGGGCATGTATAGTGGGCAGGCGAAAAATATTTCCTACAGAAATATTACAGTTAAAATGATCGTTGATGAGTTTATTCATTTTGATGATGCTCAGCGAATGGCCGCCGAGATCAAAATAGTTAGCATGAATACCTATTTTTTCCTTGCCCAGTACAACAGACCATATAGCGGCCAGTTGCTGTTCCACCTCATTTGTGGGTGCGGTATAAGTTTCACCGGTATCAAAAACAGGATCCGGTAATGCTTTGCGATCTGTTTTGCCAGTGGGCGTCAGCGGCATGACCGGCACCCGTATAAAATAAACAGGTATCATATAACCGGGCAGCCGGGCCGATAAAAAATCTTTCAATGCAGCTACAGACAATGTTGTTGCTGCTGTATAATACGCCGCCAGGTATTTTTCGCCTGCGTATTCCTTTGCCAGCACAACGGCTTCCTGTATTTGCGGGTAGGCATACAAGGATGATTCAATCTCGCCGAGCTCGATCCGAAATCCTCTTATTTTAACCTGTCCATCGATTCGGCCGCAGAAAATAAGGTTTCCGTCGGGGAGCCGCCTGGCCAAATCACCCGTACGGTAAAGACGGCCACCTGCCTTGTAAGGGTCTGGCATGAATTTGCCCTCATTTGCATCACCCATATACCCGGCTGCCAGTCCGTCCCCTCCGATATACAATTCGCCTTTTACGGCAAGGGGCAGCAGTTCCAGCTGATTGCCCAGTATATAACTGCGTGTATTGTGCAGCGGCCTGCCAATCGGCAGCACCAATGCCTGCTCATTTCCATTTACGCGGTATTCAATAGCGGTAACGGTTGTTTCCGTAGGTCCATATTCATTATAAAAAGCAATGGTTGCTCCAAACCTTCCGGCCAGTTGTATTTTGCATTCTTCTCCGCCTGCAATGACTCTTTTAAGGCTGTTACCGGTTCCAATGTTCATCGTCTCTAAAAAAGAGGGTGTCGCGTGCAGGTGTGTAATGGACTGATCCTTTATATATTTTTCGAAGGCAACCGCATCGGCAATGGTTTCATTTGCTACCAGCACCAGGGTAGCGCCATTCAGCAAGGCGAGCCAGATTTGTTCTACAGAAGCGTCAAAACAGATAGTGGAAAATTGCAGAATCCTGTCGTTGGCTGCAATGCCGAATTTTGCTGTCTGCGAATAGATAAGGTTGATGACAGGCTGGTGGCTGATCAGCACGCCTTTTGGCTGGCCGGTGGTACCGGAAGTATAAATAATATAGGCCAGGTCTGACCCTGTTCTGCCGGATGTTTGTGCCGATCCTGAAAAAATGGCTTCATCGTCAATCTCCAGCGTAGCAATTAGATGGTTGTACCGGTTACTGTATTTTTTTTCCGTGATCAATGCCCGGGCCTGGCTGTTGGCGAGCATATAGGCGGAGCGATCGGACGGGTGATTGGGGTCGAGCGGCAGATAAGCGCCGCCGGCTTTTAAAATAGCCACCATTGCAACGATCATATCAAGCGACCGATCTGTGAGCAGTCCTACCACCGTACCTGTCCCCACGCCTTTTTGCGCCAGGTAACCTGCCAGGGCATCGGCTCTCTTATCAAGTTCCTGGTAGCTCATCTTTTGCTCACCAAAGACCAGGGCGGTATTAGCCGGTGTGCGATGCGCCTGCTCCCGGAACAGGGTAGCCAACGTTTTTTCTGTGGGATAAACCATCTCTTCACCGCAGGATATGGCCAGCAGTTCTTGTTTTTCTGCGGCGGGCAACATGTCAATATCTGCGATTCTTTGCGCCGTACTACCCATTACAGCAGTCAAAATATTTTTGAAATAAATGATGAACCTGCCAATGGTTTCTTTGCTGAATAACGCGGTTGAATATTCGAAATTCAGCAATAGGCTGTCGCCTGCTTCTTTTACGTTCAGCATCAGGTCAAATTTGGAAATCGGTTGTGCCGTGCTGTAGCTGCTGAATGCGAGGCCTGGCATATCAAGCACACCTTCTTCAAAATTCTGGTAGGCAAACATCAGGTCAAATAAAGGATTGCGGCTGCTATCTCTTTCTACCTGCAATTCATTAATCAATGCTTCATAAGGATACGCCTGGTGATCGAAACAGGCGAGGGTGTTTATTTTTACGGTTTTTACGAAATCGCTGAAAGAGCAATCGCCCTTGGGTTGATTTCTTAACGGCAGCGTATTAACGAACATACCGATTATTTTCTCCAGGTCGGTATGCGAGCGGCCTGCCGTGGAAGTGCCAATCACAATATCATCCTGGTTGCTTACGCGGGCTGCCCATACATTATAGGCTGCCAGCAGGAACATAAAAACGGTAACGCCTTCCTGTTTGGCTGCATTTTTCAGGGATGCTGTCTCGGCTGCTGTCAGGAAAAACGGGCTAGTATCGCCTGCTGCCGTTTTAAAAGCCGGTCTTTCATAATCTTCCGGCAGGGTTATTACAGGCGGCAGCGCTGCAAATTGCTGCAGCCAGAAATTTTTCTGCTGATCCATTGCTGATTGCCGGTCTTCGCCCTGTTCCCAGGTTGCATAGTCTTTATATTGCAAAGGAAGTTCGGGCAGGGCAATATTATTATAGAAAGCCATGAAATCATTCACCAGCAAACCGGATGAAATGCCATCCGTAATAATATGGTGCATATCCACCACTAAGATATGTTCGGTGTGGCCGGTACGCAACAGGGCAACTCTTATCAATGGTCCGTTCGCAAGATCGAATGGTCGTATCAATTTCCTTATTTCGGCGTCTATTGCTTCATCGGCAACAGGTTGTCCGTTTTCATTCCACAGGCTGTGCTGGTCAATGGTAAAGCCGGTCTCCGCTGCAATTTTTTGCACGGGCATGGCATCTTCCAATACAAAGGAAGTACGCAGGCTTTCATGACGCATGATCAGTTGGGTAAATGCATGCTGCAAACGATCGGCATCTACCGTTCCCTGCAGGCGGATGGCCTGCGGCACATTGTATGCAATGGAAGTCTTGTCGAATTCATACAGAAAATAAATACGCTGTTGCGCGTGGCTAAGCGAGTAATATGCTTTCTTTTCCGCTGTTGGTATATAATTATTGCTGTTATGAGCAGTTTGGTCTTCCTGATTGCTTTCCCTGTTAATATAGGCTGCCAGGCTGCTGACCGTAGCATATTTAAAGAACTCGGTTACCGATACCTGCACACCAAACAGCTTGTGGATCCTTCCG
>CAXTMV010000371.1:0-4358 GCA_964245425.1 uncultured Flavihumibacter sp. | reverse complement strand
GTTAAAAATATGTATATTTATCTTGAAATATAAGATATTTAATAAGCAAGATAAATAACCCGGCCACATGGCAAAAGGAAAAAAGACCGACCCATTGATTTTTGAACTGATGACGGCCACCCGGAAAATGACGCGGTCTTCGCTCCTGCTGCAGTCGGCCATTGCAGAAAAAATGAACCTGAACCCCAGCGATGCGGAATGCATCGATTTTCTGCTGGAAATGGGTACCTGCACGGCCGGCGACCTGGCAAGGGTTACCCGGCTCACGACCGGGGCGGTGACCAGTGTTATCGATCGGCTGGAAAAAGCCGGTTTTGTAAAGCGGGAGGCCGATCCGCAGGATCGCCGGAAAGTGATCATCCGGTTTTTGCCTAAAAAGCACGAACGCACCAAACAGTATTATACCGCCATGGCAGCGGATGTATTCAGGGTCTTTTCCGCCTATTCGGCAAGCGAACTGCAATTTTTATTGCAGCATACGCAGCAATTATCACAGGTCTTCCAGCAGCATGCTTCCGGCGTTCTGCGGCCGGCCCTTCCATCACCCAAAAAAACAATTGTATGAAACCCCGCGGCCTTGTCTTTTTTATCATCTTGTCAGCATGTATAATTAATACCTGTTATGCACAACCGCAGAATAATACAACTGTTATTTCAGTACCCGGCCCTGCGCTGGGCGTAGCCTGGGGTTTTTCTTACGGAGACGGCAATCCACCTGCGATATTTATGCCGCAGTTAAGAAATATGAACGTTCACCTCAGCAAGGTATACCTGTTCTGGCAGCAGCTGGCGCCGGCCAAAGGCCAATACCACTGGAACGCGGTAGACACCCTCCTGTTGCAACTGGCACCGCAGGACGAACTGCTGGTTTCGGTATTTTCGTCCTCTTTATGGGCTACAAAGACGGCCTCCACCACACTGCCGCCTTCCCCGGCAAAATCGGCCGACGATTATTACCAATTCATTTTTGAACTGGTAAAGCACTGCAAGGGAAAAATAAAATACTGGGAGAACGATTCGGAGGCCAATAACCCGATCTACTGGGCGGGCACGCCGGATGAATTTATCAACCAGCTAAAAACATTTTACCGTGCCGTTAAAGCTGCTGACCCTGCCGCCATGGTTGTAATGGGTGGTTACGATGGATTATTCAATCCCCCGCCCCAGCCGCCTTTTCCGGGCCAGCAATATGGACTGTCTTTTTTTAGCAAGGCCATAAAAGAAGCCGCTGCTTCTTTTGATCTGTTTGATATTCGCCTGTACCGGGATCCCTATTCCATCCCGGCCAGGGTGCAATACTTTAGGCAATTGCTGGCCGACTCGGGCCATCACCAGCCCATCATCTGTACAGAATACAATGGCCCGGGATTTTTCGGATTTCCTGCCAACCGCAAATACATTGGCCAGGTGGCCGAATGGCAGCGGGCCATTGTAGCCAGGGATACCGCCGCTTACCTGAAAATCAAAAACCCAATCGCTGCCTTGTACGACAGCATGAGCAGCCTGCCAGCCCAGACCCAGATGTTTATGATGGGATCGCCGCAGGCATTAACAGATAAATACGACCGCATGCAATGCCGCGACATAGTAATGCGGAACATACTGGCATTTTCTGCGGGTGTGCAGAAGACGATGTACTGGGACCTCTGGCACAATACCGAAGAAAAAAATGACCTGATGACCCTGATGTACGGAAAAAACAAACTACTGGACTATGAAAACGGCCAGCTAAGCAAGGCGCATCCCGAAGCGGCCGTATTTAAAAAAATGGCCGGGCTGCTGGCCGGTATCAAAACCGTTCGCCGATTAGATCTGCCGGAGCAACCATTGCTGTATTTTTTTGAAATTACCCGGGCCGGGAAAAGCAATCTCTATATTGCCTGGGAAAACCGCGATGCTTTTGCGGGTGAAGATCAGCCGGCAACCCATTACCTGTTGCCCTTTACCGGTACTGCGGCAAAAGCAACCGAACTTTTTGGCCATGCAGTGCCGGCAGCAATTGCAAACGGCAACCTGGCCATTGATCTATCACTAACACCGGTATTTATTGAAGGGCGTAAATAAAGGCTGGCAAGGATGGCTGACAACTGTACAATCAGGCAGCAAACATCCTGTCATCCGCCATAATATTACCCATTTTCATTATCTTGCATCAAATCACTGCTATCAATTTAAAAGCATACATATTACGGTTTCTCCTGCTAAACCTTGATTTTCTCAATCACTGAGTTGCTGCCTGCAGATCTTATCGCAGATCCGTCTCCTTTTTTTATTTAATTATCCATTTTTAATTATACGATCATGCACCCAACCCTTGCGCCCAGCGCTGCCACCCTGCATTACCTTGAACTGGAAGAAAAATACGGCGCACACAATTACCACCCCCTGCCCGTGGTGCTGAACCGTGGCGAAGGCGTGTACGTATGGGATGTGGATGGAAACCGGTACTACGATTTTCTTAGCGGTTATTCAGCCGTTAACCAGGGGCATTGCCACCCGCGTATCATTGCAGCCTTTATGGAACAGGCACAGCAACTAACGTTAACGGGCAGGGCCTTTCACAACAATGTACTGGGTGAATATGCGGCTTATATTACCAGCTATTTTGGGTACAACAAGGTATTGCCTATGAATACCGGCGTGGAAGCGGTGGAGACCGCCATTAAACTGGCGCGGCGCTGGGGGTATGTTGTTAAGGGCATCGAAGAAAACAAAGCGAAGATCATTGTTTGCGCCGGTAATTTTCATGGCCGCACCAGTACCGTTGTATCCTTTAGCACCGATCCTTCTTCCTATACAGGATTTGGCCCCTTTATGCCCGGCTTTGAAGTGATCCCTTATAACGATTTGGCGGCCCTCTCGGCCGCCTTGCAGGATAAAAATGTTACCGGCTTCCTGGTAGAACCCATACAGGGTGAGGCCGGGGTAGTAGTGCCGGATGAAGGCTATCTTTCCAAAGCCCGGCAGTATTGTGAAGATGCGCGGGTATTGTTTATAGCGGATGAAATACAAACGGGTCTTTGTCGCACGGGTAAGCTGCTGGCCTGTGATCACGAAAACGTACGACCCGATATCCTCCTCCTCGGCAAGGCATTGAGCGGTGGCGTGCTGCCCGTAAGCGCCGTGCTGGCGGATAATGAAATCATGATGACCATTCAACCCGGCGAGCATGGTTCTACTTATGGCGGCAGCCCGATTGCCTGTAAGACAGCCATTGTTGCCCTGCAGGTGTTAAAGGAAGAAAAAATGGCAGAAAATGCAGCCGCTATGGGAATATTATTAAGAAACGGGCTGGCAAGCCTTCAATCGCCCTTTATAAAGACGATACGTGGCAAAGGCCTGTTGAATGCAGTAGTGATAGAACACAAGAACAAGGAAGCCGCCTGGGATCTTTGCCTGGCTTTAAAAGAAAACGGCCTGCTGGCCAAGCCTACGCACGGCGATAAGATACGCTTCGCGCCCCCGCTGCTGATCAGCAAGGCGCAAATACTGGAATGCGTGCAACTGGTTGAGAAAAGCCTGGGTAAGCTGTGATCTGCCCCCTTCCACACTAAAACCTTTTTCCAACCGTTTTCAGGGCAGGCGCGTATGCTCCTAACAAAGCCAATGCTGCGCCTGAACCAATGATGTACCGGCTACTATTACTGCTGACAAGTTGTTTTTTTTGCGCAGGCGCTTTTGCGCAAGCTGTTATCCCCGCTACCTCCTGCGGGCAACAGGGGGTAATGCAACACCTGTATGCACTTCACCCTGAATACAAAGCCATCCAGGAACAGGCAGAAAAGATACTGGCCGCCCGCAACCATGCCATTGCATCGGGGTCATTGAGAGCAGAAAGGAACAGCAGCATCCTGACGCTGCCCGTAGTGGTGCACATCATACATAACAATGGTGCAGAAAATATTTCAGATGCACAGGTTTTCCAGGGCATACAGCACCTGAATGAAGCTTATGCCAACAATGGTTATTATGACCCCACAGACGGTGTAAATACGCAGATACAGTTTTGCATGGCGCAGCGCGATCCGGCCAATAACCCTACCAATGGCATTACCCGCGATGTTTCAGCCAATACCGTGATGGGCGGCCCGGATTATTATTCTGACGACCAGGCCATCAAAGATCTTAACCGCTGGAACCCGCTTTGTTACATCAATATCTGGCTGGTAAAAAGCATTCCCACCAGCGTGGTGGGCTATGCTTATCTTCCTTCCGCCCATGGCAGCAACCTGGATGGTATCATTATTGAAGCCAGCTATTTCGGCAGCTCTTATTCAAACGATGTGGTAGTGGCGCATGAAATGGGACACTACCTGGGCCTGTACCATACTTTTCAAGGCGGCTGTACCAACAACGAT
>CAXTMV010000370.1:0-4423 GCA_964245425.1 uncultured Flavihumibacter sp. | reverse complement strand
TCTTGCAGCCCTGCGGGAGTTGCCGGATCAACGTTTTCCACCCATTGAAGCCGTTCGCCGGGTATACCAGGCTATTGCCAATTACCTGCAACTGCCAGCCGGTAGTGGTGAAGGAAATTATTTCGATTTCGACACAGCAGATTTTATAAAGAAATTCAACCTGCCCGCAGCCGGGGTAATGCATGTGCTGAAAGTACTTGAACAGGAAAATTTCATGAGCTTTAGTGAACAGGTTTTTGTTCCGGTGAGGGCACAGTTTACCTGCAATAAGGAGATGCTTTACCAGTTTGAAGCAATGCATCCGGAAGCGGAGCCGCTTATCAAACTATTGTTGCGTTCGTACACCGGTATCTTTGATGCGCCGGTGGCCATCTTTGAAAAGCAACTGGCGGGCTGGCTAAAAAAAGACCCGGCAGAGATCAAACAAATGCTGCAGCAACTGCATGGGTACCATATCATTCGTTATGAGCCGCAGAAAGATACCCCGCAGTTATACCTGCTGCAGCCCCGTGTGCGTGCAGAAGACCTGACCATCGATCAGCTAAAGTATAAAAGGCGGAAAGATGAATTCGCGCAGCGGGTTGAATACCTGGCCGGCTATGCAGAAAACACAAAAGACTGCCGCAGCGTACTGACGGGTAATTATTTTGGCGACCTGGCCATGAAACCCTGTGGCATTTGCGATAATTGCCTGCAATTAAAAAAAACAGCGCTGACCGCTGCTGATTTCACAATCATTCGGCAGCATATAGAAACGGCTGTTGCCGTGGGTGCCGTAACCATCGCAGATTTGTTGCAGCAATTAAAGGGCATTTCCAGTGAAAAGGCCTGGGAAGTGATTGGTTTTTTACAGGCTGAACGAAAAATAACGGTGAATGAGAATGGCCTGCTGGAAAAAAATACGCGGCCATAGTATTTTTTGTACAAGGCATGCTGAACCTGTGGCAGCAGCTAACGGCCCTGTTGTCAGTTTATTGGTAAGATTAGCAATTGAACAATCAATAGATTTTATATTCCATTTTAAAACAGGCTTTTACGGTTGCTACGGCCACCCAAACCCAGGGCCCCCAGCAGGCTGCGGGTAATGACACTGGCCGCAGTTCTTTCTACCTGTTTAACAATTGGGCTGTCGAAAAAGCCTGGTGTAGCTTTTGCCTGGGTATCCTGTTTTGCCTGGTCCGTTTTGGCAGCAGCATCCTGTAATTTTTGGGTTAGTATTTCATAAGCGCTCTGGCTGTCTATGACCTGGTTGTACTTACCGGTTATTTTGGAAGCGCCCACGATACCATCAATTTCAGCATCCGTTAAAATATCCATGCGGCTGCGGGGTCCCATCAGCATCGTATAGACCAGTGGTGTTGGTATTCCCTTTTCATTGAGCATGGTAATAAGCGCTTCGCCGATACCCATCTGCGTTATAAGATCTTCTGTTTTATAAAAACTGGTTTCGGGATAATTTTCAGCAGTTTGTTTTATCACTTTGCGGTCGGCCGCCGTAAATGCCCGCAGGGCGTGTTGTACCTTAAGGCCCAGTTGCGCCAGCACGCTTGCCGGAACGTCCATAGGATTTTGTGTGCAGAAGAAAATACCAATCCCTTTCGAGCGGATCAGCTTTACAATGGTTTCAATCTGTTGCAGCAGGGCATCACTGGCTTCCTGGAAGATCAGGTGCGCTTCGTCTATGAACATGATAAGCTTTGGCTTATCCAGATCGCCTTCTTCGGGGCAGCTGGCATATAATTCGGCCAGCATCTGCAACATAAAGGTAGAAAAGAGTTTGGGCTTATCCTGCAGATCGGTTACACGTAAAATGGATATGATGCCGCGGCCATCGTCTGCTATGCGCATCAGGTCATTTACTTCAAAGCTCTTTTCCCCAAAAAAAACATCGGCCCCCTGTTGCTGCAATTCTACCACTTTGCGAAGAATGGTACCGGTGCTGGTAGTAGCTATTTTTCCGTACGATTTCTCTATTTCATCTTTTCCTTCCGCACTGATGTATTGCAATACTTTGATAAAATCCTTCAGATCAAGCAGGGGTAATTTATTATCGTCGCAATACTTGAAAATCATTGCCACCAGGCCTTCCTGGGTATCATTCAGGTCCAGTATTTTACTGAGCAATACCGGGCCAAACTCACTAACGGTGGCCCTTAGCCTGGCACCTTTCTGGTTACTGAGGGTAAGAAACTCAACCGGGTAAGCGGCCGGTTTATAGGTAGCACCCAGTTTGCCATAGCGCTCCGTAATTTTATCGTTTACCGTTCCGGCAGCGGCTATGCCGCTTAAATCACCTTTTATATCGAGCAATAAAACAGGCACACTGGCATCGCTGAGGCATTCACTCATCAGTTGCAGCGTTTTTGTTTTGCCGGTTCCCGTTGCACCTGCAATCAGTCCATGGCGGTTCATTGTTTTCAAGGGAAGAAATACATCTGCACCGGGCACCACGGCACCGTCAAGCATGGCTACGCCTATTTTTGCGGCCTCTCCTTTAAATGTATATCCTGATTTGACCGCGTCCAGAAATGCTGCCTTATCTGCCATAATTGAATTATTTGAAGCGAAAGTTACAAGATTGGCAGAATACGAAAAGAAATTTTTGGCCGGCAGGTGCCGGATTACCGGGCAGTACCGTAACGATGCGCAAAAAGGCCATCGTTTGCTGACAATCGGATCGCATGGTAACTGCGGCAAACCTGTATGGGCATGGCTTTTACCAACGGTATCAACCCTGTATTAAACCTTTAAATACTTCGGTTTTGTATAAATGCAATCCGTAATTTTGGGCTTCATCAGAAATTGCTTGTTGATCCATGGCGCTTATCGATCTTCATTTACCCAAGACTGTATCAAAAGCATTGCGGTTGCCGGCCAACTCACCCCGGCGGCAGCAGATTAAAGTGTTAAAAAAATTACTGAAGAAAGCAAGGTTTACAGAGTTCGGACAACAATACCTATTTGATGAGATACTGTTCAGCAAGCATGTAGGCAAGAAATTCCAGGAGCTGGTGCCGGCCAGCAACTACAACAAAATATACAAAGACTGGTGGCATAAAACCCTGGAAGGCAAACCCGGTATCTGCTGGCCCGATAAGATAAAATATTATGCCCTTAGTTCCGGTACTTCGGAATCTGCCAGCAAATATATTCCGGTAACCAAAGACCTGTTGCGTGGTAACCGCATTGTTATGATAAAACAATTGCTGAGCCTGCGCAATTATGAAGACATTGAAGTGCGTGCCGTAAGTAAGGGCTGGCTGATGATCGGCGGCAGCACCTCCCTGCAAAAAGGCCAGGGTTATTATGCAGGCGATTTAAGCGGCATTACCGCCAGAAAAGTGCCTTTTTGGTTTTCCCCTTTCTACAAGCCCGGAAAAAAAATTGCAAAAGAAAAAGACTGGACCAAAAAACTGGAGGAGATAGTAGAAGAAGCCCCCGGCTGGGATATCGGCTTTATAGTAGGTGTGCCCGCCTGGATACAGATTTGCATGGAAAAAATCATTGAGCGGTACAAACTGGAAACCATACACGATATCTGGCCCAACCTGGCTTTTTTTGTACATGGAGGAGTATCGTTTGAGCCATATAAGAAAGGATTTGAAAAACTGCTGGCCCGCCCGCTGACCTATATTGAAACCTACCTGGCATCAGAGGGCTTTATTGCTTACCAGGACCGGCAATATGCAAAAGGCATGAAGCTGGTAACCAACGAACATATATTCCTTGAATTTGTACCTTTTAACGAAGATAATTTTGATGCAGAAGGGAATATGATTGATAACCCGGAGGCATTAATGATACATGAAGTAGAAGAAGGAAAGGATTATGCACTGCTTATCAGCACCGCTGCAGGCGCCTGGCGATACCTGATCGGTGATACGGTACGGTTCACCGACAAAGAACGCTGTGAAATAGTGATTACCGGCCGCACCAAACATTACCTGAGCCTGGTGGGTGAACACCTGAGTGTTGAAAATATGACAAAGGCCGTTCAACTAGCCAGCGAGGACTTAAATATTTCCATTCCTGAATTTACCGTAGCGGGCGTACCATCGGGCAATTTTTTTGCGCACAACTGGTATATTGCCTGCGATGACAAAGTTGACAGTTCAGTGCTGAAAGAAAAAATTGATAATTACTTAAAGGACCTGAATGACGATTATGCCGTGGAGAGAGAAAATGCCTTAAAAGAAATTACGGTATCGGTATTAAAAGAAAATAATTTTATGGAGTTTATGCAATCGCTTGGAAAAGTAGGCGGCCAGCATAAATTTCCGCGGGTACTGAAAGGAAAAATGCTACAGGATTGGCAACGCTTTTTAAGTAGTAAGTAATAGGTTGTAAGGTCTTGTGCCGGGCAAGCATGCAACACTTATTACTTACTACTTAGAACTTATTTAAACTTATTACTTAAACGTAT
>CAXTMV010000369.1:2043-4458 GCA_964245425.1 uncultured Flavihumibacter sp. | reverse complement strand
GTTTCCGGGGGCTTCAAATAAAGGCCGGCGGGTTTCAGCAGACAACAGCGTAACAATCAAATTTTTACGATAGGTGGAAGATAGGCGGATAACGGCCCGGATGCAGGACTGGGCGCTGGAAACGGCCCGTCGGAAGTCTCTTACCAGCTATTTCAATTCTACTGCCAATGCAGCCACGGTTTTCTTTTCGCTGCCAATAAAAATTTTATTACCCGCAATGGTAACTGGCCGTTTGAGGAAAGTATACTCTTCCAGTATATAATTCCGGTAATCCAACTCTGTGAGTGTTTTGTCTTTCAGGCCCAGTTCCTTGTATTTCAGCGCCCGCCGGCTAAAAAGCGCTTCGTAGCTACCCGCCATTTTTTTCATATCGGCCAGCTGGGTGGCGGTTATTTTTTCGGTTTTGATGTCCTGCAGCAGGAAGTCCTTTGTCGTAATCTTTGTTTCTTTTATAATGGCACTACAAGTGCTGCAGGTGCCCAGGTAATACATTTTTCTGGCCATCATTTTTTGATTTTGAGAGGGTGTTATTTTGGGATTTATTTTTACATAGCGTGCGTGCAACCTCAACATTCAAAAATCCCAACATCAGCCATCTTACACGCGTTCCCATTCTTTTGTCTGGTGGTTGAATTGTTTTATGCGCCTGGCAGGGCTGCCGGCTACAATGGAATAATCGGGTACATCTTTGGTTACCACGCTGCCCGCGCCTACCACGCAAAACTTTCCGATGGTTACGCCGGCTGTTATTACACTGTTGGCGCCAATCCAGCAGCCATCACCAATGGTAATAACTGCGGTGGTGCATGGCTGGTAGCGAAACCCGGTGGTAACATCGTTAAACCCATGATTCATACCGCTCATGACCACATGCTGGGCGGTCATAATATGTTTGCCAATGTTCACGGGTCCGATGATTACATTACCGGCGCCAATAAAGGACCAGTCACCGATATCAACCGGGCCCAGGCCGTTGTTTATAAATGAAAAATCCTCGATGGTAACATGCTGGCCGGTTTCAAAATGGTTGAAAGGCATGGTATCGATTCTTGCCCGCCGGAAAAAAATAGTGTTTTTCCCTTTTTTGTGGTAAAATGGATTTACAAAATGCCGCACCCACCAGCGTGGCCGAATGCCTCCCTCGGAGCTGATAAGCCACATGGCCAGTCTTTTCAGCGCGGGGTTCGATTTTATTTTTTCTGCGAATGACATGAATGTATGCCAAACATACAATCATCCCGGCGAAATGTCAAATGATTAAAGTCTGTTAATAAATCATTCCGCATATTAAATTTTCGTAATTTTCAACCCGTTCTCCCAAATTCAGAAAAAGTCTTGCCATGCTTACACATAGCCCAATTGTTCAGCAATGCCTGCTACAGGGGTTTTCATCATGTTTAAACAGGATAGGGTTGTTTTCCGAAAGGGAGTTGGTCTGCGCTGCCTGTCTGCGGGTAGCTAACAGGTACCAGGCGAATGATCTTCTTACATAAATAAACAACAATCGTTATGGCTTCCAGAAAAAAATTTCTGCAACAATCTTCCGTACTGCTCGGCGCAGGCGCACTGGCCTCCGCATTCAATAACCAGGCTTTTGCTTATTTTAAGAACCGGGTTGCGCCAAGCGACCAGATAAATATCGGCGCCATCGGTATTAACGGCATGGGATGGGCAGATACTTCGGCCGCCGTTAAAATACCGGGTGTAAACCTGGTCGCCATCTGCGATATTGACCAAAGCGTGCTGGACAAAAGAATGGCAGGACTGGCCAAACAGAATGTAGACGCCAGCAAAGTAAAAACATATACCAACTATAAAGAGGTACTGAACAGGAAGGATATTGATGCAGTGATCATCGGAACACCCGATCACTGGCATGCACTGATTATGATGGAAGCCTGTGCCGCCGGCAAAGACGTTTATTGCGAGAAACCGGTGGGTAATTCCATCGGGGAGTGCCGCGCCATGGTAGCCGCACAGCAAAAATATAAAAGGGCTGTACAGGGAGGGCAATGGCAACGCAGCCAGCAGCATTTCAGGGATGCGGTTGATTATGTACAGAGCGGCCAGCTGGGTAATATCAGGACGGTAAAGGTTTGGTGCTACCAGGGCTGGATGAAACCGGGCCCCGTTGTTCCAGACAGCGCGCCACCGGCCGGTGTAGATTTTAAGCAGTGGCTGGGACCCGCTCCCACCCGAACGTTTAACGCAAGCCGCTTTCATTTTAATTTTCGCTGGTTCTGGGATTATGCAGGCGGGTTGATGACCGACTGGGGCGTGCACCTGATAGATTATGGTTTGCTGGGCATGAAATCGCCCATTCCAAAATCTGTTTCTGCATTGGGCGGCAGGTTCGCTTACCCGGACCTGTTAGAAGAAACACCCGATACCCTCACCACTTTATATGAATTTGAT
>CAXTMV010000369.1:0-2033 GCA_964245425.1 uncultured Flavihumibacter sp. | reverse complement strand
GTATTGCCTATATTGGCAATAATGGAACACTGATATTAAACCGCGGCGGCTGGGAAGTGATTGAAGAAAAGCAAAGCAAAAGCAAGGTGGCCAAGCCATTTGAAAAATCTTCCGACAACGGCCTTGATAAACACATGCAGAACTTTATAGACGTGGTAAGGTCGCGTAAAATGGAAGACCTTCATTGTTCCATCCAGGCAGGCGCACATGTGGCCACTGTTTCACAGATGGGTAATATTGCATTCAGGAGCGGTAAAAAATTAGAATGGGATGCTGCGAAAGAGCGCTTTACGGATGAAGCCATCAACGCCAAATACCTGATGAAAGAATACCACAACGGATACAAATTACCTGTTGTCTGACAAAAAAATAATAAACCCAATTTAAATAAAGGACTGTTAATATGATTAAGAAAATCATCCCCGCCTTTTTGCTGACCGCTTTTGTTTCAGCCAGCCTTCTGGGCCAGGAAAAAGGTGATCCCAAGGCTACAGAATTCTATAGCCCGGTTCCCAAAGTAGTTACACCCGGCAATTCAATCTCCGATGCACCCTCAGATGCCGTTGTTTTGTTTGATGGCAAAAACCTGGATCAGTGGACATCCGTAAAAGCGCCGGGTGAGGCCGCCAACTGGACAGTGGCAGACGGTGTGCTAACCGTTAACAAGACTGCCGGTAATATACAAACGAAAAAATCCTTTACCGATTACCAGCTGCATATGGAGTGGCGAATACCGGCCAATATTACGGGTACCGGGCAGGCCCGTGGCAACAGCGGTGTGTTCCTGGCATCTACAGGCCCGGGCGACGATGGGTATGAAATACAAATACTGGATTGTTATAATAACAGTACCTATGTGAACGGCCAGACTGGCAGTGTATACAAACAAACAATACCTTTGGCCAATGCCTGTAAAAAACCCGGCGACTGGCAGACCTACGATATTTTCTGGAATGCCCCGCGGTTCAATACCGACGGTACTGTTAAAACACCGGCTTATGTTACCGTAATACACAATGGCGTGCTGCTGCAGAACCATACAGAGTTAAAAGGACAGACGGTCTACATCGGCGCTCCTTTTTACAAACAACATGGTGCTGCACCCATTAAACTGCAGGCGCATGGCGATAAAAGTGAACCCATCAGCTATCGTAATATCTGGGTGCGCGAGTTATAACAAACGTAGTAACCAGGTGAAATTTTGATTTTTGACTTTTTAATGTACCATCATGCAAAAAAAAATTGTACTGCTTTTTTCAGCGCTGGTAATCGCCGGCATTTCTTTCGGTCAGACAAAACCAGAAGAGACAGAATATTATACGCCGGTTCCCCCGGTGATTACGCCCGGTATTAATTTTGCTGCACCGCCATCTGATGCTATTATCTTATTTGACGGCAAAAACCTGGATGAATGGGTTGCTACAAAAGATACCGTGGCCGGGAAAAAATGGACCGTGGCAGACAATATCATTACCGTAGATAAAACTGCCGGCGACATACAAACAAAGCGCCGCTTTATGGATTTTCAGTTGCACATTGAATACCGTATACCTGAAAATATCAGCGGTAGCGGACAAGCCCGCGGCAATAGCGGTATCTTCCTGGCTGCCCTGCCCTGGGGTGCGGGTGGCTACGAATTACAGGTACTTGACAATTATAAGAATACTACTTATGTAAATGGCCAGGTAGGCAGTATGTACAAACAGGCAGTACCCTTGGCGAATGCCTGCCGCAAGCCAGGCGAATGGCAGACCTATGACGTGGTTTGGACGGCGCCCCGTTTTAATGATCATGGCATATTGCAATCGCCTGCAAGAGTAACTGTTTTTCACAACGGTGTGCTGGTGCAAAACAACACGACCCTCCTGGGCGATACACCTTATATTGGCCAACCGGCGTACAAGGTGCACGGCGCATCTCCTATTAAGCTACAGGCCCATGGCGACAAAAGTGAACCCATCAGTTATCGGAATATCTGGGTAAGAAACCTGTAAGAATTACTAATCCCGGTTATATACAGACAATGACAGCAT
>CAXTMV010000368.1:0-4516 GCA_964245425.1 uncultured Flavihumibacter sp. | reverse complement strand
CTTCTTTTTCACTTGATGAAATATCTCTTTTGAATTCGATATTATTTTTTATTGGTTCTTTAATTTTTTGAGTAAGAAGAGGTATTTCTTGTTTAACATTTTCTGGATTGATTGAGCACCTTTCCTGTATAGCTTTCGCACTGTACTGCCTACCCAAATCGCTTCCATTGAATACAGCTTGGTATTTATGGTCGATAAAGGTCATTCCATAAATTCTGCCATCATTGCTTTGCCGCACAACAACACTAACACCTTCTGACCGTAGTTCCTTCGACAAATTTTCAAGTGTATTTTTCCGTAGAATGGCCAGGTCAATATTAATTTTAATCCGCTTAGCAAAAGGTTCCCGTAGTGCTTCATTTAGTTTAAATTTTACTTCAAGATTTTTCATCGTCGGCTTGTTGTAAAATTGACTCGCTTTAATGGGTGTTCCAATTTTGTTTCCATTTTCATCCAGTACCCGGTACACTAATCCTTTTTTCTCATGCATCAGACTTCCTTTCTGGCCGGGATCTGCCGTTACGTTGTATAATTTTAGAACAGCGTTGTATTCACCTAATGAAGTGTATTTGTATTGGTTCATTACGTAGTCAACCACATTCTGGATCGCAGCCTTGGTTTGTGATTTTCCGTATTCCACTTTTCGAAGGCTGACTGGCTTTAATTTGTTTTCATTTTGGATGGATTCTTTTTGCTGTAATCGTTCGCTCAATTTTTTACTTTCCGGACTGATTAATTTGAATTCTTTGTCAATTGATTTACGGGCATTTTCAGACAGTGTGCGGCCGATATTATTCATGTCAATCCTTTTCCCCTCTGCCGTGATATTTGTAGTCACAATATGCATGTGCGGATGCCCTGCATCATGATGCTGGTATACCAGGTAAGGTTGGTTACCAAAACCGATTTGCTCCATATAGCTTTTGGCAATGTCCTGGAACTTTTCTTTGCTAAGCTTTTCTTCAGGGTCAAAACTCAAGGAAATATGTACGCTGTTTGCCTTCACTCTTTCATTCAGTTTTGCCTGGTGTTCCAACATAAATAATTTCTCCCGAAAACTTAATAATTGCGCATCCTTAAAATAGTTTTCTGCCAGGATTAATTCCGCAACTTCCTGTTTAATTTTTTGCTCGTTATAATTGAGGGATGTTTTGAGGCTTGACCCCTTATTTATTCTTGCGACCATGACTCAGAAAATTGATTGATTTTTGATTTGATTTCTTCGGTCTGATCAAAGATTTTTTTGATCATTGATTCGTTGATTAAAATCCAGATTTTTATTTCTGTAATGTCCTGGTATGCGTTCAGTTTTTTGACTGATTGATTGAGGTTATTACCAATGGCGCCAAGCTCTTTCCGAAGTAAAATCAGCTCTGTCATAAAGTCATCCATTGATTTGTTTCGGGCGAAAAATGTAATGGGTTTATCGAATAAAATTCGCCTGATGTACTCGCTTAATGCCGGGCAAGTTGTTGCCTTGTATTTATCGTGAAGTAACCTGTATTCTTCAGGTTGCAAGCGCAAGCCTACCGGGCGGCTACGGTTAATATTTTTCTCTTTCATCACATTTCATTTATCACGTTAAAGTATATCACTACTATTTTTTTCTTTCACCAGCAGCTTTATAATGGCTTCAGCAAGGTTTTAAGTTTTTAAGAATCAACCAGGGCGACTCCGGAGCCCTGGACAAAAACCCGTTTGTTTAACAAACGGACATCTAGCTACTTTCAGGGACGAAAGTTGCCCTAGCGTTTTTGTCTATACAATAATCAAAGAATTGTTAACGGCCTCTCAATTGGTTCTTAAAACATTTTACAAAAGAGTAATCGTTAAAAGCCAATCGGGAACTGGATTAAAAGATAAACCGATTATTTGTTAATGTTGATTAAGGCAACGTTCGACTTGAAAAGGTGTTTCATCTATTTCAGAAAAGTCATGTAACACAGTTTAGCTAAACTTTTTTGTAGACAAATAATTCCCATTTAAAATGCCTGATAATTTGTCAGGGGCAATCATTTTTTAGTGCGCAAATAGATAAAGACAATTGCTGTCGAAAAGAAAAAATTGTACCGAATTTATCAAGCGAAAGATTGCTAATTTTACTTCGATTTTCAAAGTAGAATTTTGTATTCTTTGCTACACTAGCGTATGGTTATAATGCCGCTAAAAAATTCAATAAAATTTGCGTCTGGATTTGTCGACCCAAACGCAAATTCTTTCCGCAAAAAAGATCAAGTAAAATTGCTTTGCAATTTTTTCGATTCCAGCATCATCTGGATATCAGCTGCATCATGGTAAATAATGCCGCCAACACGGGTAAAAGGCAGGATTTTTCTGACCCGTAAATTTTGTAATGTGCCAGGCGAAATCCCGAGTAGTTTTCTTACTTCGCGGCTCTTTAACCATTGCTTGTTTGGCTGCCCGTTTTGCTCTTTTAAAAGGGTTTTGATTTCGAATAATAACTGTAGTTTAAAATCAAACAAATCGCCTGCTGTTAAAAGCTGGTCACGGTGCATTGGTTTGCCAGGCAGCAACGTTCTTTTTTCTTGCTTCACATTTTCCATAACGCCTCATTTTTCTGTTACAAATATTTATTAAACCTCTCCAAACGAAGTTAATTCACGCGTTTCAAAAAGCATTGACCCCTTCAAATTTTGATAGGGGTGTGCGTTTTGTTCGACGTCGCTCAATAGATGGCTATGCCAACCATTGATATTATGTGCCTCAGAATACTCTGCTTAGGCCATGCCCGCTCGATATTTTTGTTAAAACCATTTGATGCAAAGTAGAGTGTGTTGCAAATACTAGTTTATGGAGTAATTTTAGCTAATGCGAGTAATGATATTTTTATTTTCCATTTTGGTAGTTCATCGATCCCTTGCACAATTAAATAAAGAATGGGTAAGACTCGATATAGATCTTATTAATAATGTCAAAGCTCTGAATAAGCAGAATTTAAAAGAAATAGAAGCTTTCTTTATTGATAAAAAATATCCCAATCCAAAAACCAATCTTGGTTTCGGGTGGAGCACTTTTAGCCTTCCTGTTGATAGGGCTGGAGGATATACATCCGTTTACGCAAATCTTTATTATTTTAATGATAGCCTGACCTCTTACATTTTGAGATGTCATGTTCCTCACGATAGTCTTTTGTGGCGTCAATACATGGAAATGTATTGGGACGTTTTTACACCTGACTCTAACGCAGTCTTTTTTTACAAGTATAATGAAGGCGCTCTGGTACAAACTATTGGGGAGATAGCGCCGTCCCTAAAAGTAGACACGGTGCCCATGGAGGTGCTTGATTATATGTCACCGTTATCCGGACTAGTATATGGAGATAGGGGCGGTATCAGTGGTTCATTATTGCAGAATAGAAGGTGTTTTAATGCCCTCAAACATGATCTTACTTATGAACAGATTATTTTGTTAATGCACTCTCTCAATCCAGCCAGCCGTTTTACTGCAATCGAATATTATCAAAGACATAAAAAGCGGTTTTCGCCCAACACAAAAATTGATGCCTGGATTAAAAAGGTTTATGATGAAGTGCCTACAATTGCGACAATGTCTGGTTGTAGTATGGGTGAGCGTAGCTCCAGGGAGCTCGTGAGTAAATTTTCTAAATTAAAACGAGATCCCGAGTAAAACAAACCTACATGAAATGTGTGTTTTGACCGACGCCATTGAAGCCATTTTTATAGCATAGCTTAGGTTGTAATCCATTATTAATTAAACCAACTATTTATATCGCTTTCAATAACACATTCGCATCTACTTCCAGCTTATCATGCACAGCTTTGATAAAGTAAATGTCCGGTTTTTGTTTGCCATTCATGATGAGTGAGAATTTGGCATGGCTTACCCCTAACAACTGAGCGGCATATCCTTGGTTGATGTGTAATTGCGACAATTTATACCGGACAATATCAGGCAATGATTCAGGCACCGGGAGCGGCTGAAAGGTATCTTCATACGTTTCTGCCGCCGTTGCCAGTGCTTTGAGTTTTTTAATTTCCATTGCTGAAAGATTCGCTTCACCTTTTTTCATGAGCAAATCGATTTCTTTCATGGTCAGTTCATATGCTGCCTTGCTTTGGATCTTTACCAGTTTTCTTTTGCCTTTAGCGGGCTGCTGGACTTTTGTTTTTTTCATATTTGTTTTTGGTCTCAATCACCGCGGACCGTCGGGCTTGCATTATAGGTCGGAAAGCTTGACCTTGTCATACTGACCATGAGTTCCAATGAAGCGAATGAAAATCGTTCTTGCTTTGAAAATAATCCGGACAATAATCCTGAACTTATTCCCGCCAACATTGAAAACATACAGATCATTTCCTACAGCATCTGTTGCAGGGAACACCTTTTTTATATCCTCAAAAGCAGACCAGTCACTCTCTTTACACAACAAGTACCACCTGAGTACCGCTTCTGCTGATTTTGGATATTTTTCAATGAACTGATTTAAAACGCTCTTACTGATAACTACCATTAGGAGCTTTGATTTGTGTAAAAG
>CAXTMV010000367.1:2863-4537 GCA_964245425.1 uncultured Flavihumibacter sp. | reverse complement strand
ATCAAAGATCCAAATCGGGTATTTGAATTATTTCTGAGCCGCAGGAAAGTCTATGAAGCCGATTTGCCGCGTTTCTGCTATCCTCTCTTATCGCTGTGCGATTAAAAAATCCTTTTAATCCTTTCAATCCATCTAAATCCCCGTTATTTTTGCACGCAACCTGTATTTGTGAAATACCTCTTATACCTGATTTTGTTATTGATGACGAGGTTGGCGCTGGCCCAGGCGCCCACAGACACCGCTATTTTCCACGCCACCCCTGCAATAAAACACAAGACGGTAAAAAAAGACAGCGCAAGGCAACAGCGCACCATCGCCAAAGACTCCGTCACCAATAAAACAGATACAGGCATTGCCCGCCAGCGGGCATCTTTAAAAACGGGTAAGAGCGGGTTCTCTTACCGGGAAGCATTGATCAATCATCCTTTTTTCAGCTTTTTTGGATGGCCCGAAAACCGAATAACCGAAGAAAGAACGCAAACGGGCAAGGATGCCCTGTTTTACCTGCTGGCGGGACTGCTTTTTTTCTTTGCCCTGGTAAAATTACTTTTTAACAGGTATGTGAGCAACCTGCTGGGCCTCGTGTTCAGGGGTTCGCTGCGGCAAAAGCAGATACGTGAACAGCTGCTGCAAACACCGCTGCCCTCCCTGCTGCTGAATATTTTCTTTGTGATGGTAGCCGGCTTATATGTTTATTTTTTGCTGGACTATTACAAGATGGCGCCCCGGGTTTCTTTCTGGCTGCTGTTATTATATTGTGTGGTAGCGGTAGGCCTGGTTTACCTGGTTAAGTTCATGATTCTGAAGCTAACCGGCTGGATTTTCAATATGCGTGATGCGGCAGATACCTATATATTTATCGTATTCCTCGTAAATAAATTGCTGGCGATCTTCCTGCTGCCGCTGCTGATAGTGCTGGCTTTTGCCGTTGCTTCCTGGTCGGCCGTACTGCTGACGCTTTCATATGTTATGGTGGTGCTGTTTTTTACCTACCGATATATTGTATCCTTTGCCCCGGTGAGAAGGGAAGTTAAAGTTAGCCAGTTTCACTTTTTTATGTACCTTTGCGCCTTCGAGATAATACCACTTTTGCTGATTTATAAAGTATTAATACATTTTTTTTAGGTACCTATTCTAAAATTGCGAAACCATATCCAGTACGAAATGGTAAAGAACGGTGAAAGAAATACAGCTGCCGCTGTAAAGAAAGTTAAGAAAGTCCTGATTACCCAACCTAAACCGGAAACGGATAAGTCGCCGTATTACGAATTGGCCAGAAAGTACAGCATTGAATTGTCTTTTCACCCGTTTATCCGGCTCGAAGGCATCCCCCCAAAAGAATTCCGCAAACAAAAGATTGATATCGTTAATTATTCGGCCGTCATTTTTACCAGCCGCAATGCAATCGATCATTTTTTTCGCACCTGTGAAGAAATGAAGGTCAATATCTCGCAGGATACCAAGTACTTCTGCATTACTGAAGCGGTAGCCCTCTACCTGCAAAAATTCATTCTCTATCGTAAACGCAAGGTTTTTTATGGTGCCGATGGTACCAATAAAAGCATGTTTGATGTCATCAACAAACACAAGGAGAATGAGAAGTTCCTGTACCCGGTATCGGAAAACCAGCAGGATAACGAGATAGTAGTCTGGTTGAATCAGCACAACTGCGAA
>CAXTMV010000367.1:0-2830 GCA_964245425.1 uncultured Flavihumibacter sp. | reverse complement strand
TATATGTACCGCACCATCAGCGCCGATGTAAAAGAAGTGCTGGTTCAGCAGGAGTTCGATGTCATCTGTTTTTTTACACCCAGTGGCGTCCGGAGTCTTTTTGATAATTGCCCCCGTTTTAAACAAAACGGGACCAGGATCGGTGCCTTTGGCAGCAATACTTCCAGGGCGGTAGAAGAGGCTGGCTTGCTGCTGGAGATTAAGGCGCCACA
The DNA here is from genome assembly GCA_964245425.1 of uncultured Flavihumibacter sp. Classification (GTDB taxonomy): domain Bacteria; phylum Bacteroidota; class Bacteroidia; order Chitinophagales; family Chitinophagaceae; genus JACMLD01. Next base: position 2,618 of record CAXTMV010000367.1, on the reverse strand, counting down.
GCCACAGACTCCTTCCATGGTGGCTGCGCTGGATAAATACCTGTCCAGCTTGAACCAGATCTGATCCTGTTATTTTAATGTTGAGTTTAAATTTTGAATTCACTGGCGCAGTGATTTAATGTCATTTATTATCGTCAGAAAGGGTCGATGGTTTAATCTTGGCTAAGAGTTTGTGCTAAGAGAAGCTACACTTGTGCAATTCAACATTTAAAATTCAACATACTAATAATGAACAGGCTGAAAGACGAGACCAGCCCCTATTTACTGCAACACGCGCACAATCCTGTAGACTGGTATCCCTGGGGAGAAGAGGCCCTGCAAAGAGCCGTGCAGGAGAACAAGCCCATCCTGATCAGCATTGGGTATTCGGCTTGCCACTGGTGCCATGTAATGGAGAAAGAAAGCTTTGAAGACCCCAAGGTGGCGGCGATCATGAACGAACACTTCATCAACATAAAAATTGACCGCGAGGAACGGCCCGATCTGGATCATATTTATATGGATGCCGTGCAGGTGATGACCGGCAGTGGAGGCTGGCCCCTGAACGTTTTCCTGACACCAGCTGCAAAGCCCTTTTATGGCGGCACTTATTTTCCACCCCAAAAAGCCTATAACCGTGCTTCCTGGACCGATACCCTGCGGGGCGTTGCCCATGCCTTCTCTGAACAGCAGCAGGAAGTGGAGGCACAGGCGGAAAGCCTTACCGCCCACCTGCTGCAAGCCAATAAAATAGGAGAAACCAGCGGGCAGGCCGGAGTTGTTTTTACCAAAGAAAATGCCGACCTGGTATTGCAAAACCTGCTGAAGGCCGCTGACACGGAAGCGGGCGGTTTTGGCAGGGCGCCTAAATTTCCGCAGACCTTTTCCATTCAGTACCTGCTCCGTTATTTTCATTTCTTTAAAAAGCAGGAAGCCCTGCAACAGGCCTGCCTGAGCCTGGATAAAATGTTGTATGGCGGTATTTACGACCAGGCAGGCGGTGGCTTTGCGCGGTATGCAACAGACAATGAATGGCTGGTACCGCATTTTGAAAAAATGCTGTACGACAATGCCCTGCTGCTGCAGGTGCTGAGTGAGGCATACCAGGTTACCCATTATAAAAGATATGCCGATACTATTGGCCAGACCATGGATTTTATTGAACGCGAGATGATGCAGGAAGGTGGCGGTTTTTATGCTGCCCTGGATGCCGACAGTGAGGGAGAGGAGGGGCGTTTTTATGTTTGGGATAAAAAAGAAATAACGGAACTGCTGGGCACTGATGCCGTTCTTTTTTGCCGTTATTATGGCATATCTGAAAAAGGCAATTGGGAAGGGAAAAATATTTTGCACGTACCGGTGCGCCCCGACCTCTTTCTGCAGGAATCGGGCGTAGACAGCGAAGTGCTTATGAACCTGCTGGCCAACGGCAGGGCGAAATTATTGGCCGCCCGGAGTGGGCGGGTGAGGCCCGGACTGGACGATAAGATGCTGCTGGGCTGGAATGCGCTCATGAATACTGCCTGCAGCAAGGCTTATGCCGCCACGGGTGAAGAACGTTACCGGCAACTGGCCATCCGGAATATGGAATGGATGATGGATAAGTTCCGTAATGGCGCATCATTTTACCACGCCAGTACAAAAGGACAGGCCAGGCAGGGCGCTTTTTTAGACGATCTGGCTTTTTTGGTGCAGGCCCTGATCCATTTACAGGAAATTACCGGCCATGCTGCCTGGCTCAACAAAGCAAAAGACATAACGGATTCCGTGCTGGAAGGATTTGCCGACCCGGACAGCCCTTTTTTCTTTTTCACCCCCGCCAGCCAGACCGATATGATAGTAAGGAAAAAAGAAATATATGACAGTGCCATTCCTTCAGGTAATTCCGTCATGGCCGGCAACCTGCTGTATTTATCGCGCGTATTCGATAAAAAGGACTGGGAGGAAAAGGCAACCGGGCTGCTGTCGGCAGTTGCCTCGCTGGTAACCCGTTACCCGGTATCTTTTGGCGGCTGGGCCAACCTGCTTTTGCTGGTTACCGTAGGTATGAAAGAAATAGTTGTTACCGGGGAAAAAATTAACGAACAACTTTTTAATATTTTGCATATTTTTATACCGACCCGGATATTTCAGTCTTCTCCTGTCCCTAATGATGAGTTTCCCTTACTAAAGGGTAAGCAGTACCATGGCCCTTTATTTATCTATGTATGTGAAAATTACGTTTGCAACCAGCCTCTAACCAGCTTAGTCTCTTTTACACACCAAATTGGTAATCAATATCTTATAAAATAACTAACTTATTGATTTATTTATACAATAAATCAATAATGATCCTCGTTTTAATAAGTACGGGGATTTTTACGATTTGACTTTTAACAAAAAATTTCTAAACTTGTACCGGATGTTCACGAAACATTATATTTGCCGATTACCCTTTAATAAAATGAAAATGAAAAACCTAACAATTTTTTTGGCAGCCACAACCATAGTGTTGGCAGGTTGCGGCAAATCCGGAAAGTCCTCGAAGGGATTGCCAATTGACGGTCAGTTGCATGGTGTTGCGCCAGGCGGCAAGTACCAACTCCCTAAGCCTCCGGGCATGGTGTACATCCCACCAGGAACCTTTCACATGGGTCCGA
>CAXTMV010000366.1:0-4545 GCA_964245425.1 uncultured Flavihumibacter sp. | reverse complement strand
GCCGTGGTATCTGCCCCATCACAGGGCCGAGAGGAAATTTGGTAGCCCATCTAAAAAAAAGATCCTGCGATCTTTGGATATTGACTTTTGCAAATGGAAAATCAGGAAGCATAGTGTGCTGTTTAAAAACTACTTATCTGTAAAACTATTATCTTTTTTGCGTAAAGGCACCAACTTTCTTATTCTCCAGGGGTGCCGCCGATTTTGTATTTTTGAGTGAAAGAAAAATGCTTATGATAGAAGCGGCGCTTGATTGGGAAATGTATGAAAAGGTAACTAAGTACATTTATCAAACATTGGGTGAAAAAGCCGGGGTAAAAATAATCGGGCATGGAAAGGACTGCAAGGTTGAAGGAAAATCCGGTGTCAAGCATCAAATTGATGTTCTGGCAAGTCATTCAGATGGGATACACAATTACACAACGGCTATTGAATGTAAGTACTGGAAAGACAATGTTAGTAAGGACACCATCATGAAAGTGGCCGCAATTATCGAAGATGCAAAGATTGATAAGGGTGTCATCGTTTCCAAACAAGGCTATACGCCAGATGCTATAGAATTTGCCAAATACAAGAATATCGGTCTGGTAGAATTGCGGGAAATGCAGGAGCAGGACTGGGAGGGGAGACCCAGCATTACTATGCTTAAGAGTACTGTACGGCGGCCTGAAATTATTAAGATAAAAATATTGCCGTCTTTATTCAATAGAGCCAGTGTTGACCAGGAAAACATTCAAACCGATAAATTGACACTGATACTGTATTCAGGTGAAACCGTTTCCATTGAAAAATACCTGGATGAATTCAAGAAGGAATTGCATCATCATCCAATAGGAAAAATCATTGATAAGAGAATTTCGTTGCCGTTGTCCAGGCTGATTAATGCGGCTTCCGGAAACATATTGTACATAGATGGTTTTATCATAAAGGGTAAATTGACAGAATTACCAGGATTAAAATTCTATCCCATTGATGAGGTTTGGCTTTTGATGAAGTCCATATTTGAAGAGAAATCTTTTACCATTTCAAAGAAAGGAATTATCCGGGAAGACGGTAAAGATGTATCTATCGGATTTAAGTCATAAATGATCTCATGTTCCTTCCTCAAAAAAGAGCCGCAACATTTGCTGAGGCTACTTTTTACTAAGCACCAACAGGTCAGCTGGGTCTGCTTCAAGCGCTTCCGCCATGCGGATAAGTACCCTAATACTTGGATTCGTTTGACCAGATTCAAAACTTGTGACGGAGGAGTGGGAGATTTCCGCTGCCTGGGCAAACTGCCGGGTGGACAGGCCTTTTGCTTCGCGCAGTTTCTTCAGGTTTTTGCCAAAAGCAGTTAAATATTTTGTTCTTTTTCAATCATTTTGAGAGTCTAGGTGCCATTATTATAAAATAGATTGTACCCAAATATGGGTACAGTTGTAAATTCATTGTAGCTTTAGGTTGCGCTAAAAACTTACTTCAGCACAACGGTTCCCTTTTTTACATCTTTTACATCCACCGTGATGGAATCAAATATCCTTAAGACCTGGGTGCCGATGGTATCCCTTGACACAATATAATAATTGCCTGGATTTATGTTATAACGGTTGTACAACCCATAGCTATCTGATTTCACATCTGCGAACGCGTACCTGGCCGAATCTACCAATGCAATAACCCGGGTTGTATACAGGCGAAAGGGTAGGTTGGCAATCGCGCCACCCATCGCATCATTAAAGAGGATCGACATCCCATTGACATAATTGGGATAAACAGATAAAGTGGTGACGACATTATTGTTATTGCTTTTTTCCACATGTGTTGAACCGTTGTAGGTAATACCGTTTTTCAAAAACCTGGCGAATAGGGTAAAATCGTTGTACGGTGCAATATTGTAAAAGGAAAACATCCCGGCTGAATCCGCATTGACCAGGGTCTCGTAATGCGAAGTATCATTGCCCAGGGTTAAGAAGACTCTTTCGCCAGCAACCGGTGTTACCGGCGATGATCTTATATTGTCCGCCAGGTACAGATAGCCGCTGAGTGTTGCATCCCCCCTATACTGACTGTACTTGTCTTTACTACAGGTAATGAGTGACATCGAAAACAGTACGCAAATGCTGTACAAAAACCATCTCATAATCATTTTTTAAAGGTTTAATAATTTGGCGATGCCTGCCAGTAATGAAACATCCGTCGTAAGACCGAGATAAAACCCGGGCCGGTACATGGTTTTACTCTGAACAAGTTGCAGGTTGCTGTAGCTGTTATACGTATATTTATTAATTACGCAACCGATATTGAATGTCAAACCAGGGAAAATATCCAGTGCGCCGCCCAGGTATACATTGTTCAGCGGTTTTTTTGCATCGAATGCGACCGTGAAACTTGTCCTGGAAGGCCATAAGGGCCTGCCATGAATATCGGTACCGGTGAATATTTTACCATCCCGGATATCTGTCTTTCTCACGTATACCTTTAAGCCAATAATGACATGCACCTGTGCCTGCATGGTGTTTTTGCCCTGATGGGATGCGCTGTCAATGGATATGTCATTCAGCTGCACGGTGGTATAAGCGATTCCCGCCATCGGAAAAAGACGGTATAGTTTATTGATGCGATAGGTAAAGGTGTCGGCAATTGGTTTATCCGTGTCTGCAGCATTGGTAGCAGCAGCAGCTGTTGCCGTCGTCGTTGTTCCCAGGTAATAAGTTGCTTTTTTGGGCCCGTCAATTTTCTTGGAGGGGTTAACTAACTGTGAATGATAGGCATTGGCTTTGTCAGACTTTTCTTCCACAGTCGTGACCGGGTTAGACTGCTTTATCAGGTAGTCCACATCCATGATTAATTGCCGGATGGTTTTCATTGCATCTTTCAAATCATCGATGGCGCCTTTTGCCTTTTTTTTAGCGTCGTCCTCCGGCTTTATTAAACCTATCGTCGGCACAGGTTTCAGCGCACTTTGAATGCCTGTCAACTGACCGATAAGGGCCAGCCCCTGTTCAGCGATTTCAGACTGATCATTGCTGATTTCGGCAAATTCCAGGTGAATGCTTGTTTTCTCATTTTCCAGCAAGTTGTGTGCGAGAATGACAACCCGATCGCCTTCCAGGTACTCGTCAGCACCTGACTCTGTCATTAGCTGGTAATTGTTACTCGCGTCGTGGTTACGCATGTAATAGATGCGGTCATCCGGATCTCCGACAAACAATTGGCCGTTATTTAATTGTTTGCTGGTAGTCGCGAAAGCCTGGAGGTTTTTTTCATTGCTGGCCGTGGCCTCGGAATAACGCTTATACGCCGCAAGTTTTTCATTGAGCGTTTTCCTCAGATCATCTGTTTCTGCAATAATCGCATCTAGTTGTTTGATGGTTAATTTTTTAAGATTGGCATTCCCGATCAGTTTAACGCGGCTGTCAATTTTTTCGCGGATGCCGGGTAATTGTGCAGTATCCGGTTCCTGTGGCAAGTCGTCTGTTGCTTTAAAAGTAAAGGGATTAATGTCCGGAATTTCTTTGTTTTGGTACCACATCCATTTCAGCATCCAGGGTTTATAGTTATGCAGTTGAATATCTGCTTTAACTGTCGCGATCAGTGCATTCAATTGTCCCGTCAGGGTAATCGCCTCTTTTGTGGCGGTTTGCAGAAATGGCACATCCGCAGGTTTGAAGACGCCATTTGAACCAGCTAATTTTGTTTCATAATTTTTCAGGAATTCGGTCACCTTTTCATTTTGCGTTTTCAGTTGTTCCCGGTCAGACAAATATTTTGAAAAACTGATCGGAGCGGCATAATCCCCACGGGTGTTGTACAACCAGGTATAGGCTAATTTCTCAAATGGCAGGTTCTTACCAATTGTAATTCCGAGTTGAACCGCATCTACTTCCAGGGCTGCTGTTGCCTCGTCACTGGCCTTATTGGGTTCAATGAATTTATCAAATGCATCCTCTGTGTGCTTCAGTGTAATATGAAAATAAGATTTGTCTGCTGTCTTGAATACAGGTACATAGGTGAGAGATGCCCCGATGGCAACCTTGTCAATATCAGCTGTGACAGCGTCGATTTCAGGAGGGTCTATATCAAAAATATCCTTCAGCAATTGCAAATTCTCCGGGCTGCTTTTCAGTTTGACCAGTCTTTGTTTGGCTTTGGTTATCCTGTCCTTCAGTACCTTTTCATAGCTATCAAAGGTTTCATCCGGTTGTTTCATGCGGAAGACGAGTTTGTCATCCTTGTTGATTTTGTCGGGAACAGCAGGGATTATTTTCCCGGAAGCGTCAAAAGCTATCTGGTTGGTTTGCTGTCCCTGCGCAGTTGCCGCAAGGATTCCCAGCATTGAATAAATAAAAATATGTTTATACAGTATCATAGTTGATGAATAAAATGATAAAATCTTTAATCAGCGGTATAATGTAATTCAATTTCATCCAGCCTGTCTGGGTGCGGGTCCACTACGGGATGTTCGCCAAACTGTCCTGGTCTAGTGGAAATTTTCCATGGAACGGCAATGCGTTGCCGTTGTATTTCGACGTCTATATTCAGGACGGGTGCGAAAGTCAGGTC
>CAXTMV010000365.1:4345-4552 GCA_964245425.1 uncultured Flavihumibacter sp. | reverse complement strand
AAATTACTTTGAACAATAAAACAAACAATCACCCCTTCAATTTTTCATAGGGGTAACAATCATACAATTGCTGATTAGCTTACATTGCATAAGTATCACGCTTTTCAACTGTTTGTTTTTTGCTGCATGGATACGACCTTGCCATTGCCGGGGGTTGTAATATTTATAATGGGGAGCTCGTTTTCTTTTTCATGTATTTGTTTTCTT
>CAXTMV010000365.1:0-4335 GCA_964245425.1 uncultured Flavihumibacter sp. | reverse complement strand
ACTATATTCATCGACGAAGCAATCACCTCGCGGTTCGCCCTTACATATATCTCAGTGGTTTTAACTGATTTTTGTCCAAGCATTCTGCTGATGGTTTTTAATGGCACGCCGTTATTATAAGCTACTTCATTGGCAAAAAAGAAACGGGCTTTATGCGTTCTTAAAATAGTTTTAAATCCTGCAGCAGTTCCTATCTCCTTTAGACAACGGTTGTATTCTTCGTTACTGGGCACGGGTAACAGCCTGTTATTTCTAACGCAGACTGGGTAATCTTTATATTTATCGAGCATTGCGACCGCAATGGGCAGGAGCGGCAGGGTTTCATCACCGCCCGTTTTTTGACGGTTTTTTGAAATCCATTTTTTCCCATCAACGCCAATAATAATATCAGCCGGACAGAGATTCCTGATATCACTGTAGGCAAGTCCGGTAAAACTTTCGAATACAAAAATATCTCGGATGGTATTCAACTTATCTTTCTCAAATTGCAGTGATCGCAGCGTTTCCATTTCCTGCATGGTTAACCAGTCGTGCTGCGGATCTTTGTACCTGCATTTAAAAATGGTAAACAGGTTAGCGGCTATCCATCCCCTGGCAACGGCGCGGTCCATCATTTCCTTAACGCATTGGGCGTATTTCATGGCCGTGTTTTCAATCATCTGGTATTGTGTCAGGAAGTGACGAAAGACCTGCTCTATAAAGCTGTATTGTATCTCAGAGAGCGCCATATCACGCACCTTGTACCTGAATACCAGGAATTCCTGGTATTTCTTTTTTCTGCCTATCCATTTTTCGAGGGTGTTGGCTGAACGGTGACCGGTCAAGGATAACTGCAAAAAATTCAGCAAGTATTCGTTTACCACCAGCATGAAGGTTTTCTGGTGATCTTTATTGTCAAAGATGACGTTGCCCTCTCTGGCGAGTTGATTGACTTCTTTTTTTATGGCGTTTTTTTCGAGTTCCAGCGCCTGCGCTTTTAAAGGATGAAGCAGTCGCCTATTTGCGTGCAAACGGCGATACTTTTCGCAGAACTGGATATACCTTGTAAGCATGGTATCCAGTGCGTCGTCAAAAGCAAGATTTTCGCCAATTTCATTTTTTACTTGCTGTGCTGAAAGAGGGCTCAGGTACGATTTTTTAACCATCGCTGGCGTAGCTATTTCGTGCTTCAATTGCAGCAGATCGAAATGCCTTTCAATATCAACGCTCGCCTGGTTCATCTTCTTGTTGATCTCCTTCCATTTTGGATTGGTGGGTAGTACCAGTTTATTGATGTTGTCCCATTCTTCTAGAGCAATCTTATAGGAAAAAGAAATCTCCTCCCTTAAGCCATCAATAGTAATTCGGCAGAAAAGACTGCGCCTTGGATCGTGTAACGCTTGTCCTTTTTTTAGAAAAAAAAGGACGAAAAATCTTTGTTTGACATTCATACTGCTTCATTTAAAGACTTTAATAAAAATCTCTTTCAAACTCACGGGTCAAATCTTAGTAAAAAGAAGTGCGTGCAAATTTAACGCACCTGGCAACGCACTTTTTCAACGCACCTGGAACGCGTTTAGCCTTTTAGGTCACTTTGATTGCTATTGGGACACTTTTTTTGTGGAAACCCTTGCTGGGAGCTGGTTTTAAACGAAAAAAGCGCAATTATTCATTGCGCTGTAGTGACCCGGATTGGACTCAAACCAATGACCTACTGCTTAGAAGGCAGTTGCTCTATTCAGCTGAGCTACCGGGCCGTTTTACCGGGCGCGAAGATAATTTCTTTTAGCTTGCCTGCCAAGTCCCTCATGAAAAGATGCGGCCAGTCAGCCGGCCCCCTTCGATCCTTCCTGCAAGGACCGTATTTCCGGCATCATTTTTTAATGCCCTTTTGCATGAAATTGAACCTGCCCAACCAACCCTTCGTCTCCAAACTGGCCTATACACTGCTTAGCCTGGTCATTCTCGGCTACCTGGTCATCGAAGGCAAAAGAATACTTTCCCCCCTGGTATTTGCCTGCCTTTTCTCCATTTTATTGCTGCCCATCGCCCAATGGCTGGAACGCCGCTGCCGGTTCGGCAGAACCATGGCCTCCGTAGTACCCGTCATCCTGATGATACTATTTATTGCCGCCCTTTTCTATTTCATGGGCGCACAGATATCCAGGCTGGCGGGCGACTGGCCCACATTCAAAGAACAATTGTCTGCTGCCGCCGGCGACCTGCAAAACTGGGTATCGGATAAACTGCATATCGGTATCGACAAACAAACCAACTACGTACAAAAAGCCACGTCTAAATTACTCGATTCCGGCACAGCCGTCGCCCGCGCCACGCTCTATTCCCTTTCTTCCGTACTGCTTTTCCTGGGCTTTACCTTCATCTATACCTTTCTATTCCTGCTCTACCGCGCCCTGATCCTGCAATTCCTGGTGCGGGTGTTCCTGGAAGAAAACGGCCACCTGGTGCACGATATCGTGGAACAGGTGCAATTCATCATCCGCAAATACATTACCGGCATACTGATAGAAATGACCATCGTCGCCAGCTTTGTTTCCGTGGTGTTTTCGGTGGTCGGCGTTAAATATGCCATCCTGCTGGGGCTGGTAACGGGGCTCTTCAACATCATCCCCTATGTGGGCATTTTTACCGCCATGATCATCAGCGCACTCATCAGCTTTGCCACCGCCGCCTCCACGGCAAAAATGATCTGGGTCATCGCCATTCTTTTTGGTACCCATGTAATAGATGTCAATATCTTATTGCCGCTGATCGTTGGTTCCAAGGTAAGGATCAATGCCATGATCACGCTGTTGGGCATCATCATCGGCGAAATGATTTGGGGCATTGCAGGCATGTTCCTGTCCATACCCGTCATCGCCGTGCTGAAGATCATATTCGATCGGGTGGAGTCCTTAAAACCCTGGGGCCTGTTGCTGGGTGATGGCAGCCCTGGCCGCCGTAAAAAGCCATCGCTGGAAAAAAAATTGGAAAAACAGGGCTGAGAGCACAAAGAGAAAAGAGCTTGCGGCACGCAAAAAAATCGCACCGCGCTTTTTTCCTTGCGCGCTGAGCCGCTTTTTTCTCCTTGTTCTCTTAGCGCTTTATCATAGCTTGCAGTATGAAGACAAACATGGGCCAACAGCCATTTTATGTGAAGCTGGTTTGTATACTCCTGAGCCTGCTGGCCATCGGCTACCTGGTGATCCTTGGTAAGGAATTGGTGTCGCCGTTTATCTTCGCCTGCCTCTTCGCCATCCTGCTGTTACCGCTGGCGAAATTCCTGGAGCACAAATGCCGGTTCAGGAGAAATATGGCCGCCATGACGGCCGTGCTGATCATGCTGGCCTGTATAGCGGGTGTCTTTTATTTTCTGGGTGCGGAGATGTCGAGATTGTCGGACGACTGGCCGCTGTTCAAAGAACAATTGAATACCTCTGTAAACGATTTTCAGCATTGGGTATCGGTTACCTTTCATGTGGATGCCGCCAGGCAGGTGAAATATGTGCAGAACGCCACTTCCAAATTACTGGATACCGGTACCGTAGTAGCCGGCGCCACTTTGTTATCTGTTTCTTCCATCCTCATATTCCTGGTCTTTACCATGATCTATACCTTTTTCCTGCTGCTGTATCGTAGGCTGATCATGAAATTCCTGGTAAGGGTATTCCTGGAAAAAAACGGGGCGGTGGTACTGGACATCCTGGAACAGGTACAATACATCGTACGGAAATACATTGTGGGCCTGCTGATGGAAATGTTTATCGTGGCCGCTTTTGTATCGATCGTTTTTTCTTTTATGGGCGTCAAATATGCCATCCTGCTGGGGGTGATCACCGGTTTGTTCAATGTGATTCCATACATCGGTATCTTCACTGCCATCCTGCTTAGTTCGATTATTACTTTTGCCACGGCGGCCGTTACCAGTAAAGTGCTTTGGGTGGTGGTGGTGCTGGCCGGCACCCACCTGGTAGACAGCAATGTACTGCTGCCGCTGATTGTAGGCTCCAAAGTAAAGATCAATGCCATGATAACCCTGGTAGGGGTGGTGATCGGCGAACTGATCTGGGGCATACCCGGCATGTTCCTTTCCATACCCGTGGTAGCAGTATTAAAAATCATTTTCGATCGCATAGAACCGCTGAAACCCTGGGGCATGATGCTGGGTGAAGACGATGAACCATCAAAACCATTGGTAAATAAAGAACCTTCGCTGGAAGAGGAAATGGCGGAGGAATAGGTGTTGTTATTTAAACGTTTTTAGCAGGGAAACTTTTAATCGATCGGCCTCAGGCCGGCCGGGCGCTCGCAGCCTTTTCGATGCTGCGTTTTGCTTTGAGGAGGTAATTCAGCATT
>CAXTMV010000364.1:0-4575 GCA_964245425.1 uncultured Flavihumibacter sp. | reverse complement strand
TGTACGACATTTTGCAACTGAACGACATGCTCGTTCCTGAATTGCTCGATATTGCAGAGCAGCTTAAAATCCCTAATACTAAAAAGCTTGATAAACAGGCACTTGTATACCAAATCTTGGATAAACAGGCAGTAGCCGCCAGCGCGCAGAAAGCTGCACCGGAAGAAAAAGGCAAAAGAAAAAGAATTGTAAAAACATCTACCGCCAATTCAACAGAAGAAGCCATCGTAGAAAGTGGCGATGAAAAGCCTGCAAGGCCCGAACCCAAAAAACCTGTTGTTAAAGAAAAAGCGATTGTTAAAAAGAGTCGTAAGAAAACGGAGGAAGAAGCCCCGCCCTTACAGGAAGACGATGGTTCTGATGCTGAAGATGAACAGCCTGAAATAGAGGCTGGTAACCGTGTTCAGGCAACTGTTGAACAACAGGCCCCGGTAAATCCCAATCAGTCTTCGCAGCCGGCAGAGCCCCAGCGCAATACAAATTTTCAACAGCAGAGAAGAAACAATGATTCTTTTAATATAGAATTCGACGGCATTATACAAGGTGAAGGTGTGCTGGAAATGATGCCCGATGGATATGGTTTTTTAAGAAGCAGCGATTACAATTATCTAAGCTCACCCGATGATGTATATGTATCGCCTTCACAGATAAAATTATTTGGATTGAAAACCGGCGACACCGTTTTTGGTGCCGTTCGGCCTCCCAAAGAAGGTGAAAAATATTTTGCTTTGCTGAAAGTGGAAACCATCAATGGCAAAGGACCGGAAGAAGTACGCGACCGCGTACCTTTCGATTACCTTACCCCACTTTTTCCTTTCGAGAAATTAAACCTGTTCACCAGTCCTTCAGATTATTCCACCCGCATTATGGATTTGTTTACGCCCATTGGTAAAGGCCAGCGCGGGTTAATTGTATCGCAACCAAAAACGGGTAAGACAATGTTGCTGAAAGCTGTGGCCAATGCCATTGCTGAAAACCATCCTGAATGTTACCTGATGATTGTGCTGGTAGATGAAAGACCTGAAGAGGTAACCGATATGGAACGCAGCGTAAGGGCAGAAGTAATTGCTTCTACCTTCGACGAACCTGCGGAAAAACATGTTAAAGTTTCTACCATGGCCCTTCAAAAGGCAAAACGCCTGGTAGAATGCGGCCACGATGTGGTGATATTACTTGATTCCATTACCCGTCTGGCAAGAGCGCATAATACAGTAGCACCTGCCAGTGGTAAAGTGTTAAGCGGTGGTGTGGAAGCCAATGCCCTGCAAAAGCCCAAACAGTTTTTTGGCGCAGCGCGCAAAATTGAAAACGGCGGATCATTAACCATTCTTGCCACAGCGCTGATAGACACCGGCTCAAAAATGGAAGAAGTTATTTTTGAAGAATTCAAAGGAACCGGTAATATGGAATTACAATTGGATCGCCGCCTGGCCAACCGCCGTATATTTCCGGCAATAGACCTTACTGCCTCGTCCACCCGCCGTGATGACCTGTTGCTGGAAAGAGATGTTTTGCAACGCATGAACCTGCTGCGTGTGTTCCTGGGCGATATGAATACAGAAGAAGCCATGAACGAACTGCTGAAACGTATGCGGGGTACCAAGAGCAACGAAGAGTTCCTCGCAAGTATGAACAGGTAAAAGAAATTATATTGATAAAAGCCCGGAATTTTCCGGGTTTTTGTATTTTAGGGCAACCTTACCGCCTGTAAATAATTGTTAAACAGCGTTCCTGCCACAACAAAGCAAAAGAATACAGCCTGTTCATTATTTTACCTGAATGCCTGTACTTTAAGAAAAAATTTTACCCGGATGTATTAATTTCGCCATTCATTAGAACAGCTATTGATTATATAAAACCAACTTTATGCGTTTCCAACAATTATTGCTGCCGGCACTTTGCTCATTATTGCTGGTCTCTTGTGTAAGCAACAAAAAATTTAAAGCAGAGCAGGACAAATATGCTGTGCTGGATTCTACCTACAGAAATATACAGGGCTCCTTGAAACATTGCGAAGATGAAAAGATAGAAGCCGCCAGGAAGCAGGCGCTTTCGGAAGCAGAAATCGAAAGCTTAAATAAACAAATCGCCTACCTCAAAGAAAATAATACCCAGGCATTAAAGCAATTGCAGGATATGTCTGTTATCTCCAGCTCACAGGCAGAGAGCATTAAAAAATCAATGGAAAACATCGGCGCCAAAGACTCTTATATACAGGATCTGCAGGCTTCCATGGCGCGTAAAGACTCATTGAACATGGCATTGGTGATGAACCTGAAAGGCGCCATCGGCAACCTTGACGACAAGGATATTAATATCAAGGTAGACAAAGGAGTTGTATACATCGATATATCCGATAAGCTCCTCTTTAAAAGCGGCAGCTATGACATAACCGATAATGCAAAAGGGGTTTTGGGTAAAGTGGCCGCCGTGTTGAAAGCACAGCCCGATATTGAATTTATGGTGGAAGGCCATACCGACAACATTGCCTTTTCAAGGGGTGTATTGCTGGACAACTGGGATCTGAGTGTTAAGCGCGCCACTTCTGTAGTTCGGATATTACAGAACCAGTATGGCCTGGATCCTGCACATATTGCTGCCGCCGGCCGCTCAGAATACAAGCCTGTGGCCGACAACGGCACGCCAGAGGGCAAAGCTGCCAATCGCAGAACCCGGATCGTAATACTTCCGCAGCTGGACCAGTTCTTTAAATTGCTGGAACCCAAAAAACAATAATTTTGATCTAATTTATATCTACAAGCCATTCTGAAAGGAATGGCTTTTTTGTGCGCAGCATAGTGATGGATGGATGGTGTAAAGAAATAGGGTGGCTCTGCGGGAATGATGTCTGCCGGCAAAAGACATGGTCTGTCACTCTCCTGCCTATCGTACAATTCAGTTAATAACGATAACAGACAGCGTTGATATTCATACCAGCGCCTACAGAAGCGAAAATAATAACATCGCCTTTTGTAAGTGAATGGTCTGGCATTTGGTTTTTTAATACCAGATCATACAGCGTTGGTACAGTTGCCACCGAGCTGTTCCCCAGCCAGTGGATGCTCATCGGCATAATATGCGCTGGCGGAGTAGCAATGCCGTAGAGCTTATAAAAAGCACGTACCATGCCGTCGTCCATTTTTTCGTTGGCCTGGTGAATGAATATTTTTTTTACTGCAGTAATATCAACCCCGCTTTTGTCCAGGCAATCTTTCATGGCGCTGGGCACATGTGTCATGGCATATTCATATACTTTTCGGCCTTTCATTTTCATATAACGCACACGGGTATCGCTTTCGGGAAAGTTCGATTTACCCATATCAATATAATTCAGCTCTTTGACAGTATGGCTTTGCATACTGGCGCTTAAGAAGCCGCTGCCGCCTTCCGGCACCTCTTTGTATTCCAGCACACAGGCACCTGCACCATCCGCAAAAATCATACTGTCGCGGTCATATAAATCAATCACCCTCGACAATGTTTCTGTTCCAATCACCAGGCATTTTTTGGCCAGGCCAGCTTTGAAGAAGGCATCGGCCTGTATAATACCCTGTATCCATCCGGGGCAACCAAACAAAATGTCATAGGCAATACAGCCTGGATTTGCGATGCCCAACTGGTGTTTTACCCGGCTTGCCAGCGAAGGAATGGCATCCATCTGGATGGTCTCCGTTGCCACATCGCCGAAATTATGGGCCACTATTATCTGGTCAATTGTTTCGGGGTCGGTGCCGCTGTCTTCCAATGCGCTCCTGGCGGCCAGGGCGGCCAGGTCAGAAGCATTCATATCGGGCGTGGCATATCGCCGATCGCTGATGCCTGTTATCTGCCTGAATTTTTCTACCACCTCGGGTGCGGTTGCTTCCAGCCGGTGGCCGGTATTCGTATAGAAAGTATGTTGAAAAAAATCGGTATTTGATTGTATATCCGGTGGTATAAAGGAACCTGTACCTGTAATAACAGAATGAAACATAGATGGGCAACCTTTAATTTGTAAAAATTCCTGGGTACGGAAGATAGCCAAAAAAACCAGCCGTTTACTTTTTTAACCCTTACTGCCGGCAGTTCTGCGTAAAGACGACCACAATTTTACCCAAAATTCTACAATTTATATTAACATTTTCTTGGCACCCATTTTATAATTGCCTAAAAATCTGTACATAAGCCGCGCTACTTCTAAAAAAGACCATACAGGCATATTTGTTGTTTTTTCAAGGTCAGACATATACTATTACTAATATAAAAACACTTTTATGGAACACACAAAACCAGCCAGGTCTAAAAAGAAAAGAGTAAACCCGATATTATTTGAATTGCCTGTAAACGGCCGCTCATACAATATTAGCGCAACGCCGTTTACAATTGCCAGCGGTGAACTGTTTTACCGCATCAGTTATAACAATGGTCCCGTGCATGTATTCGGTTGGGATGAAGGCCTGAACCGTTTTGCAGAAACAGATGATATGGCCGAGGTTATTCCACCCATCATCGAAATGGGCATTGCAGACAGGCTCAATGTATATGCTTCAGATATGCAGCATGCAGCATAATAAGTCAGATAAATAGTTAATATAG
>CAXTMV010000363.1:1636-4587 GCA_964245425.1 uncultured Flavihumibacter sp. | reverse complement strand
GTAGGTAAGCATGGGCTGGTTGATAAGGCCGGTACCTTCCTGCTTGGTGGTAATAATATGTGCCATCGGCGTAATATTGAATACCTGTTTCAAATTATTATAGCCGCCGCAACTGCCCAGGAAAACTAATTTATTGGCGGCGGTTAATTGTTTAAAGGTATCATTAATATGATAGCTATGCCCACGGTGGATGATCACCGCCGGCTGTAGCTGCAGTGCTGCCAGGTGTTTGCTTAGCATTTCCTGCGCCCATACATCCTGGTTTGTATTATCATCGAGCGGCCGGTTGCTGAACAGCTGGATGGGTGTACCGGTTACAGAAGCAAATTTAACCCAATACTTATCCGTTGTCATTTTCCAGCGGGCTCCCCGGTAAGAGCGTACAAAAATATCAAAGGCGTATTTACCATCGGCATCGCCATAAAAAAACTGCTGCATAATTATCCTGCCGGAACCATCCTGTAAAAATTGATTCTCCATCCTGTAAACGGATGGAATCTGCAAAACGGCCGCCAGGTCGATGTGGTTGGCGGTATCCAAACTCAGAAACAGGATACGCAGCATTTTATACACCCCCGTCTTTTTACCGTCAGCGCCCTGGTCGCGCTCCGCGCTCCATTTATTTTCTATCTCATGCAAAATAAACTGGCGCAGGGCAGGATTGCGGATGCTGGCATAACTATCAGCCACATCAACTGCGTCTTCGAGGTTTTCTTTATTGCCAAGACCGTCTATGAAAGCATGCAGGAGTGTATCGGCTTCCGTCTTTTGCATGCGCGACAAGAAATCATCCAGCGTGTTAAAGGTGCTGGCCATTTTAAGAAAGCGTTTGAAATGATCGAAGTAAAGACTTTGTAAAAAGTAAAAGCTTTCGGTCTTGCTTTTCGCTGTAAACATCTTTTCATAAATTTTCAAAAAACTGCTGGTATACAATTCATTTGCACCAGCTATGCAAACATAGTACAGCTCCTGCTGGCTCAGGGTTTCCAATATCTTCAGGCGAACCTTATCCGGGTACTCGTGCAGGCTATTGACTACATATACAAAATCATTGATGGCAATACGATTGATTTTATCAGCAAGCGCTTCATGGGCAATCGCTGTATCCTGTTTCTGCAGGCGCGCTTTATAACCGATTTGTGTTTTAACCAGCAACCGGTAGTAGGGAATCCTGTTGGCTGCTTCCAGCGCTTCCTTAATTGTATTGAATGATACCCTTTGATGGTACAGATCATCCAGCAGCGGAAAATACTGGCGCCCCTCCGGTAATGATGAAATCCGGCAGATCAACTTAACCAGCGAATCAGCACTTTTCCGGATCTTTTTTCCCAGCTCTGTCTGGCCAGCCTGGCTAAACGTATACAGGTCCTCCGGCAATTTCACAGCTGCTTGTATGATCAGGTTTTCTGCCGCGGGTACAGCAGGGAAATCAAAAAACAGCGGGAAGAAATGAGCAGGATCTTCCTTAAAGGTTTTTAGCAACACCCATTCCGCACTTTCTGTGAACCCGTTTATTGGTTGCTGCTGCAGGGCCTTAACCAGGATGGTGCCGGCAGCCAGGTCTTTTTCTTTAATAACGGGTAACATTGACTGACCACTATTTGCCAATTGATAAATGTAAATAAAAGTTGCAATGATGGAAGATACCTGGTCGGGCCTGATCAATACGGCCTTTGCTGATAATTCGATGCCGTTTAGCAGACTCCGGCAGGCGGTCAGTTGCGATATTTTTTCCGATTCGGTTAAGTGGTGGCTGCTGATAACCGCCCGTTCAATGGAATCAATCCGGATATTCACGGCCAGGGTTACCTCTTCCATTATAAATCGGCTGTTTTCCGCCTGCGCAGCCGGGTAGGTACCCACCGTTTTCAAAACATTCTTTTGCAATTGGGCAACCTGCTCTTGCAGCGCTTTTATCTGCGGCATGTTTGCGGGATGTGTTTGGGCGATCCCCTGCATTGAACCCAGGAAAAACAAAATACCTGTCAGTGAGCGCGGAAGATGCATGATTGTATTCGTGCCTCGGGGGAAAAATAGTAAAGACTGTCTCAATAAAGTTACAATAAAATGCGTTTGAGTCAGGCATTCGCCTGCTATTTCACTGATTCGACGGCGGATTGATAATCGGTCATTTTAAAATGCATCTGCCGGGTTTTTAAAGCAATTATCCCGCGTCTGCTGTACGGTTTTACTTTATCTTAGCAAAAAATACCCCTGATTAATGGCGTCTGACAAGCAGGTATTCAATCATCCGGCCTCAAAAGAATCCAGTCGGCTTCCCTCAATAGACGGATGGCGTGCCCTAAGTATCCTGCTGGTGCTGATACAACATTCCGCTGCTAAACCCGGCTGGCCCCGCCAGCTGAAAAACTCGTTTATTGATGCAGTGGGCGGCATGGGGGTACGATTCTTTTTTGTGATCAGCGGGTTCCTGATCACCTTTCTGCTGATCAAAGAAAATATAAAATTCGGCAATATTTCCCTCAAGTCTTTTTACCTCCGGCGCGCACTTAGAATATTACCCGTGTTCTGCTGTTTTCTAATCGTGGTTGCCCTGCTGCAATACGGTGGCGCTTACACACTCGATTATAAAGATTACCTGATTACCGCAACTTTTATGGGCGATTTCTGGAAACTTGCCCGCCCCCTGGGCCATTTGTGGAGCCTGGGTGTGGAAGAAAAATTCTATTTCCTGTGGCCCGTTATCTTTGCCTTTATCTTTTTCACCGATATGAATAAACTGATCAGGGTACTGGTAGTGGCCATTATCATCTGCCCGGTTTTGCGGGAACTGGTAGACATTTTTAAGTTAGACGATGCTTTTATTTTTTTAAACAACCACTCTTTTTTTATTATTTATGATGGACTGGCCCTGGGTTGCCTGGGCGCCATTGGCTGGAGTAAATACCGGGTGGCGATATCGGCGCTGTATAAAAAATACAATTATCTTC
>CAXTMV010000363.1:0-1626 GCA_964245425.1 uncultured Flavihumibacter sp. | reverse complement strand
CCGGCGTATTTCTTATCATGCTGCCCGCCATTTTCTGGATGGTTCCCTCCCTGAAATACTTCAAATGCCTGCAGGATACACTGGAATGTTCCGGCTTTCTTATTTTACTGGTCCAAAGCATCGCCAACCCTTCTTTACTTGTTTACCGGCTATTGAATATGAAACCCGTGGTACATGTCGGCGTTATTTCCTATTCCTTATATATCTGGATGGGTATTGCCGAGCTGGAACATGTCTATCGCTGGCCTTCCCTTAATTTTTTGAACGGCTCGCTGGGCTGGCTGGTCATGGTGGTGCTACTGGCAGAACTCTCCTATTACCTGGTTGAAAAGCCATTGTTGAACAAGAAAAATGCGATGTTGAAACTGTTTCATCTGTCAAGGTAAGCATTACAATTTCTTTACAATCTGCCATGTCATCCCTCGGAACGAAGTACCTCCGCCAACTGGGTATACAGCAAAACAACCATCCATCAGGTTTACAATTGAATGAGTATTTTTCGGGCTAACTTTAATAGTTCCATTGATCGCCGTTGTAATATTTGTATTGTGCATGTCGTCACCATTGCTGTATAATGATGCCCAGCTGCTGATCCATTAACGCAAATTCTTTTGCGCCCCAGGGCCGCAGGGTAATGGTACGCAGGTTGGGATGGAGCAATGCAGGGTGAGAAGCAGCTACTTTTTCATACACTTCTTCGATATTGTCTGTAACCAGCCTGAATTCAGGACTGTGCTGCCCGGCCAATTCGGCATTTTCAAACAGGTTTATCCGCAGGCCATCCCTGGCCACCACGCAAAAAGGATGGGCGGAGGTCAATTCATCGTGCTCTATCTCAAATGCCAGACAATCTACAAACAGGACCAGTGCAGTATTGATATCATTGTAAAATACATTCGGAACAAGTTTGCTAAAATGCATTTGATGTGTAGTTGAAACTTATTATGGAATTATTTTCAGGCTGTCAATCGCCTGGTACAAATCATACAGGCTGGCATCCCTATGAATCTTGTATTGTTTAAAATCCTTTTTCAGCAAGGGTAAAATACTGAAATCCGTTTCGGTCGTATCGTAGAGCACGGGTAGGGTTTTATTTTCCAACAGGCTTCTTATCCGGCGGATATGGCTGACGTCGACATTCAACGTATAATGGGTGGTATTCTCCTTATTATTTACCTGGTAAGCATACCAGATCCTAATCCGGTCGGATTTGGGAAATCGTTCTATTACCCCCACCTTTCCGTAAATAATCTTTCCGTTCTTCGCAAGGCTTTTCTCCTGCCACCCCGATATGTAAGCGCTGGTGATCAGGATACATATAATAACGCCGATAGAGATCAGGACTGTCTTTTGTTCTTTGGTAATTGTCAAGCTTTTTATTTTAATCAGCCATCCTACAGGATTTGCTCCACGCAAACGGATGACGACTATTTTGCTTCCGCGGATGCCGGCGCTCTAAGGTATAAAAACGGGCTGGCTTTTACAACACCGGCAAAGACAATTCTGTATCGCTGGCAACTGCGTGGCGCTTGTATTTTACGCAGCAATTTTTACCACATTTGCCACATTTATCCCATTCTTCCCGCAACCGTACAGGCCAGGTATCAAAACCGGGCACTTCTATTG
>CAXTMV010000362.1:0-4594 GCA_964245425.1 uncultured Flavihumibacter sp. | reverse complement strand
CTAATACTTTGCATATGATAGAGAAAATCCATTTTGCTGTAGCATTTTATTTTGCGGGATTGTGCCTTACGCAGTGAATAACTGCTAATATTTTGTTGAGTGCATACTTGCTAAAAGACCTTTTCATTGATGAATCCGAATACAGCGAGAATGTTTTTAAATCGAATCAATTATTCATTGGTCAACTTAATATCAATACGGTTCTTTTACGTGATCATCCCATCTGCAGATAGTTGTTCAATGCGTCCAGTAAAGTAGTTGTTTAATGAGGTTCGTTTTTTTTTAACCCTCACAAAGCTATTATTTTTTCATGAATAATAAGATTCAACAATGAAAACAGCTCTGCTCGCAGCTGTATCATTATTTAATTACGCTTACAATTGCTTTTTTGTAGAAAATGGTATTTCTCACACATCAATAATCATATATTTCTCATTTATTGACCCTATCTCATCACAATGTCTCAAAATCTATCCTGACAGGTTCATCCGTATTGGATTTAAAACTAATCATTGGATTTTCGATACCCCTAATATAAGGATTGTCCTTACTGATAATTAAAGGAGCTGCTTTTTCTATTATCGGCGCTTCTACCGAACCCATATTCGCGCCATATATTTTATAGCTGAACTTTTCGGTCGAAGCGTAGACACGGATATCCCTGCCATATTCAACTGACGAGGGGTTTGACCATTGCCTGGTAACTAGCAGCATGGGAATCTTTTTCAGATATACACCCTCGAGGGGTTCTGAAAATGCATTATAACGCTGCAGATAATCTTCCATCCCATCCTGGTCTTCGCCAAATACATTCGCACTGAACTGCCAGGCTCTTAAGAGCATCCTGATATAGGCATCGGGTTCCCGCTGTCTGGTAAATTTCTTTAAAGCGCCGACATAATCTTCCCGGAATACAGTCGGTATAATAATTTTGGAAAGGCCCTGGGATCAAAATTCCGCATTCATCGTAACACGGGCGATTCTTCCGTTGCCATCCAGGAAGGGATGAATTTCACTAATCAGGAACATCATATAAACGGCCTTTGCAAATGGGTGCTGGAGTAGTGAATACCAGTCAAAACCTTTTTTCAAAGTGCCAGATACCAGCTGCTAGTCCACAAATTCCGTGTTGCCAGCGCGGTTATTTTTGTCTTTGAAGTGCCCCGGATTTTTGGAAGTTCTTACCCGCAGCAATACTGCATGGCGGTCCATGAGTAGTGTTTTTAGTTCTGTCGCATCTGCCGGCATGACTGACATTTCATTTTTATCAGATACAATATGGTAGGTGCCCAATATGTCATGGGAATCATCATCGCGCGCAGGCAGTAGTGTATTCGTTGTAATGATTTCTTTGGCCTCTGCAATGGTAAACTCAGTCCCTTCAATATAATTGGAAAAAATTGCCTTCGTAAAAAGCAAAATTCCGGTACGCTTTGCGGGTAATATCCAGATCTTTTAAATCCGGGAAGCTGGCAGCCGACAATGTTTGCTGTAATTTTGGAAGAGCTCAATCCTGCCGGGGTCAAAGGGTTCACCCAGGCTGCGTGCAAGTGCCAGCGGTGATTGTAATTTTTTTGAATCGCCGGTTGACATCAATGCGCTCACCAGTGCAGCTAATTTTTTTGTATTCCTTTTCCATGCCAAGCGGGGGTGCGATGGTTTTAGTCCGATCTCTTAATTCATTTAAACCTCGTTCACCCCTTGTGCGCAGGATGCCTTCCAGCTTTTCTTCCAATTCTGCCTGTGCAAGTGTCTTAGATTCTTCTCCTTTTTTGCGGGAGGACTGGAGGTTTTCAAGAAATGCACGTGCATCCTGGGATACATGTAATGCTTCCAAAAATGTTCTATCGCCTAATGTTTGTCCCGGTCCTTTCATGAAATGAATGGTCAGGCCCGGCAGTTGCAGGTTATGCGTATAGCTGTAGGTCAGATAAACATGTCCTCTTGGCGTCGGCCGAAATTCAAGCGCAGAACGATGGCTGAGCAGCGGGTCGGGCATTGCCTGGCTAGGATTTGAAACCAGTTACGACCGATGATACTGGCAGGATCTTCGCCAAGGTTTGAAGTATAGATTCTGGGGGCTATTTTGCGGATAAGCTGTTGCTTTTCCCACTTGCTTATTTTAGCGGATTCAGCCTTGTCACTGGAGCTTAAGATGATTTCCTGAAGTCTCGGAGCCAGAATTTTTCCCATTAAATATCTTGTAAAAGCAAAATTTGGGAATTTTTCCAATTAATTTATTAAAATATAATTATTTTTCCAGATTAATGAACAATTATTACGGTGTTAATAATTTTTGTAGGAGAAAACTAATTAGAATTTATAAGATTAAACCTTGTCGATTATTCGTAACAAAGCATTTTTAAGATTAAAACCGGATTTTAAAGATTTTTTCCAAGCTGCATATTAAGCTTCCTGATACCAAGATGTTTATCGCTCGCCACAATTTGCATGTTAGCCAAGAAATTTAGTAGACTTTTAAGCAATGACACTAAACTTTATCTTTTGTCATCGATAAAAAAGATTCCAGATGGATATTTAATTCAAATGCATTTTTTTCGTTGTCACACAATGGACAATCGAATGACGACAATGTCGCGAGCTTTGTGCTGCCAAGGATTAGAATTCAGTCGGCTCACCGTACTTGAAAATGTTTCCAATAATGTTTTGCCCTTCTCAATAAAAATTGACATAAGGTATAGAGGCATTGAAACATGTCATCCACGCGAGATGTTTGATGAAGATTGTCAACTAAAAAAATCTAAATAATCTCAAAATCCACGTGTAGTTCATCATTAGTATTGGCCCGAAAAGAGATTACCGGAAATCTGATTAAACGGATTAATTCATGATCGGCGTCAATAATATATGTTCTTGAATGGATGGTTCCTTGCACCGATTTACCCGTCGATGTGTAAATCTTATAATCAAAGTTTTCATGTGAAGACTTGATTAATACATTTTTTCCGTATTCAATAGGCTTTGGTTCAGACCATTGTTTGGTTATCAGCATAGCTGGTAAAAATACAAACAGTTTCAATAAAAATACCAGACTACATCCAAGAAAATTCCGGTGTACTTAAAATTATCACTTATACATATTTAGTTTGCTAAACTATTAGCTCTCAATATTCAAATATGGTTTTCCAGCTATTAACATTAAGGGTTAGCAGATCATTACAGAAACTGTCTAGATACTTTTTTATATCTAAGCTGCGTAATAGCCATGCGATGTGGATGAGTACCTCAGCGGCTGGTCCAGAAGCCTGTAATTATAAAGCATAAACATGATTGGAGCCGGTGATTACCCATCCGTTTTTTTGTTTGGTGATACAAACTCTTTCTGCGAGAGGGGGAGACCAAATGATTGAAAGGCTGTGCCACGTTCCATGGCAAAACGATCGAATTTGAGAATTGTATTCAGGATAGTAGCGTTTCGATAGGGTCCCATGCTCAAATCAGCAGAATTAAAACCGTGACTATGGCTGTCAGCATTCTGAATAAAAACCAATTGCCGATCATCAACCGAATAATTACGGTAGAGTTGATATTGGCCATTATCAGTCCAGTTAATAAGATCGAGAATAGGTTTTAGAAATGCTGGCACCACGGTTTTATAACCTGTTGCAAGTATAACACTATCGGCAATCCGGGTAAAGCGTTGACGCAGCTGGGTATGATAGAAGTCCAGTTCATAATTATGACGAAGGCCTTTTAGTTCGCAGCAGGGGTACAGTTCGGGAATATTATAAATAGGGTCGTTCATCAGCCGGTAAATGTCTGTAATAAGCTCCTGATTAATTCCTTTGTATAAATTGTTTTGTCCCGCTAGAACGCTTTTCTTCATGTCAGGGGGGAGGGAGAAAAAGTAATCAATATAATCAAGTGATGCTTTTTCCAATGCAAACTTTGAATAGTCCATCGGAAAAAAGCTGCCTGCGCGGGTAAACCAGGTAACCTGGCCGGAATAACACTGCATCAGGTCGTGAAAAATTTCTGCTGCACTTTGCCCCGATCCGATAATGCTTATATTTTTTTGTTGGAGTAATTTATTCTTGCTAAACAGGTAATCTGACGAATGTAATAGCAGCTCACCGCGCTGTTTTTCGGCAAAAACGGGTAAATAGGGGGCAGTTCCAACACCGATAACGATGTGTTTTGCAGTATAAGTACCCTTTGACGTAGAGATGCGGAAGCACTGGCGCCCTTCATCAAAGGAAATACTTTCGCAGCAGGTATTAAAGCACAAACCGGGAATTTGTTTTATCACCCAACGGCAATAGTTGTTGTATTCAGTACGTTTTATAAAAACATCTTCCATCATTGCAAAACGAAACATTCTTCTAGTAGCATACAAGTATGCCATAAAGCTAAACTTGCTGCAAGGATCGACCGGCGTGACCAAATCCGCGTAAAAGGGTACTTGTAATTTGGAATCGTCGAGCATCAGCCCGGGATGCCAATTAAACTCAGCAGCCCTTTCAAAAAAAATAGTTTTCAAAGAAGTTGTACAACAGAGTGCTGCAAGCCCAAGGTTAAACGGCCCAATGCCAATTCCTGCTAAATCAAACATTATACTTTCGTCCATAGTTTG
>CAXTMV010000361.1:0-4599 GCA_964245425.1 uncultured Flavihumibacter sp. | reverse complement strand
TGACTACTAAATTATTTTACTACTCCCGCAAGATGTATTTGGTCGCAGGGATACCTTTTTATGGTAGTTTTTTAACCCCTATAGGGTTAACGATGATCCGATGTTGATCCTCTGTTGCAACCCGCGGATCAGGGAATCATACCGGCTCAGCCCTGACGGGTTATTGTTCGTTTTTAGAGCAGCGGTCAATTGCGGCTATTAATAACGCCAATCTGCCGGCAGCAGCCATAGATCACTACAATTTAAACTGCTTAATAAGGTGTTGAACGGTTTGCTTGTAAGCAACAAGGTTTTCCTGCTCTTGTTTTATAAAGCTATTGTTTTCTAATTCACCGTTTACGGCGTCCATTTCTGCCCTGTTGTTATAGACCATTTTCCGGAAGGGATTGGTATAATCCTTTGCACGGCTTTCATAAATACCTTTTACCATCCACTCTTTTGTATAAATGCTTTGTTGCAGCAACTGTTTAAAAGCAGTCTTGTTTTTTTTGAGCTGTATGCCATATACGGTTTGCAGGGCGGCCAGCGCATGTTGCAGTTTATGCGTTGTATACAGACCGGCCTGCTTCCGGTAAAAGTCGTGTATCGAAGACCACTTCTTAACTTTCCCATTTCGCACCTGCGACAATAATTTCTGTAATTCCGTCTCAGGAATCAACTGGCCGCCGGCATTTACCCAGTTATGTAATTTGGGCGAGGAGGGAAGCAATGCCAGCAACGCATCCATTGTCTTAAGGCCATTAATGGCTACCAGGTCCAGGATGGCAGTGGCGGCATAGTAATTGACCAGCTCCTTAAAAACCTGGTAAGCCTGCATTCCCTTTAAGAGCAAAATCTTACGGTCACCGTGCTCCGCTCCGGGCGCCAGCAATTCGAGCTCATTTACCAGCCGGTCACCGGCTTCCAGTAATTGGGTACCTGTTTTTTTTATTTCTGCAGCAGGCATGCGCTGGTCGAATTTTTTGGCATAGGCGGTCCCCACTATTTCTTTTAATTGTTCCAGCGCATCAAGGATCTCGTTGATGCTGTCGGGTGCCAGGAAATGGTATTCAATCAGCTGCAGCTTATCTGTTCTTTTGTCGCGGTCAATATATTTCCATGAATTGCGGGCCAGGGCATACATATTATACATAAACCAATAGGCGGGCATGATGATCAACTGGTCTTTGCTTGTGTCATTGCTTACCAGTGAGAAGGGAAACCGGATGTTTAATTCAGCGGGGTAGTCGCCTTTTGCCAGTATGCAGAAACTGGCAAATACCGAATTGTGTTTAAGGCTTACACAAAGCCCTGGCCAAAACCCACGTCCGGCAATGATCTCACCATCGGGACTGCGGGAATTATGGTTGGAGCCGATGGTTGCCCCCGCAGCTATATTGCTCTGCCCCATCACCAGGGCCGCACAAAGAAAGGAGTTATTATGGTGCTGCTCATGGGCAGGAAAAATAAGCGAATTCAATACTTCGCAACAGGAGATAGTAGCGTTATTACCGAGATAGGAGTTGATAAGCCTGGCGCCGTATTTTAACTGTGAATGAGAGGCCATAAAAAAACGAACCGCTTTCACGCCATAAAAAAGCCGGCAGCCTTCGTTGATGATGCCGTTAACCAGTTCGCAGCCTTCGCCCACCTGGGATTTTGCCTGTGCGTTTGAATTAATGGTCAGGTTCTTCAATTTATTGGCACCCTTTATATAGGCATCGGTACCTATCCATACATCTTTAATGATGGCGCAGTTTTTTATGATGGTACGGTCGCCGATCTCCCCATAATAACCACGGCGTTTGTCGAATGCGGCATCCGTAAAATGCTTAAATGCTTTTTGCAAGGGAAGGTCATCACGGAACCTCGTCCAAAGCCAGGCATCGCCAGGCAACATGCCATCAAAAGGAATGATGCTTCTGCCACCGTTTTCATTGCACACTTCCAGCCAGATTCGGTTGGCTTCCTCTTCACCTTCCTTTACAATGCCATTGCCAAATCTGGCATAGTCGGTAGTGGCCAGCTCGTTTACATTTACAATCATGGCATCATTGCCAATAATATAGTGCGAGAGATAATTGCAATTGTCGATCACCACGTTGTTTCCAAGATCCGAACTGATGATGGTACTGTTGTACAAACCTACCGGGCGGCGAAGGTTGTGAAATTCCAGGTAAAAAGATTCCAGCCGGCCAATACGTACCAGGCCAAAGAATTTACAGTTTTGTACCAGTTCCGGGGTAAAAGCATCCGATACCAGCAGCTGATTCCAATCGTCTGAGGTATTGCGGTTGCGTACCAGTACTTCAATTTCATAAGCCGTCAGTTTTCGGTAGTTGATCCCATTCTTATTTTGCTGATTGCGTAAATAATATTCGTCTTTACCTTTGGGCAGAAACTTAGGCGCTATAAAATTATATCCCAGTGCGCTGACAGGGCTTTTCCGGATGATGTTCATACAACTGGTTAAGTATTAGAATGCAATCAAATATACAATTAATATAAACCTTGTTTCTATGGTAAATGGATGGGCGATATCATTACCAATTCGTATAACGACAGCATCAATATACCGGTTATTGAAACAGCGGTGCGCGAAACCAGTGGTCAGTGGATAACCAATGCCGCTGGCCCCGGTGGTTTGTTTTACCGGTGTATTTTATTTATACAGGGGCGGATGCGGAGCCCGAAAAACGCCCCACTATCGGACATGATTTTTATGCCGGCGCGGGTAAAAAAGAAAGCCTGGTTTACCTGAAAGAATTTGTAATTGAAATAGGTGCCACTATGCAATGAGTCTTATTCTACTGTTACACTTTTGGCCAGGTTACGGGGCTTGTCCACATCCAGCCCTTTGGCTACGCCGGTATAATAACTTAACAGTTGCAACGGGATAACACTTAGCATAGGCGCCACAATTTCGTCGGCCTCCGGCACCCACATTACATCATCGGCCATGGCCGTAATGGTTTCATCGTGCTGGCTGATAACCGCTATCACTTTGCCTTTGCGGGCTTTTATCTCCTGTATATTGCTCACAATTTTTTCGTAGTAGAGATCCCTGGTAGCCACAAAAAACACCGGCAGCTGGCTGTCTACCAAGGCTATCGGGCCATGTTTCATCTCGGCGGCCGGGTATCCTTCCGCATGGATATAAGAAATCTCTTTCAGCTTCAATGCTCCTTCCAGCGCAATGGGGAAATTATAGCCACGACCCAGGTACAGGGCATTGACGGACTGTTTGTATTTTTCTGCTATCTGCCTGATTGCATCGGTATTTTTTAAAATGACAGCCGCTTTTTCAGGTATTTCCTGCAGCTCTTTTAGCAGGTGCATATAACGTTTACGGTCAATCGTTCCTTTTTGATGGGCCACTTTTAGTGCCACCATGGTTAATACAACCAGTTGGGCGGTAAATGCCTTGGTGCTGGCTACCCCGATTTCGGGTCCGGCATGTGTATAGGCACCGGCATGCGAAATGCGGGCAATAGAAGAGCCTACTACATTCAGGATGCCAAAAATGATGGCGCCCTGTTCCTTTGCTTTTTCGATGGCCACAATCGTATCTGCTGTTTCGCCGCTTTGCGAAATCGCAATAATAACATCCCCGGGATGTACAACGGGGTTTCTATATCGGAATTCGGATGCATACTCAACTTCTACCGGTATCCGGCACAATTCTTCAATTACGTATTCGGCCACCAGGCCGGCATGCCAGCTGGTGCCGCAGGCAATAATAATAATGCGCGGCGCATTGACCAGCTGTTCTATATAACTCTGTACCCCGCTCATGGTAATGGTGCCGGCAGCGGCATCCAGTCTTCCGCGCAGACAGTCATAGATGGTGTCAGGCTGTTCGAAGATCTCTTTCAGCATGAAATGATCGTAGCCGCCTTTTTCAATGGCTGCCAGTTCCAGATCCAATTTTTGGATGAAAGGTGTAATCTTTTCATTGCCCAGGTTTTTTAGGATCAGCTCGTCGTTTCGCAAAATGGCCAGTTCATAATCGTTTACATATACCACCTCTTTGGTGTATTCAATAATGGGCGATGCGTCGGAAGCCAGAAAATGCTCGCCCTTGCCTACGCCAATAACCAGGGGGCTGCCCTTTCTTGCAGCAATAAGTGTATCAGGGTTGTCGGCATCCAGTAAAACAATTACATAGGCGCCGGTTACCCGTTTTAGGGCAATGCGCAAAGCCTCTTCCAGGCTGCAATTATTTTTTTGCTGGATGTCTTCTATAAAATTGAGCAGTACTTCAGTATCGGTGTCACTCTTGAAAACATACCCCTTGTTCTGAAGATCTTTTTTCAACTGGGTATAATTTTCGATGATGCCGTTATGTATCATGGCCAACTTGCCGTTGGCAGAAAGGTGTGGGTGCGCATTGCGGTCGCTTGGCTCTCCATGGGTGGCCCAACGGGTATGGCCAATGCCGATATGTGCATGCATATTCTTGCCTATTACGCTTTCTTCCAGTTCAGACACACGGCCCTTTTTTTTGTATACGCTGAGTCCATTGTTCAGTAAGGCAACACCGGCACTGTCGTAACCCCGGTATTCAAGGCGTTTAAGCCCTTTCAAAATAACAGGATATGCCTCCCGGGGACCTATATA
>CAXTMV010000360.1:0-4602 GCA_964245425.1 uncultured Flavihumibacter sp. | reverse complement strand
TTCTTATTCCCATCGCACTGGTGTTTACCCTGGGTTATATGCTGAAACGGAAAAGGCTGTCCTGGATGATATTCGGCGTAATGACGCTTGGATTTCTGTTATTCCTGGCGCCTTCTATTTACCTTGAAATGAAAGGCAATCCTGCCATCACCCGGCTGGGCATCGTACAAAACCTGGGTAGTATGGAAGGTAAAGAAGTTCGTTTTGGACCCGCTGCGTCTGCTTACTGGGGCATCACCACCACCGTTACTTCCAATGGTTCCGTGAATGCCATGCACGATAGTTTTACTTCACTGACCGGCATGTT
Organism: uncultured Flavihumibacter sp.; assembly: GCA_964245425.1. Taxonomy (GTDB): domain Bacteria; phylum Bacteroidota; class Bacteroidia; order Chitinophagales; family Chitinophagaceae; genus JACMLD01. Next base: position 4,295 of record CAXTMV010000360.1, on the reverse strand, counting down.
TGCGATGCTGGGCATGATGGTCAACTCATTCTATGGCGGTGTGGGTGTAGGTTTCCTGAATTTTTATATCTATATCATCATCGCGGTATTTATTTCCGGGCTGATGGTAGGCCGAACACCGGAATTCCTGGGTAAGAAAATCGAAGCCAAGGAAATGAAGATAGCCACCATCATTGCTTTGCTGCATACTTTTCTGATACTGGGCTTTACGGCACTCTCTGCTCATTTGTTTGCACACAACCCCACTCTGTATGCCGGCTGGCTGAACAACCCGGGCCATCATGGATTTTCAGAGATGTTATATGAATACACTTCTTCTTCTGCCAACAACGGATCCGGTTTTGAGGGATTGGGCGACGGTGTTCCCTTTTGGAACATCACCTGCGGCATAGTGATGCTGCTGGCGCGGTACTTACCCATTATCGGGCCGCTGGCCATTGCCGGCATACTGGCTAAAAAGAAATATGTTCCTGAAACAGCGGGCACATTAAAAACAGATACCGCCACTTTCGGCATTATGGTAGTGGCCGTGATATTCATAGTGGCGGCCCTGAGTTTTTTCCCGGCGTTGGCGCTGGGGCCGATAGCTGAATATTTTAACTAAGACACTAAAGAGAAAAGGCCTGTTCAAAGAAATAAAAAATACGCGTGGCATGCGAAGAATGGTCGGAGAAATGAAAAAATTAAAAGTCACTGCTACTTTTTACGTTTCACGGGCAAAGATCTTTTTCTCTCTGTTCGGTAGGCCATTTTCTTAGCTCAAAAATAAAAAATCATGTCAAAGAATCAACCCAATAAATTGTTCGAAGCTGCACTGGTAAAGGAAGCGCTGAAACAATCGTTCATTAAGCTGAATCCCCGGATCATGTTCCGCAACCCGGTAATGTTTACGGTAGAGATAGGAACCGCCATTATGCTGGCCGTTTGCACCTGGATAATGATGGGCGAAAAATCGCAGGGTGCACTGCCCTATAATATCATTATCACGGCGGTTCTTTTTATCACCCTGCTCTTTGCCAATTTTGCGGAAGCCATTGCGGAAGCCAGGGGTAAGGCACAGGCAGACAGCCTGCGTAAAACAAGGGAGGATACGCCTGCAAAAAAAATATTCCCCGTAGGCGAAATCTATACCAACGAAGTAAAGGTTGTACCTTCTTCACAACTGAAAAAAGGAGATGTATTTCTATGCGAAACCGGCGATACCATACCCATGGACGGTGAAATCATTGAAGGCATCGCCACCATCGACGAATCGGCCATCACCGGCGAGAGCGCCCCGGTGATAAGAGAATCGGGTGGCGACAAATCTTCGGTAACCGGCGGTACGAAAGTGCTGAGTGATAAAATAAAAGTACGCGTTACCACCGAGCCGGGCGAAAGCTTCCTGGACAAAATGATCGCATTGGTAGAAGGTGCATCCCGCCAGAAAACACCCAATGAAATTGCATTGACCATTTTGCTGGCCGGCTTCACACTCATTTTTATCATCGTGTGCGTTACATTGAAACCCTTTGGCGACTATGCCAGTACGCCCATCACCATTGCAGCGTTCATCTCATTATTCGTCTGCCTGATACCTACTACCATCGGCGGACTGTTAAGCGCCATTGGCATAGCGGGTATGGACAGGGCCCTCCGCGCCAACGTGATTACCAAAAGCGGTAAGGCAGTTGAAACGGCCGGCGACCTGGATACCCTGTTGCTGGATAAAACGGGTACCATTACCATCGGCAACCGCAAAGCCACCCATTTTTGGCCGGCAGATGGCATCGACCCGTCTGCTTTTACGGAAGCCTGCGCCCTGTCTTCGCTGGCAGATGAAACACCGGAAGGAAAATCGATCATCGAACTGGCCAATATGGATGTAAATACTTTTAATACCAATGGCGCCCGTTTTATCGAATTTACCGCCGAAACAAGAAGCAGCGGCATTGATTTACCGAGCGGTTTACAAATCCGCAAGGGTGCTTTCGATTCCATTAAAAACATAGCGAAAAAGGCCGGCAACCCTGTTCCTCCGGAAACAGCTGCCAGGGTAACCGCCATTGCCTCCAACGGCGGCACACCACTGGTGGTCAGCCAGAACGCCTCTATATTAGGCGTCATAGAATTACAGGATATTATAAAACCCGGTATACAGGAACGCTTCGAGCGCTTGCGCAAAATGGGTGTTAAAACGGTAATGGTCACTGGTGACAATCCGCTGACCGCTAAATTTATTGCGGAAAAAGCAGGTGTAGATGATTTTATCGCCGAGGCAAAACCGGAAGATAAAATGAACTATATAAAAAAAGAACAACAGGGCGGCAAACTGGTGGCCATGATGGGTGATGGCACCAATGACGCACCCGCGCTTGCGCAGGCTGATGTGGGCGTGGCCATGAACAGCGGTACAGCGGCTGCCAAAGAAGCCGGTAATATGGTAGATTTGGACAATGACCCCACCAAGCTGATAGAAATAGTAGAAATTGGTAAACAGTTATTGATGACCCGTGGTACCCTCACCACTTTTTCTATTGCCAACGATGTAGCCAAATATTTTGCCATTGTACCGGCCCTGTTCGTTGTTTCCATACCAGGTTTGCAGGCATTAAACGTCATGAAACTGCACAGCCCGGAAAGCGCTATTTTATCGGCTGTCATTTTTAACGCCATCATTATTCCGTTGCTGATACCGCTGGCCCTGAAAGGTGTTGCCTACAGGCCCATTGGTGCCAGTGCTTTGCTGAGAAGAAACCTGCTGATCTATGGCCTGGGCGGCATCATTATTCCATTTATCGGTATCAAGCTGATCGACCTGCTGGTCAGCACCTGGTTTTAATTTATATTGAATGCTGCCTTTTACCTATTGAATTGTTACTAATAAGGTCAGTACCGGTTTTTTTGACTTTTTACTTTTTAATTTTTTTAAATATGAAACAATATATTTTTCCCGCGTTAAGGCTTACTTTACTATGCATTGTTTTTTTTGCCTGTATGTATACGCTGCTGATACTCGGCATTGCCCAGGCATCGCCCAATAAAGGCAATGGCGAAACCATTGCCGTACACGGAAAGGTGGTTGGTTACGCCCTGGAAGGACAAAGCTTTACCCAGGACAACTATTTCTGGAGCCGCCCTTCTGCCGTTGCATTCAATGCTGCCGGCAGCGGCGGCAGCAATAAAGGGCCTAGCAACCCCGATTACCTGAAACAGGTGCAGGACCGGATCGATACCTTTATGCGGCATAACCCCGGCGTTAGCCGGTCAGATCTGCCCGCAGAACTGGTAACGGCTTCCGGCAGCGGCCTGGATCCCGACCTTTCGCCGGCCGCCGTTAAAATACAGGTTAAAAGAATCGCTTCTGCGCGTAAAATGGAAGAGCGCCGGATAAATGCCCTTTTAGACCAATACACAGAACATCCCTTGCTGGGCATGTTTGGAACAGCGAAGATAAACGTGTTGAAATTGAATATAGCACTGGATGCATTAGACAAACAGTAAAATGTCTATAGCTGCCGGATCCCTGAATAAAAAATGTTTACATGCCTGAACAGGATACAAATAACGCAGTACAGTTCCTGGAGCTCATTCGCAAAAGCAGGCGGGGCAAGTTTAAGATCTATATCGGCATGAGCGCCGGCGTAGGCAAGTCTTACCGGATGCTGCAGGAAGCGCAAACCCTGCTTCGCAATGGCATCGATGTAAAAATAGGGTATATAGAAACCCATAACAGAAAGGAAACACATGCCCTGCTGGATGGACTGCCCGTGATACCCAGGCGCAAACTTTTTTATAAAGGCAAAGAACTGGAGGAACTGGATGTGCAGGCTGTTGTGAACCTGCATCCTGAAATAGTTGTGATCGACGAACTCGCCCATACCAATATAGAAGGCAGTAAAAATGAAAAGCGATGGAGCGATGTGATGGATATACTGGATGCCGGCATCAACGTGATCAGCGCCGTAAACATCCAGCATATTGAAAGCCTGTATACCGATATAAAAGAAATTACCGGCATTGAAGTAGCAGAACGGATACCTGACAGCGTTCTGCAGCAGGCGGATGAAGTGGTCAATATAGACCTGACGGCCGACGAATTGGTAAACCGGTTGAAAGAAGGGAAGATTTATACCGCCGACAAAATTGAACGCGCGCTGAAAAACTTTTTTCAGCCCGAAAAAATTTTACAGCTGCGCGAACTGGCTTTGAAAGAAGTGGCTTCGCAGGTGGAAAGAAAGGTAGAAATTGAAGTGCCCCGCAATGCCTCGCTTAAGCACGAACGTTTTCTGGCATGTATTGGCAGCAATGAACGG
>CAXTMV010000359.1:0-4614 GCA_964245425.1 uncultured Flavihumibacter sp. | reverse complement strand
GTTCTTAATTATCAATCATTTAAAGCAACCGAATAGCTCGGAAATGATTCATTATGAGCAGATTAAATGATTTCGAAAGTTATTCACAACGACAAAAATTAATTTTGTAGTGTGGCGCATATTTGTAATTTAGTGCAAGAATTTAATGGGTTAGTAAGTAAAGGGCCAGTAGTAATACTGGCCCTTTTACTTTTGAAGATTTCTACTCCGATGCCTTGCGATGGCGCATTAAGTACAATTGATTTTTATCCTTGTCAGCTATCCTAACCCGAAAAATAGGTGTTGGCAGCAACGATAAAATATACGATTGACCCATACAACCACCTGTTGGCTTTCAGCAAAATATCGTTGCCGCATTTTTTAATCAGTGTGTCTTTCTTTATTTATCATGCACAGTGATTTCACCTGTTCTTATCTTTATTGTATCTATGAGTAAAGTAAAAACGGCTTTCTTTTGCCAGCATTGCGGATATGAAAGTGCTAAATGGCTGGGGAAATGTCCTTCCTGCAATGAATGGAATACGTTTGCCGAAGAGATCATCCAGAAGGAAAATACAAAAATGCCCGGGAATAACTGGGCGGAATACAGCGGCGAAAAAACAGCCAAAACGATCCAGTTAAGTGGTATTAAAAGCAGCGAGGAAAAACGGATTGTTACGGCCGATACAGAGCTGAACAGGGTATTGGGTGGTGGTATTGTTCCGGGCAGTATTGTGTTAGTGGCAGGAGAACCCGGCATCGGAAAATCAACCTTATTTCTGCAGGCAGCCCTGCAGCTAACGGAGATTACCAGCTTGTATGTAAGCGGGGAAGAGAGTGCACAACAAATCAAGATGCGGGCCGATAGGTTGCAGATAAAAAATGACAAATTTTATTTACTGACGGAAACCAATACCCAGACCATTTTCCAGGAGATAAAAAAACTGAAACCCCAGGTTGTTATTATAGACTCCGTACAGACTTTGCAAACACCTTATATAGAGTCTTCGCCGGGTAGCATTTCGCAGATACGCGAAAGTGCCGCAGAGCTGCAGCGTTTTGCAAAGGAAACGGGCACACCTGTTTTCCTGATAGGGCATATTACAAAAGATGGAAATATTGCCGGTCCCAAAATACTGGAACATATGGTAGACACGGTACTCCAGTTTGAAGGTGATCATCATTATGCCTACCGTATTCTAAGAACCATCAAAAACCGCTTTGGCAGTACAGCAGAGCTGGGTATTTATGAAATGAACAGCAATGGCATGCGTGGTGTCAGTAACCCAAGCGAAATACTAATCACCCAAAAAGAAGATCAGCTCAGTGGTATCGCCATTGCCGCCACCATTGAAGGCATGCGGCCCCTGCTGATAGAAGTGCAGGCACTGGTTACCCAATCCGTTTATGGTACACCCCAGCGCACTGTCAGTGGCTTCGACCTCAGGCGCCTGCAGCTGTTGCTGGCGGTGCTGGAAAAAAGAGGTGGCTTTCATTTTGGCGTAAAAGATGTTTTTTTAAATATTGCCGGCGGACTGAAAATAGAAGACCCCTCTGTTGAACTGGCGGTGCTTTGTGCGCTTCTCAGCTCTTACGATGACACCAACCTGCCCATGAACATCTGTTTTGCCGGTGAAGTAGGTTTAAGTGGCGAAATAAGGGCCGTTAATCGTATTGAACAACGCATTGCTGAAGCAGAGAAACTCGGTTTTGAAAAAATAATCTTATCAAAATACAACCAGAAAGGGCTTTCAAAACAGAAATTTAATATAGAAATTGTAACGGTAGGAAAGGTAGACGAAGTATATACCTTGTTGTTTTAATTATGGTACCTGTCAGATCCATACTGGATGATTTTTCCCATCTTTTTTTCCCGCATATTTGTGCGGGCTGTGGTTCCGATCGGGCAAGCCATCGCCTGCCGCTCTGTATTCAATGCATCAGTCAGTTACCCCTCACCAACTTTCACAGTTATGCCGGTAACCCGGTAGAAAAATATTTCTGGGGAAGAATGCCGGTGGCAGCAGCTACAGCCTGTTGCCATTTTACCGAAGGTTCGGTGTTGCAGGATCTGCTGCACCAGTTCAAATATAAAGGCAATAAAGAATTAGGCTATTTCTTTGGCCGGCAGATGGGCCTTTCCCTGCAGTCGGCAGACCGTTTTGCCCATATAGACGCGCTGGTGCCCCTGCCTTTGTTTGCCGCCCGCCAGAAAAAACGCGGGTACAACCAGTCGGCCATTCTCTGCAGCGGTATAGCATCTGTACTAAACCTGCCCGTAATAGAAGATGCTGTTGTACGCTTGGCGGCTACGGAAACCCAAACCCGGAAGAGCCGGGTAGAAAGATGGTTGAATATGGAAGGAAAATTTGAATTGACCCGGCCGGCCGGCCTCAGCGGTAAACATATACTGCTGGTAGACGACGTACTAACCACCGGCGCAACCCTTGAAGTATGCGGCCGGCAACTGCTGAAGGCAGAAGGCCTGACGCTAAGTATTGCCACCATGGCATATACTGTATGAGTAAAATAAGCGTTTAACGCTTACCACTTATTTTTGAAACCACATGAGACAGGTATTTATTTTTGCGGGTATGTTATGCATGGCACTTTTTTACGGCTGTAAAAAAGACAGCTTTATTACCAGCAAAGATGCCCTGGTGCTGCTAAGTGCCGATTCCCTTCATTTTGACACCGTGTTTACCACTGCCGGTTCTGTAACCCAGCTTTTTAAAATAACAAATGGTAATAACCAGAAACTCAGGATAGACAATATTACACTTCAGGGCGGCGCTGCTTCTGTGTTTAAAATAAATGTAGATGGAGTGGCAGGGCCCGAAGTAAAAAATATTGAGCTGGATGCCAACGACAGCCTGTTCGTTTTTGTAACCGTTACCATTAATCCAAACGCCGCCTCCCTGCCCTTTGTTATGCGAGACAGCATTGCGATTGTGAGCAACGGCAACAGCCGTTTTTTGCAATTGGAAGCCTGGGGGCAAAACGCCCATTTTATGCGTAACCGTCTTATTACCGGTAACAGCACCTGGGTGAATGATCTGCCCTATGTGATCCTCGGCGGATTGCAGGTGGATACCAACGCTAGCCTTATAATACAAAAGGGTTGCAGAATTTACCTGCATGCAGATGCACCTTTGCTGGTTGACGGATCGCTGCAAATAACCGGCGATCGTTTTGACAGTACGCGTGTTTATTTTGCCGGCGACCGGCTCGATTACCCTTATAATGAATACCCGGCGGCCTGGCCCGGCATCTACCTGCGGGGCAGCAGTAAAAACAATGTATTGCAGTATGCTGTTATCCGCAATGCTTACCAGGGCATTGTAGTGCAGCAGCCTTCGGTTAATGCCAATCCCAAACTCACGCTTGATGAATGTATCATAGACAATATATACGATGCAGGGCTGTATGGCATACAAAGTTCTATTACCGCCAGGAACTGCCTCATCAGCAATTGCGGAAAAAATGTACAGCTGGTATATGGTGGCAATTACCAGTTCACACACTGTAGCATGCCAACCATTGCCAATAATTATATTACACACAAAGACCCGGTATTATACATCAGCAACGCCGTACAAGTTAGTGGCGCCGTTTATTCAGACAACCTTTCCGCATCCTTTATCAATTGTATCATCTGGTCGGAAAATGGTACCGCCGACAATGAAGTGGTAACATCCAAACAGGGTTCGGGCACCTTCAATGTTAGCTTTAACAATTGTCTCTGGAAAGTAAAAGACAATCCATCCAATCTTACCGCAGCAGTTAATATCATCAGCAACCAGGACCCTTTGTTCGACAGCATTAATGTATCAAAACGGATCTTTAATTTCCGGCTAAAGGATAATTCACCTGCCATTAATGCCGGCGCAGCTACCGGAGTGGGCTTAGATTTGGATGGTAATCCAAGACCCGCCGGCCTGCCGGATCTGGGCGCATACGAGAAGCAATAGACAAAGGTTGCCACGCAAAACGTTAAAAATTAATTTTTACCGGGCAACTATATTTGCACCATATTTGTAGAATATCTATCTCATTCAAAACAATTAAAAATCTTTTATCATGTTACGTATTGCTCTTTTAGCATTGACGCTGGCGGCTTTTACCAGCATTTATGATTTTAAAGTGACTGGTCTCGACGGTAAAGCCATCGATCTGTCAAAGTACAAAGGCAAGAAAATACTTATTGTTAATACGGCTTCCAAATGCGGTAATACGCCCCAGTATGAATCACTGGAAAAACTGTATGAAAAATATAAAGATAAATTGGTGATCATCGGTTTTCCTGCCAATAACTTTGGCGCACAGGAACCCGGCAGCAACGGTGAAATACAGGAATTCTGCAAAAAGAATTATGGCGTTAGCTTCCCGATGTCTGAAAAAGTGTCTGTGAAAGGCGATGATATTGCCCCGCTGTTCAAATACCTGGTAGACGAGGCAGAGAAAATGGGTGTTAAAGATCCCATTAAATGGAATTTCACCAAGTTCCTCTTAGACGAGAATGGCAAGCTGATAACAGTTATTCACAATAAAGTGAACCCCATGAGCGATGAAGTGACCAAATACCTTAATTAATTATCTTCTTATTTAATATTCAATCAGCTGCAGCTGCTGCCC
>CAXTMV010000358.1:4390-4655 GCA_964245425.1 uncultured Flavihumibacter sp. | reverse complement strand
ATATAATTTAGTGAGGTATTTTTCCCCGTTTACGAAAAGTATAGATGCCCCAGCCCGGTTTTCTGAAATGATTACCACGCCGGTTGCAGGCAATCCTCAGTGCATTATCTGAATAGTATGTTCGTATTAAGCGAGGGCTGGGTCAGTGAGTTGTCAATCTTTATTGTACCAAAAGCTGCTATATTGACAGTAAATAAAAAAGCCCGCAATTTGTGCGGGGAGTCCTGATTTGAATTTTTTTAAAAGATTGTTTACTTTTAAAAAG
>CAXTMV010000358.1:0-4380 GCA_964245425.1 uncultured Flavihumibacter sp. | reverse complement strand
CGATTTCATTACCACTGAAACCGAAGGTGACTCCAACCTAATAATCACCCAACCATCGCACCCCGAAAAGACTGAAGCACATGAAAACCCTCAAGCCCGTCATGAACCTGATTATACTTTTTTTCCTGTCTGCCGGAACCTATTTTCTACTCTCCGGCAAAGTTTCAGACGGGTACACGCCCAGGGGCGGCAAATACAGCTCCGGCTTTCAGCGTTCAGTGATTACCTGGTATGCTTTGTATTTTTTTGCCCTTGTATTTATATTTATCAGGATAATGATATGGCGCGGCGACAGGGAAGAAAGGAAAAAGGCCATCAGCACAAAAAAATCTATATAAGCATGCCCTTTTCAAACGATGCAGCTTCCCCGGAAATGAGCGATTTTTTCCGCTCCGTCTACCAGCATAATCCAGGTCACCTGCAGAAAGCCCTCCTTTCTTTAAAAGAAAAAGGCTGTTACCAGCTGGAGGCCATCGCCATTGTAAAAATGAGCGCAAGATCTTCCTGTTAGAGGCGAAGATCACCGTAGAAAAATCAGGTATATGGAAATAAAATAATGTATTCTCATGAACAGTCCCACAGAGAAAAAATTCATCCTGGCCATCGGCATCATTGCCCTGATTATTTTAACAGGTGTGCTGGTAGATCGTTTTAAAAACCCCGGCAACGGCGGCTTCACCATCTATATTCCTTACGGCCTGGTAGCAGCCTTCATCAGCTTTTATCTTTTCAGGGAATTTAACCGGGCAAAAAAGACCAAGCGCGATGAAAGGCGGGAAGAAATCAACGAACGCCGGCAGGAACTGCTCGATAACCTGCTCAAAGCAAAGAAAAAAGAAGAAAAGAATATAGAATAAGCAGCCTATATCGTCACCACCAGCCGCTTGCCACCTGGCAGTTCCACCTTCCATAACTGCGCAATATCCGGCAGTGCTGCGGCAACCGTGCCCACCTGTAGTCTTCCATCCGCCGCCAGCTGAAACATGCCTGGCAATATTTCCGAAAAAAGCAAGCGGGTTTGATCTGTTGTCCAGCTGCCCAGTCCTGAGCCGGACAGTTGCAGGTCTACACTGCGGAGGTTCGCTGCCGACAGCTGGATCAAATCACCTGTTACAGCGCCGACTGATACAAACCTGGTCTTTTGTGTAAACGAGCCATCGCCTTTCAGCACCTGCAGGATCATTTCGGCGGTATGGCCCCAGAGATAATCGATGACAACATTGAGCGGGCTGTGGCGGTGTACGTTTTGAAGCGCAGTGGTAAAGGCGCCATCCTCCAACCCGGTGCTGATCACCTCGTCTGCCCCCAGCCCTTTCAGTTCTTCCAGCGAATCTGCATTGCGCCCGGTGGCAATGATCCTGCCCGCGCCATACTGCCGGGCCACCTGCACCGCTACCCTGCCGGTAAAGCCTGTTGCGCCATTTATCAGCACCGTATCGCCGGGCGCAAGGGCTGCCCGAAAGCGAAGCGCCATGGCGGCGCCAAATAAGGCATTGGGAAGAGCTGCTGCCGTAACATCATCCAGTCCCGCCGGCAAGGGCACCATCCGGCTCTTTTCTATGGTAGCACGCTCCGCCATCATACCGCTGGCACCGAGCGCATATACCCGGCTACCATCGGGCAGCAGGCAAACCCCGTCGCCACCAATGATCTTCGCAGTTGAAGGACCCGTACCGGCCGCATAATGGGTTCCGGCGGCCCGGCTCTTATCGAAGTGTTTTAACGCAACAGCTTTTACGGATACCACTATTTCTTCCTCCTTTTGCGGCACCGGTTCCGGGCAATCCACGTACCGGGGCATCCCCTCTTTATTATATAATACGGCTGCTTTCATATTCTTGGCTTTTATGGATCAAAGGTAGCGGCGCTATAAAGCCGGCACGATAACATTTGTTATTAAATGGACAGGCTATTTCTGTTTGGCGAGCTTGTTCTTGATCCGGCTGAGGTGCACGGAAGTAATGCCCAGGTAGGAAGCGATATAATGCTGCGGAACGCGTTGTACAATATGCGGTCTTTCTTTCAGCAGGTTGCTGTAGCGCTGTTGCGGGGTATCGCGGAGGCGCGACAAAAATTCATTCATATAATGGCGTTGCCGTTCAGCCAAAATGGCTATTACGGCTTTCAGGAATTCCGGCTTTTCTTCCAGCTCCGCTATCATCTGGCTGAAGTGGTTTTTGGAGAGCACCAGCACGGTAGTGGGTTCAATGGTTTCGATGGTAAAGATGCTGGGTATTGCCTGTTGAAAGCTTTCCAGCGAAGCCACCCCGTCATTTTCAAAAAAGAACTGAACGGTGGTATCCTTTCCGTTGTTGTTAAACCAGATCCGGAGGCAGCCCTGCTCAATGAAATAATAGTTCTTCGCTTTGTCGCCTTCGCGCAGCAACACCGTGCGTGCCGGCAACAGCATGCGTTCCTGCAGGGCCATGTATTTTTCCCAGTATGTTTGCAGGGCGGCAAACCGCTCTTTAAAAGTAAAGATCAATAGAATATGATTGGTGCATAAAGATAAGGAATCGGGAAGCCTGTAATGGAATGATCTGCGGGCGCCTAATCAGAGAATTGGGTATTTTTTAAGACCTTGTTTTATAAGAACCCGCATTTTTATACCAGCTTTTACTTAATTAGCAGTATGAATAAAAAAAGGATAGCGTTATTCCTGTGGTTTTGCCTGCTGCTGGCCGCCTGCAGCAAACCCCTGGCACCGGAATACCTGGGCCTGGATAACCTCCGCGTGAATAGCCTGGGTGTGGGCGAATCGGCCATTTCAGCCAACCTGAAATATTTTAACCCGAATCATTTTGCCATGAAACTAAAAAGCGGAGAAATGGAAGTGTACCTGAACAACCGTTTCCTGGGCAAGACCATCCTGGATACATTAACGGCTGTGCCTGCCCGTGATACCTTTCTGATACCTGTTTCCATGAAGGTTGACATGAAACAGATCTATTCCAATGCGGTGGATATTTTGCTGAACAATGAAGTAAATATCCGGCTGCACGGGTTTGCCCGCCTGGGCAAAGGACTGATCTCTTTTGATGTGCCCATCCAATACGAAGGAAAACAGAAGATCGATATCCACCTGTGAGGAACGCTGCGAGCAGCTGGCGATGAGTTGTTATTGCAATGACCTTTCTAAGTATTCTACGCGTACGCGCAATTTAAATAATGAAAAAGCCCGGGGAATATTTCCGCCGGGCCTGATCAATTATATAATGCTAAGTTGTTCTGTCATATTATCAGTGCAAGCCTACCGGCGGCTCAAAAACGCTTACGGCTGATCTGTTAGTTCTTCTTTGCCGGGCCGCCGCCATCTTCCGGTTTCTTGCAGCACAGGGGCAATCTTTTATAGGCATCCGCATCGGCGCTTACATCGTCTGCATCGTAACCGATATTGGCAATGGCCGTCTTCACATTTTCAATATTCGTGCGATCGCTCCAGAAAGTAACTTTTGTGGTATGGTTATGAAAGTTAACCGTTGTTTTAGCCACGCCTTCTACCCGGGCCATCGCGTTTTCAATACGCTGTTTACAGCTTTCGCACTGCACCGTGGGTGTTTTAATGGTTACCGTCTGTGCCTTTTGTGCATGGGCCAGCGAGAAAACACCTGCCACCAGGGAAAGGAATAAAATTGCTTTTTTCATGGTATACTATTTTTATCAAAAATAATCAAAGTCCTTTCCAGTTGGAAGGGTCTTCCTGCCAATTTAACAAAACCTGCTGTTGCTCTGGGGTCACCGTACCCTTTTCTACAGCCATTTTTATCAGGGTCTGGTAATTGGTCAGGGTTTTCAGCGGCACGCCGGCGGCTGCAAAAGCCTGGTCGGCAACGGTAAAACCGTAGGTAAAAATTCCGACCATGCCAATCACGTCCAGCCCCGCTGCCCTCAAAACCTCCACCACCTGCAGGCTGCTCTTACCAGTAGACACCAGGTCTTCTACCACCAGCACTTTCTGACCCTTTTCGTAAGATCCTTCTATCTGGTTGCCTAAGCCATGTTCTTTTGGTTTGGGGCGTACATAGATATAAGGCAGTTTCAGCTGGTCGGCACTCATGGCGCCCCAGGCAATGCCGGCCGTGGCAACGCCTGCCAGCAGGCCGGTTTCAGGGAAATCGGTAAAAATGATATTACTCATTTCGGATTTGATAAATTCCCTGATATACGGAAAAGACAACACCTTGCGGTTATCACAATAGATGGGGCTTTTCCAGCCACTGGCCCAGGTAAAAGGCTGCGCCGGGTTTAATTTAATAGCATTAATTTGTAAAAGCTTTTCAGCAACGGCTGTTTCATTGGTCATGGCGCGAAGGTAGAGAAAAAGCCGCTACCTGTGCGCCTTTGGGTTCGCCTGCAGGCTGCAAGAAAGTTAGTCCTGAC
>CAXTMV010000357.1:0-4670 GCA_964245425.1 uncultured Flavihumibacter sp. | reverse complement strand
TGACTATTAAATTATTTTTACTACTCCCGCAAGATGTATTTGGTCGCAGGGATACTGACACTTGAGAATCAAATACTCCAGTTCGTTTAGACTTTTCATTTTTGATTCCTCTAAAAAATCCAATAATTTCCTCCATTGATGTTTTTTAAGAAGTTCTTTAGCTTTATAAATGGCGGTATTCATAGTCATACGATTAATCTCTTTTGATTTTGATTTTCCAATTTTTTAGCAAACTGTCATCCTTTTGCAGTAAAAATGGTAACGGAGCTGATCGGTCAGCACCAGCACATCGCTGATGGTTTAATGATAATTAACTTCTTATTTCGCGCTAATTATTTCATTTATCCAATTTGTAAAAAAACCTGTATACGGAAAGATGTTATATCTTTCTTTGTGTTGTCGATGATAGGGAAACACTGACTCAAGTTTAGCCAGTTGCTCTTTCTCTGCCATGGGGTCGACATAAAATATTGCCTTGCCAGATCCGTCAACATTTTCTTCAGCAAATTGCTTAAGTAAAAGCCTGATAAGAGCGTCTTCTTCAGGTAAGCTATATCCAACAATAACTAGCACTTTAGATTCTTGTAATGTTCTAATTGCCTTCGGGAAAATGGTTTGAAAATAGTCGCCTGTATAATCTTGCTCCCTGTTCGGGAAGATTAAAATAGGTGCATTATCCTTCAATTGTTGATCGGTTTTTACTCGATAATCAATAACGAAATCATTGCCGTGTTTAAAGATTTCGAAACCACCATTTATTTTTATTAAAGACTGTACGAGCCAATGTTTGAATACTGTTCTTAATGGACTGGCCCCGTTTGTTTTTGATGGAGTAAAGCCTCGATATGTATATAATAGATGGGAATCATCGGATGGAAGGGATTCATCCAAAATTGATTCTATTAGAAAATCATAGTTAGTCGTTACAAAATGATTACGTAAACCTTGTGGCACCCCGTTATCCCCAGTTGATTGATCATTGATCCATCTAAAAAATTCGATGATGTTTAATTGATCTGACGTTGGCTGTCTGGTTAATTTCAACTTATCAGCCGCCTTTTCAACATAGTTCAAAACAGCGATTTCTTTGAACCTTTTAGTTATTACTGCATTGATTTCGTTCTCTATTTTTGCAATGTTGTAAATATCTATATATCTACTTCTGATTGAAGGGTATTTTTTTTGCATACTTAGTTGATAGGCCATGTCTTTAAATTTGGGCAAATCGAATTTAGCCATGCCATCAAATCCAATATTGTCCACAAATTCATAAAGCTCATCCGAATATTTATCGATAGTTAACGAAAATAAATCTGACCCAGTTGGATACCTAATGTCCCAAGATTTGGAAAATCCAGCACCTAAAAAAAAAGTAATATTTGTTAATGGAGTTAATGTATCATAAGGTTTGTCTTTATAGCTAAAGCTCTTGATTAGTTCAGAAAAAATAACACTCGATTTGACTGGGTTGACGGCGGGGGGTAATTTTTTGGCCATGGATAACGTTTGAATGCAATAAAGATATCTAAAGTATTAGAGGATATTTTGAAGAGTCTATTAACGGTCGTCTGAAGATATAGATTGTTTAATCCATATTTAAACCGGCGCGAATAAAATAGGGCTTCAACTTTCGCTGAAACCCTTACTAGTGGCTTAGTGACCCGGATTGGCTGTGGGTTGCCTATGCGCAATAAATTGAATATCATCGTGTCCTCTGACCAAATAAAAGTTACGAACGCCTGCACGAACCTTTACAATAATTTGATTTGCGGGAATTTGAAAGAGCGGTTTGCTTCCCAAAAATACAAATATTATTAGGATAATATCTTAACAGACGCTTATCAAGAAACGCTGGACTAAATTGAATTCGAACCAATGACCCTCATCTTAGAAGGATGACGCTCTATCCAGCTGAACTACCAGTCTGTAATAAGGCGGGAAACTTGGTAAATTCCAGGAAATATGATACAAGTATTCAGGTTGTTTTAGTGAGATTTTACTGCTTGAGAAAGTACTATTATCATTACACATTTAATCAACGCGTATCAATTGATACAAATTGTGTTGCTTACAACGGCTAAGCATTGGCTTTGTATATTTATGGGTAAATATTGAAGTTATTGCGCGGTTGTCAAAACAAATCAAGAAAAAAGGCTTCATATCGTTTGATAAATCCACCTTAAAAAGCTACGAAGCTCGGAGCCAATTGGATGATTGTATAATTTACTGAATATCAATTAATTGCAAATGATGGGAAAAGTCATTCATTAGCGAGATAGTTGCTATTCTGGCCGAGCGGCTGGTCAAAATCGGCTTATAAGATTTCCTGCCTTTCAATGAGTAACTTACCGTAGTTCTACCCTGATTTTGTATTTCATGAGTCCGTAATTTTAGTAACGCCGTCCTATTTACGGCAAATATTTTAACCCCTCAAGCTTGCATATGATAGACGCATCAGCCGCCTGGCAAACCTTTCTTGCCGCTTCAAAAAAAAGCATGGATGATCAGAAAGATTTTACTTCACCTCACAGAAAACATCTTTATAACATTATCGAAGTAGATGCCGAAGGCGTCAGGGTAAAAACGGAACAAGCGACTACTTCAAGAAAGCCGAAAATCAAGTTTGATTTATTTTATAATTCAATGGATAGAGTAAATGCTTCGGGAGGTAATTTGCCAAAGACAAAAATGTGTAAAGGGAATGTCCTCTTTGAAACTATCATTGTTGAATTGTTGCCAGTTTTAAGCTGGGATAGGGATAAAAAACACATCATTGAAACGGTGATTCCTGAGATTGTTGTAACACCTGAAGTAACAGCCAAAAAAGTGAAAGAAACCGCGAACAGGGATGTAACTATCAGACGCGGTCAGGCGAAATTAAGAGATGAATTAATCAGACAGTACGGAGGCCGTTGTTGTATTACCGGGTGCACAGTTCAGGAGATATTATATGCTGCTCATATAATACCTTACTCAATATCATTTGATAATACTGACACAAATGCCCTTCTTTTAAAATAAGATATACACGATTTGTATGATGCTTATTTATTAGGCATTGATCCGAATTCCTTTAAAATAAAGATCGCTGAGAAAATAAAAAACGAGTATGGCGATCTTGAGGGAGCCATTTTGAAGGAACGAAGGGATCGAAAGGTGCCTAATCCTGAGGGAATGCATAAGCGCTGGGAAGAATTTAAAAGAAATGAGATGTAGAATACGAAGCAGGTATTTATAATGATAAACCTCTAAATAGTTCCAAATGAATTGTTTTGAATCCGGTAATTCTTTGATGAATATTTTTGGTCATGGAGAACACGAAAAAGGTTTATATAATAATCAATTGGGTGCCATTGGTGCTGCAATGGGGCATTTTAGCGTTCGTAATGAACCCGTTTTAATAACTATGCCGACAGGCACGGGAAAGTCAGCCGTGATGGTCGTTCTGAGTTATATCTTCAAGGCGAAAAAGGTACTTGTCATTACACCCAGCCAATTGGTCAGGAAGCAAATAGCTGAAACTTTTCGGGAGCCCAAACTTCTCATCCGAAATAATATACTCCCGAAAAATCACTTGCCCAAAGTGTACGAATTGTCAACAGAAGAAACGAGCAAAGCAACATGGGACAAGATTTTGCAGGATAACGATGTTTGTGTAGCTATTCCGGGAACATTAAATAAAATAATCGGTATAGAATACGTAATAGATGTAAATGCGTTCGATCTTGTATTCGTCGACGAAGCTCACCATAGCAGGGCGCAATCATGGACTAACATCTTAGGCTATTTTAAAAGTGCTAAACAAATACTTTTAACTGCGACACCGTTCAGGAGAGATAAAAAAGAAATTAATGCCAGGCTTATTTACAATTACCCACTAAAAAGAGCATACGAAGAAGGCCTGTTTAGTAAAATACGATACATAGCAATTAAAAGAGAGGCCGGTATGTCGGATGAAGATATCAATATTGCAATTGCAGTGAAGACCGAAGAGACTTATAAAGGCAGAGCTTTTCAGGGCCATAGAATAATCATCAGGACCGATTCAAGGGCTAAAGCAGCTGAACTGGATCACATTTATAAGAATAATACGAAACTAAAACTCGCGGTTATTTACAGCGGTTTGGCAGACAGCACAATTGAAAAACGTATTTTAGAATTGACTTCAGGAAGTATTGATGGAATCATATGTGTTGACATGATGGGGGAAGGATATGATTTTCCAGCGCTTAAGATTGCGGCGATTCACGTGCCGCATAAATCGCTTTCCATTACCCTGCAGTTTGTAGGCCGCATCGCCCGGACAAATATAGAAGAAGCGAAAATTGCAACAGTAATTGCTTCAGAGCAGGATTTTGCCATTGAATCAAAAGATCTTTATAAGGAAAATTCCGACTGGGCTATTATTTTGCCAGATCTTCATTATTCCAAAATTGCAGCTTCCGAAGAAGAACAGCATTTTGCTGACTCTTTCGAAACGGTCAATGTAGACAACGAGGAATTAGTACCAGATACAAGTCCGCTCAGCCTGACTCTTGATAATTTCCTTCCTTTTTTTCATGTAAAGCTCTATAGGATTTTTAATCGGAAAGGCGCCGGTCATAAGGCAATTGGAACGCCTGATGCATCGCAATTAATAGATATATTTAAAGAAATTGACTTCTCAAAAG
>CAXTMV010000356.1:0-4698 GCA_964245425.1 uncultured Flavihumibacter sp. | reverse complement strand
CCTTTAATTTAAATATATATAGTTTTGGGTTCGGGCGTTCCTCATTCCTTTGCGTAGCAGGCAAACGGTGAATGCCCGAACGACCGAACTGTTCTGCGCTCAAAAGAACTTACACACAACGGAAATTTCGAGCTTGCCGGTCGCCAATCGGTTTTCCACAACCGTGGATACAAGCTTTCGCTTTTGAAACGGCTTTGTCTTAATTTTGACCCCATCTTCGTCTATGCTGGTAATAATTAACCCTTATATCCGTTATGAAAACACGATATGGCAATGATTAGATTTGTGGTTTTATGGGTATTAACTGTAATTTTCTCCGCGGCAGGGGCCCAGACCGCCGCACCGGACATTAATTTTGTCAGTTACCAGCGCTCCTTCCCGGTCTTTAACGAGGCCCTGAAGCATAAGGAAGATACCCTTATGAAACAGTTTGCGCAAATACCTGTACATCCGATCTTTTAAATATGACAGCCAGCTGGAAGTATGGGTAAAACAGGAATGGAACGAGCCTTATAAATTATTCAAGACCTACAAAGTATGTGCGCTGGCCGGCACCCTGGGGCCTAAAAGACTGGCAGGCGATTACCAGGTACCCGAAGGATTTTATTATATCAATGAATTCAATCCCCGCAGCAATTACCATCTTTCGCTGGGCCTGAACTACCCCAATGCCTCAGACCGGATGCTGAGTGATTCTTTACAACCCGGCGGCGATATTTATATACACGGCAGCTGCGTTACCACCGGCTGCATTCCAATCACCGACACACAAATAGAGGAATTGTATATCCTGGCCACACAGGCAAAAAACCTGGGGCAGGATTTTATACCCGTACATATTTTCCCGGTTGTCTTTAAGAGCCCGCGCAGCAACGATTACCTGACCAAATATGAAAAGGATTTTCCGGAATACAAGAAAATGGCTGAAAAGCTGAAGATGCTGTATTATTATTTTGAAAAGCATAAGAAATTGCCGGTGATCATGGTAGATGAAAAAGGCGAATACGTATATGGAGAAGATGTAAAGCTGGCTACAGAAGAGGTGAAACCCGAAGTGAAAATTGTAAAACGCAAAGAAGCTACACCGGTTAAATTTGATGAGACCGAGCTGATGAACGCGGTAAATAAATTACCTGTTTTTCCCGGCGGAGCAGAAGCATTTCAAAAATTCCTGGATCAATTGTCGAAAGAACTGGTGTTGATGTTGCCGCCCGAACAGAAAAAGACTTTCATAACGGTGGAATACGTGGTCACCAAAGAAGGTAAAACCATATTGCCAAAAGTGCTGCGCGGCGCCACCAATGAAATGAATAACCTGATCATTGAACGGTTTGAGGCATTGCCCACCTGGTCGCCAGCCATCCGCCTGGAAAAACCAATCGCCATACGATTGAAACAGACCATTTATGTAGAAGCCGATTAAGCAGCAGGCAGGATTATTCGCCCATAAAAGATTGCATCGCTACGAAAACTCACTGCTACCTGTTCAAACATTTGTTGTAATTTCCGGCTTTAACCCTCATACAAAAATTGCTGACATGAAACTAACTGCTGTAAGCCTTTTATCAGCCCTGCTGCTACTTACCGCCTGTAAATCCACCACCAAATTATTTGAAGAAGGGCAATACGACAAAGCGGTATATTCCGCGTTGGACGACCTCCGTAAGAAACCGGAAAATGCCACCGCTGCCGCCATCCTGCCCCAGGCTTATAACCAGGCCGTAACCAATTACCAGGGTTCTATTACGGCGGCCAATACCGGTACCAGAAGCGCGCAAAAGCTGGATATTGTCTACCGCGATTATGTTGCCCTGCAGAAAATGTATGCAGCCATTGCCGCCACCCCGGCCGCTTTCAGCCATGTAAATGCCCGGAACTATGCAGCCGATGTTTCTACGGCAGCAGACAATGCCGCCAGTTACCGCTACAGCCGCGGAATGGACCTATTGCAACACGGCGACCGCCTCAGCGCACAAAAAGCATATGAAAATTTTGTTGCAGCCGCTTCTTATGTACCCGGTTATAAAGATGTGGACGACCGCAAAAACCAAGCCTTTCAGCTGGCAGTGACGAATATTATAGTCGACAAATTTGACCAGCGCTTCGATAATTATTCAGTGAACGGTAATTATTTTCAGAACGATATCGTTTCCGGTCTTAATAATATCGGCGTTCCGCATTATTATCGTTTTTACAATACCAGTGAACCCGCCGCGCGTGAAGTAAGGGCGGATCAGTTCATGGACATCAACATCTATGATATCTCATTCGGCCAGATGGCGGTTAATCGCGATAAATACACCGTTTCAAAAGATATTACCGAGAAAGATGAAAAAGACGATACCAAAACCAAGACCACTACGGTAAGCGCTACCGTGAATTCTACCCGCCGCGTCATCGATTCACGCGCCACGATGGATTACCGTATTACGGATGCCGCTTCGCGCCAGATGGTAGGCAGCGATCGGATCGGCGCACAATATACCTGGGAAAAAGTAACGGGCACCTATACCGGCGATCAGCGCGCCCTCAGCGACAAGGACTGGGCCATTATACATGGCGCTTTCAATAACCAGCCCAGCTACGACGAACTCTACCGCGAATTAACCCGCCGCATGATGGACCAGTTTGCCAACCGGATGCGAACCATTTACGGGCATTAGACCGCGAACGGAACGCAGATTGAACACAGATTTGTATGGTAGTAAGAATGGATATGATTTAATAAGCGCCTTTTCGGCAAGGCACAAGCAGACGCTTGCGCATGGGTGGGGCTGAGCTAGGTTTCATGGCATTTTCTCCTGTTCCTGGTGTTTCCATAATTCATTAAAGATGGCGCTGCGTTGTTTAAGATCGGCAAAACTGCCTTCGTCTGCAATGCTCCCATTGCGCAGTACATATACATAATCAAAATAGCTGAGCAGGTACAGGCGGTGCAGGGTAGACAGAACGGCCTTGTCTTTGAATGCTTCGAATATCTTTTCGTAAATCTGTACTTCGGTTTTTGGGTCAACACTGCTGGTGGGCTCATCCAATAAAATCAGCTGGCTGCCGCGGGCTGCCAGTACGCCACGCGCCAGGGCCAGCCGCTGCTTCTGGCCACCCGATAAGTTTACACCTTTCTCCTGTATATTCGATTGCAGCCCATTGGGCAGTTGCTTTACCACTTCGCTGAAATGGGCGGTTTCACAAACTTCCAGGATATCGGCTTCCGTAAAGGGAAGTCCAAGTGTAATATTATGCTCAATCGTATTTTCAAAGATTTCAGGGTCTTGCGGAAACAGGGTAATGGAATTGCTGATGGCGGCCAGATCTATACCGGTAGGCTGATCGATGTTGATCCCGATGCCGGGCGCTGGCTCGTACAGTCCACGCAACACCGCCATCAGGGTGCTTTTGCCGCTGCCACTTTCACCAATAAACGCAATGCGTTTCCCTTTTTCTATTCGGATATTGATATTGTGCAGGCTGTGCGCCTTTTCTGCAGATGAATATGCTTCCTTATGAGAAAAGTTCAGGCCTGTTATAAGAAGCTGCTGCCAGCCGGCCGGCAATGCCTGGCTAACATCCGGCAGGTGTTTGCTGTTGTATGCCTCCGTAATAAACCGGGCAGTCTGCACATCGGTATTGTACTGCACAATTTGTGTATACTGAAAGGCGATATCATGAAAAACGCTGGTAAACTGGCCCACAAAACCCAGCAGTGCTACCAGGCTGCCCAGCAAAAAAGCGCTGCCCGGCCTTGTATGCTGGTAAATATAACCCACAGCAGTAACCGCATAGATGAGTGTTACCAACAGGTCTGCTCCAAACCATTTCCATTCGTTGATGCGAACACTGCGGCCAAAGGGCGGGTATACATCCGCCACTTTATCCAGCAGGCTTTTTTCCATCCGGCCTTCCAGGCGAAGCGTGATCACGGTAATAATATTAGACAGGCTGTCGAACAGCGTGCCTGAAACAATATGTTCTTTTTCGTTTCTGTCGTCTACCGCTTTCATAAATGGCTTGTCGAAAGTAAAGATCAGCCATACGGTTGCAATACCCAGCAGCACACCCACTGCGCCAAACAGGGGCGAGAAATAGATCATGGCCGCAAAGGAAGAAATGAATTTTGTAAGCGTGTATAAATACATGAAGCCGTTCTGAAAAAATTCTTTCAGCGCCTCGTATGCTTTGCGAATGCGGTTAATGGTAGCGCCGCTGTGGTGATCCTGGTGCCACCTGGCGGGCAGGTGCAATGCCTGGTGGTATAAGTCCTGCAGGTAATTCCGACTCATATTAAAAGCCAGGTCGCGCTCCATCACCCTGGCCGGACCGTGGAAACTCCATTCCAGCAATTTCAGTAAAACAAAAGCACCTGCGTACAGCCACGCATAATGGAGCTGGTTAATGCCTTTTTGCTGCACGGCATTAATAAACCAACCATACAATAGCGGGTTCATGGCTGATACTATGCTGGCCAGTACAAATAATGCGTATACCCATACATATTTTTGCTTTTCATGCCGGGCATATCGCCAGGACTGCTGCATCAATGATATATATGGATTGCTCATGGAAGACAGTTTTTATGGAACGCAGATTATTATGGTTACCAGGGTGATCATGCTAAACAGCTCGTATATTCAAATAAATCTTGGCTAGTGTGATGAAAACTAAATTAGTTTAGTATTAAATAGCGAGTGGTTTGCCTGT
>CAXTMV010000355.1:0-4718 GCA_964245425.1 uncultured Flavihumibacter sp. | reverse complement strand
ATTTATCTAAAAACTCTCTCACAAGTTCCGCTACCATGGCAGGTTGTTTATTGTATCGTACAAAACAGGCTTAGTAAACCAGGCAATATGAAATACATTCGTCGTGAAGGGTTCGTTTTATTGGCGATTATAACCTGCTTAACCGGTTTCAGGAACGGCACATCGCCCTCTTTTCAAAACCAACGGGCGCTTTACTGGGCAGCACTGCTGGTAAAGAATACAAATGCCCAAAACACCGCCTACCGGCATCAAGACCTGGCCGTTGGCTGGGCCGGTATTGGAGGCGCTGCGGGCTACCAGTGTTTTGCAGATTGCAGTGGTTTTATCAATGCCTTATTAAAGCAAACATATGGCTGGGACGATGCTTATTTTAAAAACTGGCTCGGGAGAAAAAGGCCGCTGGCCTATCATTATTTTGATGCGATTGTGGCCGGTAATCAGTTTGATCAAATCCGTTCCATTGACGCCGTTCAACCGGGCGATCTGATTGCATTAAAATACAGCGATCGTTCCGAACACGAAGATAATACGGGCCATTGCATGCTGGTGGTCAGTGCCCCGCAACCCTGTGCCGAAGAATCCGTTATTGAGCCTGCAACCAGGCAATATGCCGTTACGGTAATTGATTGCAGTAAAAGCCCGCATGGCAAATCGGATACCCGCTGGTTACCCGATGGCAGTGAATACGCCGGCCTGGGGGAAGGTGTTTTTCGGTTATACGCAGATAAAAAAGCAGTCATTGTAGCTTATAGTTGGAGCAAGGGCAAACCCAAACCCGGTTTTGATCCCTATGGCAATGCGGTTGTGGTGGGGCGGCTGCGCGTGCAATAATATCAGCGGATAGCAAGGACAGCTTCAAGGACATAAAAAAAGATGGACATAAAAGTCCATCTGTAGGGTGGTTGTGTATGCGTAATTATTTAATCTTTCAGGATTTTGAATTCCACGCGCCTGTTGAGCTGGCGGCCATCGTCTGTTTCATTGGTGGCCACGGGTTTGGTTTCGCCATAACCCTGCGATATGATCCGGTTGGCGGCAATGCCCCTGGAAATAATATATTCCCTTACTGATTTGGCACGGTTGTCACTCAACTTCATATTATACTCATCGGAACCCTTGCTATCGGTATGTGCGCTCATCTCAATTTCAATAGCAGGATTGTCTTTCAGCAAGGTTACTACCCGATCCAGCTCCACAAAAGATTCTGACCGCAGATCAAATTTGTCGAAATCAAAGAACACATTGTTCAGCCTGACCACTGTTCCGATTTCAATCGGCGCCAGGTATAAATCTTTATGGATTTCTCTATAACCTGCTTTCACCAGTGAATCGAGGTTCAGGTTTTCAGAGATGGCAAAGAAATGATCGGCAGAAGCACGGATGCTGTAATTCTTATCGAAGGGCAGTACAATTTTAAAGGCGCCGTCCGTAGCACCGGAGATGGCATTGCCCACAACAGCGCCATCGGGCAGTGTTTCATATACCAGCGATGCGCTGAGCGGTTCCTTTGTTTTAATATTATATACGTTGCCACTAACCAGCAATACCGGTTTGGGCCTTTCTTTTTCCAATAATTTAACACGCACAATATCGCTTTCGCCAAAAGTGTTCAGGTTAGTGGTCAGGTAAGCATATTCACCGCCGGCATCCAGGGTAAAAAAAGCGTCCCAGTTCTCGGTGTTGATGGGGCTGCCCAGGTTTACAAGGTCGCTCCATTTCTGCCAGGAATTATCAAGGCGTTTGGTCATCCAGATATCATTATCTCCCAAGCCACCTTCGCGGTTGCTGCTGAAATACATGGTAACCCCGTCAGAGGCGAGATAAGGTGTCATTTCATTTGTCTCGGGCGAATTTATTTTCTTGCCAAGGCTTTTGGGTTCTGTCCAGCTGCCGTCTTTTGTCAGGAAGCAAACATAGATATCGTTGTTGGCACTGCCCTGGTCGGGCGACATATATAATAACAATGTCTGCCCGTCGTGTGCCATGGTTGCACCCGACTGGTGTCCGCGATCATATTTATAGTAGTTCTTTATCTGCAGGGCATCCGGTTCGCTCCAGTTGCCGTTTCTTTTCAGCGTGCACATGCTAACGCCTTTGCCATTGTACGCGCCGTTCATAAAGGCACCCCTGATCAAAATGCGGTTATTGTCGGGCGAAATCCAGTAAACGGCATTGTATTGTACGGTATTGAGCGGGTAACCGAGGTGTACGGCCCGGCTCCATTTGCCGGTAAGGGTATCTTTTTCGGAAAACCAGATATCCTGCGAGTTGGGAACCGAACTGTATTTGGTATTGCGGGGATTGTTTTCGCAGATAAAAAATAAAAGGTTGCCATCTGCCGATACGGTAGGCCTTAACTCTGCATACGGCGAGTTAACGCTCTTCCCTAAATTTTCAATCTTAAGGATGGTTCCGGCATTAATAATATTGTCTTTTTGTGCCACCAGCTTTGCGCCGGATGCATCGGTTAAATCTACCGAGGTATCGCTGATGGATGGTTGTGCTGCTGCATATTGCACGCAGGCAAATAAAAGGATGGAGGAGAGTACGGTTTTCACAGCATTAGATTTGCCTCCAAAATAATAGAAAACCCGTAGGATGTATAATTTTCAGGGTTAATTTCTGTGAATGGATAGGATCTTTCGCCGAATGAAACAGGAAGAAATAAAATAAAAATATTTGTGGCAACTGACACAATAAAACCAGCATTCGGGTTGCTGCTGAAGGTCTTTTTATCGTTATTTTCTTCCGCCCAGCCACAACAAGCCATCGATGATCAGCTGGTTCTGTGTTTCATTGGCAAATTGAAAGGACAGTTCTTTATTGGTCTTGTGTTCGTAGTCGATGTCATTATGCCCCATATTAAGATAGATCATTTTATAATATTTATTGGTCCATACCACCGGGTAATAACCGCTGTGCCAGATCTCATACAATTTTGGCCCGGTGCCCAGCGGAAAGCTGGTACTATCTATTGATAACAAGATTCGGATGGAATCATTTTTGCGCAGGTCTCTCTCCCAGCTGTACCATTCATTGGGAGAAGAGGTAAAAGTAAGCGGCAGGTGTTTTGTGGCGGGCGTTGAATTGTCTTCTACCCGCAGTACCGCGGAAGTAGGCCGCCAGGTATTTCCCTTGTACTGGCCCGCGCCGATAAAATCATTGTGGTACCAGTTCCAGTTTTGGGGAACCGCGGAAGGCGTTAGGGCAAAACCCGCAAAATGAAAACCCATCCAGGCGCCACCGTTGCGCATGTATTTTTCAAATGCGTTGCGCTGTGCCGGTTGCTCGGGCCTGGTGTCTAAGAAAAGCACTACCTGGTATTGCGAAAGAAAGTGGCTGTTCAGGTTGTCCCAGTTATTGGTAGAATCGTATGTAAAATGATATTTCCGGGCTATTTCCGGGAACCAGCGGTTGGCTTCATGTACAAAACTGATATGGGCCTGGTCTTCTTTGCCTGTATAAAAGGCGATCACTTTAAAAGCGGGTGCATTGCCCTGGGAAAAAGATGCGCAGCAGGCCAATAGCAGCAGGCCAGTTAATACATGATTGAGCAATCGCCGGCAGGATAGGTGCATGGTGCAAGTTTACGAGTCAAAAGCCAACAATAAAAACGCATTCATAAAACTTTTTGTTAACGATATTGGTTCTGCCTGATGGCCCTCACCAGCCGGCGATTGCGGCGGTTGGCCCTGGCTTCGTTCAAAGAGATAACAGCCCAGGCGGCAGCGGGTATCCAGCCAATAACGGTAATCTGTAAGAGCAGGCAAAGAATGCCTGTGAGTAAACGGCCTCTTAACATAAAAGAGAGCCAGGGTAACAAGATGGCTAAGAGGGTCATAGTTAAATGTTTTTTTATTGCACAGCGTGTACAGAGCAAACAAAACAGCGATTTTCTGGCAAACCTTTGTAATAAAAGACGGGAAGGTATTATTTCTGCCCTGGTTTGATCTGCTGATGCTGTGCAAAGGTTCTTAATCCGCCAGCGGTTTCACTTTAATATTTTTAAAATAGACAATGCTGTTGGGATCGTGCCCCTGCAGCGCAAACGTGCCATTAGAAATAACACGCTGTTCCTGTCCGGCGCCGCGTTGCACATTATCGGGTTCGGTATAATCGACCACCGTTTTATCGTTTATTTTTATGGTGACTTTCTTGCCCTGTACTTTTATATATTCAGTAAACCATTCATCATCTTTTACATATACTTCCTTTACATCTTCGATGCTGTACAGGCTGCCGGTTCTGCGCCAGTCGGTGTGTGAATTATTCACTTGTACCTCATAGCCCTTGGCCGGCCATCCGCCCTGCTGAAAAGCTGTATGAAAATAAATGCCTGAATTGGCGCCGGGCTTTGTTTTTACATCTGCCTTGAATTCAAAATTCTTAAACTGGTGATGCAGTACATCGCCATCATAAAAAAGATGCGCCGTCTGGCCGTGAACAATGATCATGCCGCTGTCGGCAGAAAAAGTAGTTGCATTGTCACCCACTTTCCAACCGGCCAGTGATTTACCATTGAATAACGAGATCCAGCCATCAGCCTGTGGATGACGTGTTGAAAAAGACAACGTTAAAAAGATTATCGCGGCACATGAAAGATAGTTTTTCATCGTCTGATGGTATTAATGGTGAATGGTTTTGTTTATGAAACTACCATTTTTTCCGGCAATAAAAATGTAAAAGCTCCTCTATTATTTCATTTACCGGCAAAATTC
>CAXTMV010000354.1:0-4748 GCA_964245425.1 uncultured Flavihumibacter sp. | reverse complement strand
AAAAGCATCCGGAAAAGAAAATAAAAATTTTGTCCCAATTTTAGCAATAGCAAGCAATCAGGACAAAATTCAATAAGATAACCTTAAGAGGCTGAGAGGTAAGCGTTTAAAGCCAGTGTAAAGTTTTAACTCCAGGCCATGTATGTAATGGTGGCAATAATTGCGTACAACGCAATTACAATCAACGCGATCTTAAAGCCGCTGCTGTGTGACAAGTCAAGTTTCATAATTTAAATTTTAAGCATGAACCAATAATAATAATAGAGACCAGAACTACGATCAGTCTTCAGAGGGGAGGGTCAACGGAGCGGTGTTTTCTTAGATGCGGATTGAGAGAAAGGGTTATGCCTTAGTGATTTAAAGCCTTGCAATGTTGATTAATAGCGCTAAGGTATCCACTTTCTTTTATTGCTGCAAGTTTTTAGGGTAGGAATTTTTATAAACGTCCGTTAAAGTCAAATTATTGCTATTTTCAGCCCTTAAATAAATGTAAATATCTATGGAGAGAAGCCTTCATTCCTGGTACAGCCCTTCGCTAAACAAGGAAATGCCTGTTGCGGTCTACGGAAACTATGGATTTGCCTTGTTAATGATACCGACTGCCGCTGCAGATTACCTTGAATATGAGCGTTTTCAACTATTGGACCACATCGCCCCCTTTATAGACGCGGGCAAAGTGAAAGTTTTCTCTATCAACAGCATCAACACCGAAAGCTGGATGAACGAGCAGATGGACCCCTATCACAAAGCGGTACGGCAGAACCAGTTCAATAACTATGTATACCATGAAGTGGTGCCCTTTATCCGCAACAGTACCAGCTGGGAAACCCCCATTATTACCTGCGGCGCCTCTTTTGGCGCATTGCACAGCGCCAACCTGTTCTTTAAGCGTCCTGACATTATAAATGGCTGCCTGGCCATGAGCGGGGTATACGACCTGACTGAATACACCAAGGGATATTTTAACGACGACGTATATTTTAACAGCCCCATTCATTACCTGCCCAATTTAACCGACCACCAGGTGCTGGAACAGATCAGACGCAGCCACCATATCCATATTACCACGGGCAGCGGAGACCACGAAGATCCCGAAGCCAACCGCCGTTTCGGTGGTGTGCTGTACAGCAAGGGGATTCATTATGAGCTGGATATCTGGGGACCCGAATGGCGGCACGACTGGCCCACCTGGCGGGCTGTATTACCGCATTATTTGGGAACAAGGTTTTAACTGGGCATACAATTCGTAATTCAGCGGTTGGTAAGGTCTTGCCGGGCCGTTCCACAAACGGGGAACCGCCAAACCATCGAACCATAAACCTTATTGCGTACAACAGCAGCGTGTCCCCAGTAATTCATGATACGGCATCAGTTATATTATCGTAGATCCTGCCGGCGCGAAAGCTGTTCTGCCGGCGGTATAGAACGTAGCAATGGCTGTACCCTGCCCCTGTAAAAAAATACAAAGAACTGCCTTGCTATTACTCGGTTCTCAGCGATTGTACCGGGTTGCTGACGGCTGCCTTGATGCTTTGAAAACCTACGGTCAGCAGTGTAATACCGATGGCAAGTAAGCCGGCAAGGGCAAATATCCACCATTCAATGGTTGTTTTGTACGCAAAATTTTGCAGCCACTGGTTCATCAGCCAGGCCGACAGCGGAAATCCAATGAGCATGGCAATGCCTACCAGTTTCAGAAAACTGTTGGAGAGCATGGCGATAATAGTAGGCACCGAAGCGCCCAGCACTTTGCGTACGCCGATTTCTTTTGTTCTTTGGGCAGCGGTAAAAGTAGCCAGCCCGAAAAGACCCAGGCAGGAAATAAAGATGGCCAGGAAAGCAAAAATATCGGCTAGTTTACTCACCACCGTTTCGCTTTTATACAGGCGCATAAACTCCTGGTCGGAGAACTGATAGGTAAATGGAAATTTTGGATTGATGCTTTTGCAGAGTGTTTGTAAACCTGCCAGGGCTTCTTTTGTTTTACCGGCTTCCGTGCGTACCAGGATGGTACCCCAGCTCCATTTTTCATCGAGGTGAATAATCAGCGGTTCAATGGCCTCGTGCATCGAACTAAAATGAAAATCTTTCAATACCCCAATGATCTTGCCACTGTGGTTGCCCCACATGACCGTTTGCCCGATGGGGTGTTCAAAGCCGATTTTTTTCACCGCCGTTTCATTCAGTATAAAATCGGCCGAATCGGATCCAAAGTCACGCGAAAAATCACGCCCTTCCTGCAAACCAAGTTTCATTGTCTTTACAAAATCATACCCCACAATGGCATCCGCGAAACGAGCCACCGTATTGGGATCTTTCCCCGGCCAGCTGATACTGCCGTTGTGGTGCTCAATAATGGTAGGTGAATTCCTCATTTTTGAAATGCTGAGAATGCCCGGCAGGTTCACGGCCTCCTCTTTAAACAAACCAAAGCGGCCGATCAATTCACCTTCAATAGGAATGTAAACCAGGTTTTCGCGATCGTAGCCAAGGTTACGGGTCTGTATATAATTCATCTGGCGGTAAATGACCATCATGCCTACCACCAACACAATCGATAAAGTAAACTGGAATACCACCAGGCTTTTCCTGAAAAAAACGGCGCCCCTCGTAAATTGGAGGCCGCTTTTTAATACCTGTACCGGTTTCAGCGAAGACAGGAACAAAGCGGGGTAGCTGCCGGCCACAAAGCCGGTTACCAGCACCAATGCCAGTATGGCCATCCAGAACAATGGACTGGTAACGGGAACGGTTAGTTGCTTTCCTGTGAGCCCGTTAAAAGCAGGCAGTAACAATACAGTTAATACAACGGCCATCAATACAGAAAACAGGCAAAGCAGCAGCGCTTCACCGATAAACTGGAAGATGAGAGATGCCCGGGCGGCGCCAATGACTTTGCGCAGGCCCACTTCTTTCGCACGTTTTGCCGAACGGGCCGTTGCCAGGTTCATAAAATTGATACAGGCGATCAGTACGATGAACACGGCCAGCCAGGTAAACAAACGGACGTATTCAATACGGCCGCCGGTGGGTATGCCATTCTTAAAATTGCTTTGCAGGTATTTTTCCGGGTACCGCTGAAGCCCCAGCGCTACCTGGAAAGTAGCTTGCCGCTGCTGGTAACGGTAAATAAAATCCCGGATGGTTGTTTTTACTTTTTCGGGATCGGCGCCCGCCCTTAATTGTACAAAACTGTTGGGGCTTGTATTACTCCAGTTATGTACCCAATCATTTTCGTTTACATAGTCGACCCAGCTGCGAAAAAAATCGGCCTGTATGGAAGATGCCGCCGGCATGTTTTCAAATACGGCAGTCACCTGCAGGTCGGTCTTGTTTTCAAAACGGATGGCCTTCCCAATGGCTTTTTCCGGGTTGCCAAAAAACAGTTCTGCCATTTTACGGGATATGACAATACTGGCCGGCCGGTCCAGTGCCGTACGCGCCTGCCCCTGCAACAAAGGGTAGCTGAACATGGTAAAGAAATCTGCGCCGGCAAAGAGGCCGTTTAGCTTACTGACCTTATCGCCCGCTTCAAAAGTACTGCTGGTGCCGGGTGCCGAAGCATAATCAGTAGCGCTGGCATATTGTATTTCTGGTATAACGCGTTTTAGCTCTTCTGCCAGTAAGCCCTGGGTAGAATAACCGGCTTCCTGTTTGCCATCGAATACCTGTTGTTCATATACTTGGTACAGCTGCTGGCCGTTTTTGTGAAAGGCATCCATGCTGCGTTCGTTTTGTACCCAGCGTATAATGAGCAGGCTGCAGCTCATTCCCCATGCCAGCCCGCCAATATTGATGGCAGAAAAAGCTTTGTTACGGACCAGGTTGCGCCAGGCAATTTTGAAATAGTTTCTTATCATAATGATTC
This sequence comes from uncultured Flavihumibacter sp., assembly GCA_964245425.1. GTDB lineage: Bacteria > Bacteroidota > Bacteroidia > Chitinophagales > Chitinophagaceae > JACMLD01. The sequence continues at coordinate 880 of CAXTMV010000354.1, read as the reverse complement.
GTTCATTTGTTGATTGGTTCGTCAGTTATTTGGTGCTGAAACGTAGATGGCTTGCGCCTTTTACGGTGATGGGTATGCCACCGCCGTTTAAGGTGCCGTTGATATGATCGTTTTTCAGATCGCCGCTAAACCCGGATAACGCATCTGCCGTTACCTTATCGGCAGATAAAGCCAGATCCACGCCCTTTCCGGCCGGTATCTGCAGATCGATGCTGCCACCTGAGTTACTGATTTTTACAAATTTGCCCAATGCCTTAAAAGACACACTGATATTACCGCCGCTGGTAGAAGTTTCCAGGCTGCAGGACAGATCCTGCATATGGATATGGCCACCGGAGGTATGCGCCGTTAGTTCGCCTTCAACAGCATCCGCGTCAACAGAGCCGCCACTGGTCGTTGCATTGATAGTGCCTTTCAGGGTATGCAGGTTAACGGAACCACCCGAGGTGGAAAGTAATATTTTACCTTCTGTATTGCTGGCATGAATGCTGCCGCCGCTGGTAGACAAATCGATATCATCTTTCAGATCAGACAGGGTAATGCTACCGCCCGAGGTCCTGCCCTTGATATGGCCGTCCAGGTGATCAACGTTCAAGCTGCCGCCACTGGTGGTAAAATCCTGCTTGCCGGTCAGCGATGTTAAACTGATGCTGCCGCCGCTGGTACTCAGATCGGTAGAAGTAGCATGCGGCACAAAAATTTTAAAAGAGATGCTCACGCCGTTACGCCAGTTATTGTCAGGATGCTTTTGTTTTGCAATGGCAGTAAGGCTGTGGTTGTCGGTGGTGATAGTGAGGTCGTAGTTTTCTTCCAGCCTTTTTTTTATTTCTTCTTTTGAAAAATTCCGGTCGTGGCTGTTATTTGGCGATACATATACTTC
>CAXTMV010000353.1:0-4754 GCA_964245425.1 uncultured Flavihumibacter sp. | reverse complement strand
GCTCACCTTTATATTGATGTAAAAAAAGGTGAGCCGCCCAAAAAGGGCGACCCACCTTATGCAGTTTTTTAATACTTGAACACTTTGCCGCCCGCCATTACTTCCTGGGTGGCTTCATCAAAAGTGGCTTTACTGCCGGTATGCGCAGAGGCCGTAGTCATCATATTGGCAATGGAGTGGCTATAACCGGCTTCTACAGGTGCATTGGGCTCTTTGCGGCTGCGGATGCATTCCATCCAGTTGCGTACATGGTTGCTGGTTAGTACATCGCCACCGGTATTGGCCGATGTTACTACTTTTTCTACGTCAGACAAACTCATTTCGGGGAGGCGGTTCTCAGCCATGTTCATCGCCGCCGCCATTTTTTTCGACAAGCCGCCCTTGGGCGAAACTTTATTGGTAATGAGGTTTAATTCGCCACCGTTTGAATAATATATCTCCGACGGATCATCGTCGCCGTTGTCCATGCGTGAAGCAAACACGACCTGGAAACCACTGGCCGGATCATTGTCCGGTCCGTAATCAAATACCGCGGTAATGGTATCCCAGTTTCTTCTGCCGTCTTTCCACATATAAATACCGCCATTGGCCACTACGCTGCGCGGGTGCTTCAGTCCGCTGAACCAATGCACCGTATCTATCTGGTGGCTCATCCACTGACCGGGCAGACCGGAGGAATAGGGCCAGAACAACCGAAACTCCAGGTATTTTCTTGGGTCGAATGCTTCCAGCGGCCGGTTCAGCGTAAAACGTTTCCAGTCTGTATCTTCTTCTTTCAGTTTGGGCAGCAGGTCTGGCCTCCGCCAGCGGCCCGGCTGGTTTACGTTCCAGGTTAATTCTACCATTTTGATATCGCCAAATTTACCCGAGCGGATAAATTCGTTGGCTGCATGGTAATTGGAACCGCTTCGGCGTTGCGAGCCTATCTGCACAATTTTATTACTGGCTTTAACGGCTTTGAGCGCAGCGCGGTTATCTTCCATGGTTTCGGCAAATGGTTTTTCCACATACGCGTCGCAGCCGGCATTGACCGCCTGGATGCAATGTTGCGCGTGCTGAAAATCGGCGGTGCTCACAAATACCGCATCCGCCAGTTTTTTGTCATACAATTCTTCATTGTTCCGGCAGGCTACAATATCATGTCCCATTTTGTCTTTCCAGATGGCAGCCCCTTCTTCGCGCCGCAATTTCCAGATATCCGATACGGCCACCACATCAAAATTCAGCTCTTTATAATGGTTCATGAAGCTGGGTATATGACTGCTGCGGTGCCGGTCTGAAAAACCTACCACGCCTACGCGCACGCGGTCGTTGGCGCCGATAATTCTTTTATAACTACTGGCACTGAAAGCAGCAGGGGCGCCCAGGTAAAAGCCTGCGGAGCCAAGAGCGGCCTTTTTCAAAAAATCTCGTCTGGATTGTGGCATATGTAATCGTTTTGGGTTTTGTTAAATGTGTGACGCTTCATGCACAGTCATTGATGGACATGCACCGGAAGAACCAATCTGAAGCCTCGCTAAAATTAATTCAAGCCGGTATTAAAACAACATTAATTTAAGCCTTTCCCAAAAAAGAGCTTACACGGTTTTCCCTTCACTGGCTTTCCTTACGTCAGCGGCAATACCGGCAATGAACTGGAACTGATCTACGATGGGTTTCAATTCAGACAAACGCAGCCGGGTATCGGTGTTGCCCAGCCCCAGTTGCAGCTCTGCATTTCTTTTGGCCACCAGCTCTTTGACCTGCGTTTGCAACATAAAAGGATGACTGGTTACCTGATCCGGCAATAGGCCAGCGGGTCCGTCTTCATTCATCTGGCTGGCCACTTCCAGGTGGTGGGTGGTTTCTGCAATAATGCCGGCGAAATCGGCCGACTGGTATTTGGCCGCCAGTGTTTTGCTGTAGTGCGCCAGGGTGGCAATATGGGAGGTAAGCGTATGCACCAGCACCACAAACTGGTGCACCTGCCTGGCATCTCTCTGTTTGTTTTTTGGCTCTGCCAGCAGCCGGGAGAAAGCATCTGATAAATTGGCCAGTGCTACAAATGCCTGTTTGCGGCTGAGCCGGAATTGTGTATCTGTAATGGCCATGCCCATGAACAGCCCCGATACCTGTTTGTAATAGTCCAGGCTGGCTGTTATCGCTGCCGACTGGTATTTTCTGATCTGCTCATGCTCCCAGGCCGGTAATAGAAAAAAGTTGGCGGCAAAAGCAATGGCTGAGCCGATAGCGGTATCCAGTACCCGATCTGTGAGTACGGTTTTAAACTGCCCGTTGTTCAGTAAATGAAACAGCAGCAACACGTAGGGTGTCATAAACACCACTGCCAGCAGGTAATTGGTTCGTACAAATGTATAAGTGCCTGTCATAAACAGCATCATGATAATAAATAACGCTTTATTGTCTTTGACGAAAAATAATATCACCAGGCCGGCAAAAGCACCGGCAATGGTGCCCAGCACGCGCTGGTAATTTCTTTTTTTGGTGAGGCTGTAAGCGGGTTTTAGTATAACAATGATGGTGAGCAATATCCAGTAGCTATGGCCCAGCCTTACCAGGAAAGAAAGGATATAGCCAAAGGTAGCGGCGATGCTTACACGCAGTGAATGGCGAAAAATGTCTGAGCGGATGGACAGGTTATCACGGAGCAGTTTCCAGTTGATATCTGTATGCGTAACAAATTTATCATAGTCGCCTGAGGGCCGGTAATCCCTGGCTCTTTTTTTATCGTATTGGGTATGGTTGTGCAGGGTGTTGATGCGTGCCACCATGTCTTCTACCGCCTGCAGAATTTTACGCAGGGTAATCAGGGCCTCCAGGTTTTCGGCGTTGAGGTGCGTATTGCGAAATGCTGTAAAATAATTTTGTAAATGAACCAGTTTATCCTGCAGTTCATCGGGCGGGATGGAAGCCTTCCCGCTTTTTACGGCAATACCGATATCATCCAGCGCATCCGAAATCTGCAGCACACTTCCTTTAAAGCGCTGCAATATATCCGTATCGTCAAAAAAATGATGCAGTTCCTGGTAAGGATAAAAAGCAGTGGCGGCTTTTTCAAACATATCCACCGTATCTATAAAAAGCACCATGAGCGTGCGGCTGGTAACAGTAGAGTCTTTTACAATGGTGCGGCTTTTATACAACAGTTCGCGCAGCAGATCCTGCTTTTGCTGTACCTGTACCTGCTGCTCCATCAATTGCCGGTATACGTCATCATAGGCCTCCTGGTTATTATAAAACTGTGCGCGGATGCGCAGGTAATCGGCCGTCGCCATAACGCAATCGCCCAGCGCCTGCTGAATTAATTTATAGGGCCGTACATGGTACAATACCAGGCTCAGCAGCATATACCAAAGGCCGCCGGCAGAGACATAGATCGCATTCAGCAAAACATTCCAGCCATGGCCTGGCCGGCTCATGTTCAGAACCATTACCAGCAATGCGGCAATGCCGATAGAAATAACGCGGCCCCCGTACACACCAATCATGGAAAAAACAAAACAGGCCAATGCAACCCAGCAGCCAAGCGATACCGGGTAAGGTGCCGTATAACCGGTAATTAGGCAAACCACAAAAATGAGGGCCGTGCAGACCGCCATTCCATTGCGCCGGTGATGAATGGGCCCCGGGCTATCGGCGGCGCTTACGCAGACCGCCCCCAGGCTTACCAGGGTGCCTACCGGCAACAATCCGAAAAAATTAAGCACCAAGGCAGGTAATACGGCCCCGGTGGTAATCCGGAGCCCTTCGCCCAGGTAATAACTATTGATAAAACTTTTGTATTCCTTGATCAGATCCATTGGCTCTTCCGCTATGCCGCAAAGTTAGTCAATCGCGCAGCAGCATCGGCCAGGGATTGAGTCACTTCAATCTTGCTTAGACTTTGAACACAGATAACACGGATGGAAGGGATGTAAAAGATTTTGGCTGCCATTTTTTTTTGGTACTGCCAACCATCTGGCCGGGTACAGGAATGCATTATCTAACAACTATTGTATAAATTGCCGATCATGGATATCATTACCACCGAAAAAAAATGGGAAGCAGTACTGTCAATGGCAGCGTTGAAAGACTTGTTGCAGGTACTGGACGGTTGCCGGCTGCAAAACGGGGTGGCGGATGCCGGAACGGCAACGGCCTGCCTGCTGCTGTTTTATGGGGAGAACAAAGAAAATAAAACAGCTGCCGCCGCGCTGGCGGCCACCGAACTTAAAAGAAAGGCTTACCGCGTAGATACAGCAGGGCTTGTTTCAGCACATATCGGCGAGACAGAAAAAAACCTGGATCTTGTTTTCAGCAAGGCAGCCAATCAGAATTGGTTGCTTTTTTTTGATGAGGCCGATGCGCTGTTCGGCAAAAGAACCGATGTAAAAGACAGCCACGATAAATACGCCAACCAGGAAGCCAGCTACCTCCTGCAAAAAATAGCGGATGGTAAACAACCCGCGCTGGTGGCTACCAGCCAGAAAACAATCATACCGGCTTCCCTGCTGCGGCACTTTCACCGCGTGTTTCATTTTCCTAAATAACCTGGGCCTGTAGCGTCAAAAAATGCTCCATTGACAGCCTTGAAAAGGCCGTTTACCGACTATTCTGCCAGTCGGTGTAATTCCAGCAACTGTTTTAAGTACTTGATAGTTAGTATATTAAGAGCCTAATTTTGACTGCTCGTTTCCATGACTCATTATTCTCAGGTACTATGTTTTGTATAGTACTCGGCTTTTTGGTTTATCTTTGTGTTGTCAATGCAGCGA
>CAXTMV010000352.1:0-4757 GCA_964245425.1 uncultured Flavihumibacter sp. | reverse complement strand
GCGCAATGATCCCGGATATGCGGTGCATCGGGCAGGGCCTGCCACTGGCCTGTTGCCGGGTCATATACATCAAACATATTGGTAGTGCCGCTGGAATGCCCATGCTGTATGCCGGCTACCAGGTAAAGCTTTCCGTTGTATACAGCAGCACCGGCGGCAGCCCTGGTTCTTGCTGCCGGCAGTGCACCGCCCTGCGCCCAGCTATCTTTTTCCGTATCATAGATATACACGTTTTTTAAATTGGGCTGTTCAGGGTACACGCCACCGGTAAAAGCTTCCAGCACATAAATCTTGTTTTGGTAACTCACCGGTTGAAAATGGTTCATGTCTACGGGCGCTGTGGCGCCGGCATGCCAGGTGGCCGTGGCCACATCAAATATTTGGGTTGGCAGTACGCCGCCGCCCAGCAGGTATAATTTACCATTACTGGCAGCCATACCACATTCGCTGCGGCCGGGTATTTCGTTCGTTGTCTTTGCCAGCACCCATTTGCCGTCTCCTCCGCTGATAATAACAACCAATGAGAAAATCACCGAATACAATAACCTGTTTGGAAAGCCTGTATTTTTCATGCTAATTTGTTCTTTGAATAAAGTTACCCATTTTCCTAAGTTGTAATGACAATTGAGGTGAAAGGACGTTTACCGGAGGCGAGTATCGAATAAAAAAAGAGGATTGTTTTTTAAAAACACCCCTCTTCTGCAGAAACCGGCTTTTTACAGCAGTTGTGAATGGCTCTTGCTATCTTTTTTATTTCAATTTATTCAACTGTGTTTCGTAATACGCAACGGTATTAATAACAGATGGAAGGTTGCTGGGCAGGTCTTCGGCATCGCGTTCTATATAGATATAGCCGTTAAAATGTTGCTTCTTCAATTCTGCCAATACCGCCGGGAAGTTTACGATGCCGGTACCCACCGGTACATCCTTTAATGACGGATCGTTGGCCGCGGCGATGTCTTTTAAATGCACCACCCATATATGACCGCTTAATTTCTTTACGGCTTCAACCGGGTCTATGCCACTCTTGGGCCAATGACCCAGGTCGGCACATACACCAAAATTCGGGTGTCCTTTTAACGCCAGCAGTACCGTATCAGGATTCCAGTAATGGCTCACACCTTTCCAGTGTTCATGAATGGCCAGCTTAACGCCGTAAGCACCCGCCAGGCTGTCGATGCCATCCCACATAGTAAGGGGCGGCTCGCCGGTTACATATTTTACCCCCAGTTGTTTGGCTATTTCAAATTGCTTTTTCCAGGAGGCAAGTGTTGTATCGCCGGCAATATAAATGGTTTCCACTTTCAGGTGTTTACCGGCAATGACCGTTTTTTACCTCTCTATGCCGGCAGCAGATAAGGAGAGAATGGCAGAATCCTTGAATTCGGGCCCGGCCTTTGAAAACGTATTGGGTTCAATATAACTGATGCCGGCACTGTCTGCTTTGTCTAACCCATCCATAAAAGGAAATGTATGAAAAGTCCAGAGCGCCACACCGAATTTCCAGTCCTTTGATGGGTCTACGGAAGGGGTACTGGCAGAATCTGCATTGACAGTTGCCACCGATGCATTGTTATTACAGGAACAAAAAAACAGCAGCAACGCTGCGAGCGGAAAAATCGTTTTTTTCATGATTTATTTTTAAATATGAGCGAAAAGAACGAAGGAAAAAGAGGGGCGACACGAAAAAAAATCGCACAGCGCTAACAGAGAAAAGGCGTTTACGATGGTTTTTCGCTGTTCACACCGCTGGTCTGTGCGATACTGTTCTTCATTTGCACCTGTATCACATTAACCACCTTTATCACCTGTATCCTCAGCATTTAACCGTTTTTTTCTTTTTTCCGAGAGTGCCTTTGTCTTTTGCTTTCTGCACATAGTCAGCGGCCGCGGGTACTTTGCAGGCGGTGCCGTTTTTGTCTACCATTACCACTCCGTTCTTTTTTGCCGTGGCCAGCGCAGCAGCCGTTAAAAACGGTATATAGATTCCTACGGCTATAACAAATGCGTTCATAGCATACCGTACCCTATCGGGTGCCGCATGAATGGTTGTCTCTATCTTTCCTAATAATGCTTTTACCTGGTCTATTTCCAGTTCCGTATCCGGCTTTAACGAAACCACATTGGCCAGCGTGCTCCAGCCCGCGGCGGCAATATGGGCCTCTTTTGATTTTATCCATTCAAGCCCCAGCTCAAATCCAAACCTGCCTTCAGTGGCCACCCAGGGCACCGTATACTCGCTGATATTATTAGAATGAGCGGTCTTCACCCATTCCTGCAAATCTTTTTTTGTCATTTTTTCGTCGTCTGCTATCAATCCTGCCAGGTACATGGCATCTGCATTGCCGGTGGCATACAGGTCCTTTGCCAGCTGGTAATCCTTTTTAACAACCTTCTGTATTTTTTTCAGCTCTTCGATCTTCACGCCAAAAAAAGGTTCTTTTATACCATGTTTCAACCAGATCTTTTTAACAGACTCACTGCCTTTTGCAGCCAGGCTGGTCATAATTTCTTTTGTTGTCATATTAAAAGAGGGGTTTAATCAGTCAACAAACATAGTATACATACATGGCCCTGGTAGATCAAAAAATCAGCGAACTATCTTGCCGCCTAAAAGATCCGATAAAAACAACCTGGCCCTGCTATTTTCCATTCTGATACCAAAGGAAAAAAACAACCAGCCAAAAATAAATAAAGCCGGCGGAATAAAAACAATACCTGAAAATCCATTATTACCGGTTTTCGGTGCCTTATACCAGCTGGCCAATAAAAATAGAGTAGCCAGTAACATCATCCCCAACCAAAAAGCCATAAATGCAAGTGTTGAGAGGGACGGTCGTATTTTTATCTGTATTTGTACTTGGTTACCGATAGGCTGAATACTGCCTTTTACAACCGGCACCAGGCCGTTGTTGCCACCAGTGGCCCGTCTAATGCTGAATGATTTTTCATCTAATTCACCCAGGAAAGGTTTACCGGGGCCGCGGCTGAAAGGAAGGCGAAAGCTGAAGGGTGCAATATTTTGTGCAAGCTTTGCCTGCACATCTTTTAACGCCAGTGGCGTGGTTAACAGGTAATCGTCTACCGGTATAAAATATTTCAGTTGCATGGCAGTCAGTAAAGCTACAAAATATCAACACACTGTTATTTCCAGGCGCTGGCCGTATCCAGCCGTGAAATATCGTCTTCTGTCAATATTACTTCAGTAGCTTTTATTAAATCATCCAGTTGTTCCGTACTGGTAGCACTCGCAATAGGCGCTGTTACAGAGGGCCTTGCCAGTAACCAGGCCAGTGCCACAGCAGTATCGTTGCAGTTGTGCTGTTGGGCAACTGCATCCATGGCATCCAGGATGGCCATGCCGCGGGGATTGAGGTATTTGCCCATACTGCCGCCCCGGACGCTTTTGCTATAATCCTTTTCGCTCCGGTATTTACCCGTTAGGAAGCCGCTGGCCAGTGAAAAGTAATTGATAACGCCGATATTGTTGTTGATGCAAAGCTGCTCGTACTGGCTTTCATATTTTTGCCTTGTATACAGGTTGTATTCAGGCTGCAGGCTGTGATAAAGGGGATAATTGTTTTCTTTGCTGATGGCGATCGATTGCAGTATCCGTTCCGGCGACATATTGGAAGTGCCCACCCATCTTACCTTACCTGCTTTTACCAGCTCCGCATAGGCTTCCAGCGTCTCCTCTACCGGCGTTGCCTCATCGTCAAAATGTGTTTGGTACAAATCTATATAATCGGTCTGCAATCTTTTCAGCGAAGCTTCTGCCGCCTGCAGGATGTATTTTTTTGTGACACCTTTTTTACCATCGCCCATATCACTCCCTACTTTGGTAGCAATGACCAACGCCTTGCGCTGGTTATTTTTTTTGATCCAGTTGCCGATAATGGTCTCCGATTCTCCACCTTTATTGCCGTTGCCCCAGGTAGAATACACGTCTGCCGTGTCTACCAGGTTACCGCCGGCGCGGGTGAACGCATCCAGTATAGTAAAGGAAGTTGCCTCATCGATGGTCCAGCCGAACACATTGGTGCCGAGCACCAGCGGCGCAATTTCCAAGTCAGTTGTACCCAAGGGTCTTTTATTCATCTGCTTACATTTACCGGTGAAGGTAAAGAAAAACAGGATGACTATTCTGCCAGCGCATCTGTTGCTTTTGTATAGCCCCTGCCGGCAAATAACATATAAATGCCATAAGCAGTTGTAGAGAGCGCTACACCTGTACCGGTAAAAGCGAACAGGTTGGCTGCTGAAGTTGTTTTTTGTACCAGCATAATGATTGCGCTGATGGCGATCAGGCAGGTCCAGCTGGCCAGATAGTAGTCGATGCCCCGGTTAAAAATCTTTGCCATCGGATAGAAATGAAGTCCTACAATTAATGCAATGGCCGGTATAATAAATGACCCGGCATGCAGGGCCGACAATATCCCACAGGTAATACCAATAACAGCGCCTTCGCTGCCGAAAATGATTCCATACCACCTGCTCATTTTTTTGCCTTCGGCCATTTCGGCAACGGAGACTGCCGGAAACTGTTTTGCAATAACCAGCAGGTAGATGGCATAAGCAATAAAAATAAGGCTGAAAGCAGCAAACAGGTACAGGATACCGTAATGGTCGCGGCCTGCATAACCACTTTCTGCAATACCGGTCCACATCATCGTAAAAAATGCCATCAGCAACAAGCCAAAGGCGATGCTCCTGATAACAATAGCGGGTTTGCGGGGGTTTGTGTTGTGCTTGCTTTG
>CAXTMV010000351.1:0-4793 GCA_964245425.1 uncultured Flavihumibacter sp. | reverse complement strand
TCTCTAAACTATCTTTAACAGGCCAGGCGAATTTGAACCTGCCGTGTTTATCATTATTTATGTTGGGCGTAACCATCGCAAAACGGTGCCCGGCCGTGAACAACCAGGCTTCATTTGTACGATATAACTATTGCTTTTCTAAAACACGTTTATATGCCATTTGGTGACAACAGGATCATCCTGTTTTTGCCAGCCTTTGTAATTCAATTTGGTACGGCCTGCCAAAGCGCATTGCCTGGTTTGCGTATTTCCCCTGTAGGTCTTTGCACTAAAAACCATAAGCCCAGTATGGCACCGTAACTTCCGCCGCGCTCTATCCATTCAAATAACAGGTAATGTGGGTAAAAGAAAAGCTCCGTGCCTGCTTTCCATATAAAAAAAGCCAGCAGCAACGGCCTTGCCGGTTTTACCAGTACCAGTACGGCAAACAGTATTTCAGTAATACCTGCTATTTGCGCAACCTGTGCGGGATGCGCAAACCCGATTGCCGCATAGCCGGCCAGCAGGGTTTTCTTCTCGATCATATTCAGCCACCCATGCCCGAGCAGCAGAAAAAATACCACCGCTTTCAAACAGATCTGAAGTTGTTTTTGAACGGCCGCATCCGGTTGCAGGTTGGGTTGCATGCGCGTGAACCAACCCTTTGCAGCAGCCGGCATCCCGGTTAATAAAATCAATGCGAGCGGTGCTCCAAAATTCCCTGCCCGTTCAATAAATTCAGCAAACGGTTCTCCCGACAAGGGTCTTAACAAAGCAGTAAAAATACCCCATACTACCAGCCAGGCAGGAATAGCTTTAATGGGGTATGCCAGCATCAGGAGACCGAGTAATATGTCGAAACAACCAATTACAGGCATTATCCGGTAGGCCAGATCATGACCAATGCCAACCACCGCGAAATAATTACACCAGACTGCCTTTGTAATAATGCCAAAGGATCCATGGCCGATAAAGCACATGGCTGCCGCTATGCAAAGTGTGTAATATATATTTCTGTAAATGCCTGTCTTTTCCATTATGGTATGCTTACAGTATCAGTAATAAATCTTACCTAGTCACCACCATCCGTCAGCGCTCGCTGAACAGCAAAATTGCCCACCTTATTACCTGTTACCAGGCCTGAATCGCTGTCGATCTTGTAATGGATGCCTGCATAATACCTGGACATGGCAGCTTCATTTGCCATGGCCGTGTAGGCTGCAGCTCTTTCAGGAATGATATGCCCCAATATGGCTGCCGCTGCCCCGCTGAAAGTGGCATGCCCGGAAATATAAGAGGGAAAATTAGGAACACCCGTGAGCGTTTTAATATCCGACTCCATTTGGGTAGGCCTGGGGTTAAAATAAAAGTACTTGGTATCCCAGCACACAATGGCAGCATCCATCATGGCCATGTTCAGCAAAGCCATATTCCTTGCCCAGCGTACTTCACTGAAATTCTTTTTAATGAAATCTTCTGCGGCAATAGCATTCCAATGGCCGGGTGGTGTGTAGGTATTCACACCATCCGCCCAAAAATGTACGATATCATAGTGATCGCGCGAATCGTTCTTAATCATGGCATGTACATCGGCCACATCTTTTTTCATTTGGTCGCTGGACGTAGAAGGCGGTGCCCCGGGGCGCAGCGCAATAACGGTTAATGAATCCACCAGGAAACCTTTTACTTTTCCGAACAAGGGAAGCATGGGTGGGCGCTGCGGAAGTTCGAGGCTGTACCAGGGCAATTGATTTTTTGCAATGGCATCCGTTTGCATTTGTGTCCATTGCGCCTGCGTGCCAATGGCGGCACCTGCACGGTCGCCCCTGGCACGGGTAACATATTTTTGTGCCACGGCCCTGCCCAGCGCTTCACCCGCTTCAATATCGCTTCTCACATTTGCACCGGTTAGTATGCGGGCACGCTTGTGTTCTTCTGCTTTCTGCTGCACATAATCCTGCGAACCGGGAAACAACAGTTTCAGCATTTCTACGGCCACTCCTTCTACTACGGCATCTTCCGATGGATAAGAAGGCAGATCCGATTTGGGGATCAACACTTTTACGGTGGAATCGATTTTATAGGGCGCAGCGCGGCCATATAATTTTTTATAATACCAGGCGGCTACCAATCCATCGTACATGGCTGCACTCACATATCCATAAGCCCGTGCCGCATATGGCGGATTGGAAAAGGGGAAAAGCGGGTAGGCCAGGGGGTTATTAGCATTGGGAAACGGATAAGTGCCGTCGGCATTCTGGTAGGGCGGTAAATTAAACTGTGCCACCAGGTTTCGCAGTATTTCATTCCAGCGCAGCACAGCGCCCGCACTCCAGTATTTTACGATGTCCTGGTCGGCACTGGTCATATGGGCCTGGGAACTTTTAATTTCGTTTACCTGGGCTATATAGTCGGGGTTGGTGCTTACAATCGGCGCTGCTACCGGAAATTCTGTGGGGCTCACCAGTAAAATGGGTTTCCAGGCACCCGCATTTGCATCCGTATTTGCCGGTTGCAGGGCCGCCAGGTTATCTGTTCTGCCTTCTACATTTTTTGAACATCCGAGGGGAACCAGCATGGTGGTGGCAGCCGCTACTATGATAAACAGGGATATCTTCTTCATACGCTTTACTTTTTGGGGGTATTATCAGTTGCTTTTTTATGCCCGGTAAATGCCAGGATATAAAATATGCCAGCATTAAAACTTGTTGCTTGTCCTACATTGCGGCCCGCCAATGTGTAGCCGCCACCGGCTATGAGCGACAACCCGTCAACAGCCTTTACATTGTACTTAATATTTACGCCGGCCGTTGTCATATCCATATTGTTGCTGGGAAAAGGCATATTGTTTCGCGTAATATCAAATCCGCCCAGGGTATTCCAGTTGCTTAGCAATGCTTCCGCAATCATCCGGTCTGTACGGTAGCCGATGCGCAGGTTGTATTGCGCTGCGTTTGGCATGGCTACTTTATTGGTATAATGTATTTCCGTAGTGTAATAAGCCGTGCGATCAATGGTAATATTGCTTCTTACCACATAACTGCCGGATACGGTTGTAAAAAAACTACCCAGCTGGTAATCTGCCATCGCCCGCAGGGTGAGGTTCTTACTGTGCAGACCGATGGACAGCGGCAGGTAGTCACAAACATAATTGGTAATGGGAAAAGAAAAGCCACCGATACCATACAACGATAAAGTGCCATTGCCGATTTCTGTTTCAACCGGCATGTATTTGACCCAAAACGACAGATCCTGCAGGCCCTTTTCGCCATGTAACGTTCCCGCACTGGCTTTTGTCTGTACATAAGGCAACCCCACCAGCAGGTTCAGTTTTTTACTGATGCCATAGTTGCCCATTATAGCTTCCATCTGGGTGGATACCCTGCCAAGGTTCTGGTTGTCCCTTTTCAACGTTCCTTCCCAGTAGTTTGTCCAGCTGCTGTAACTGTACATGCCCCCGACACAAAAATTATTTTTGGCCATCATAATGGCATCGGCATCCGTCTGCGCACGCAGTTGCAGCGTCAGCGCAATTAAACAGGAAAGAAAAAAGCCGTACCTCCCGAAGCCTGCAACGAATCTCATAATGGTTTTTATTTTGGTTGATATAAAAAAAGATTTTTACATACCCTGGTGAAGATGGATCTGCGCCGCAGTATGTTTGGTTTTCTTGTTTATCCGGTATGCGTAGCCCAGGCTGATGGAGTAGTCTGCAAAAGCAGCATCGCCCTGTACATGTACCAATTTCGATGCATCACTGATCTTTGAATTCTGCAGGTTCTGATCTGCTTTGTCGGCTGCGCTTTGGATGCGGTCTTTAACAATATTGTAGGGAACGAATAAACTGAATGTATGATTACCGGTATGATAGGAAACGCCTGACTCTACCGCTACTACAAAACCGGGCCGGCGATAGGCTACCTGTCCGCCCAAAACATCGTATGCAGGAATGCCTTCCATTCTGCCTGCCAGTGAAAAGGTAAGACCCTTACTTTTTAATACGGAAGTCATTAAACCGGCGCGGATAAAATATTGATCCGGGCAGGCATACAGGTTGTACCCGGCCAATCCTGTTTTAGCAGCAGATTTGAATGTACCGTTTGATTCTTTAGGGTTGAAAAGGTAATATCCATTGGCAAAACCGGAAATGCCTTTGTAGATCCGGGTAAAGCCCTGGAACTCCAGGGAAAATCCAACACCTCCGTCGCCGGGCTGAATGGCCTGGTCGTTTACAGACCTCGCCAGGCTGCCGTCTTTTTGCAGGGCCATATCGGTTGTGCTATGGCTGCCGGTAGCCAGTTTCAGGCCAAAGCCGATCATCAGGTTACCGTTTTGTACTTTTTCCGGCGCCACTACCCAATAATTGAGTCCGAAGCGGACGTCCGCCAGCCCTTGTGCAAACACACTGTACCGGGTTAGTTTTCCGGAAGCACTGTCTTTATTGAGCGTTAAAGTTTGTGACCGTTCATTGTGTACATATGGAATGCTTACATTGAACTGCAGGCGGTTGGTTAATCCATAAGACAAATTAAGATCTACCGCGTGTGAATAAATATTTACTGCGTTCCCCAGTACCTGGCGCTGGGGCTGTTCTTCGGTACCAATAAAATGTCTCCAGGAATGAAAATGGCGGTAATTAACACCCACCTGGAAATCACCTTGCGAAAGATTATAGGCATCCGGCCCGCAGAGTGCGGTTACGCCGCCCATCTGGCGAACCGCTACGCAACCCTGTGCGGAAATATGATAATGAGCAGCAATCAATAATATGGCAGATAAAAGCCGGTTTTATTCCGCCATGCCGATCGCGGACA
>CAXTMV010000350.1:0-4831 GCA_964245425.1 uncultured Flavihumibacter sp. | reverse complement strand
AATAAACAATCTTTTTTCGCTGCCTGCCCAGGTGATGGTTTGTAAAAACTCAATGGCTGCTGCTCCTATCCGTATTGCTGATGAAAGCAAGTTTTTTACTGTCGGGCGACCAGGAAGGCGTGTTCATGCTTCCCTGTCCGCCATACAGATAAGCCAGTACTTTTGCAGGGCCACCGGCAAAAGGCATAACGCGTATGTATACATGTTTATACGGCGGGTGCATGCCGGGGGGCGTCTCTTCTTTTAAAAAGGAGATAAAGGCGATCCATTTTCCATCCGGAGAAATATGTGCAAACCAATTGTTGAAACCATCATTGGTTACGGGCTCCTGGTTGCTGCCATCGGGTTTCATACGCCATATCTGCATAGAGCCGGAGCGAACCGAATTGAAATAAATGTATTGCCCGTCGGGCGTGTATTCGGGGCCATCGTCCAGGCCGGGTGTATTGGTCAGCCTTGTTTCCGGTCCACCGCCAACAGGCACCCTGTATACATCAAATTCGTTGTTGCGCTGGCCGCAAAAAACCAGCCATTTACCATCCGGCGACCATCCATGCATATAAGAAGGGCCGCTGGGCGTAACCTGTTTGGGTGTGCCGCCTGCAACAGGAACGGTATAGATAATGGAGCCACCGAGTTCCTTTACATTACTGCTCAATGCCAGCATTTTTCCATCGAAAGAAATAACATGGTCGTTGTTGTTTTTTGTAATGTTGCCGGTATTGATGGCCGTAGGCTGGCTGCTGGCCAGGGTAAACTGGTACATAATGCCCTTAGCATCGTTATAAATAATGCTTTTGCCATCGGGCACCCAATTAGGCGCCTGTATGGAATAGGGTACCTGGTAAATAACGGAGCGGTTGCCCGACGCCAGTTCCACTATTTCCAGGTTGCTGCCCAGCGTCATCTGCGTGGTATTGTCTGCTTCCGTGTTGTAGGGGACCGCAATGCTGACATTGCTGAATACACCTGTTTCAAGCACGTCGGCATTGTGTGAACCCACAAATAACCCTACATATACTTCATCGCCCAGGTCGATGCCGGCAATCGTATCATTGGTAAAAGGCTGTCCGTATACCGCCGCCCGCATAATGTACAAATTGCCTTTTCGTTCCAGCTGCAGTATGTTTGCTTTGCTGATACCCAGCTTGTGTTCCTCTGTCTGCGCACCAGCTGTTCGCCTGAACTGAAGGGAGGTAAGCCCGTCTCCATGCTCCACCGCATTTACATGGGGCGAATTTCCGTCCAGCGATTTGCGTATCATCCATCCAACCTTGCGATGATAATCTACCCAGGAACCCAGGAATTCGGCCTTAGCATACAATATAAAATCGCCTTTTATTTTCTTCCATACAAAATGGAACTCATCGTGGTCTGCCCAAACATTGTATCCGGCGCCGGAGATAATATATTGTTGGGTGCCGGGTATATAAGTGGCTGCGCCGGGTTTTACCTGGGTGCCAATATCGCCATGGTTGTCGAATATCCCCACTGCTGCCGTTTGCGAAAAAGCCGGCCATGCAGCCAGCAGGAATAATACGAACAGGCTGTATCCGGGGCGATGCTTATTTTTCATGTTGCAGGAATTGATTTGTTAAATGTGTTCAGCAATGGTACGCTGTTTTATTTTCCGTTATTGTTAATGGTTTGCGCAAACCGCGAGATGGTATTTTCATCGTCTTCATAAGCCAGTAATTTTTTACCCGCCGAGTACAGGAACATGGCCGGGTATTTTTTTGGCTTGAACAGTGTGATGAACTGGTATTGCCTGTCTTGCAAAATGGTTATATTTTTTTGGGTTTTGAGGTGTTTGCCATAGGTGGCCATAAAGGCCTGTATCCTGCTGAGGCTGTCCATGGAAACCAGCAACAGGGCTGCTTTGCTGAATGCGTTGTAGTGCTGATCTATATAGGAAATAGTACGCTGGCAATGTTCGCAGCCGGGGTCAAAGAAAACAAAAAAAAGCGGCTTGCCGGCGGGTAAATTATTGCTGGTAAAAGGTTTTTGATCGAGCTGCAGGAAACGGAAGGCAGGCACCGTTTGTGCAGGCACCTGTGCGGCGGCCGGCGCCGCCAGCAACAGCAACAACCATAACCGGTACCCATGAATTATTTTTATGTTCATACTTTATTTACTGCTGGTTAATTTTTTTGAACGCCGGACAGCGCATAGATCGACAAAGTTTTGATAACGACGCTGCCGTTTGAAGCAAATGCCGATACACCCGCTGACTGATCGCCCGGAAAAATGGCCGTTGTGATTACCTGTTCCCCATCGCCTGAAAAAACCTCCAGCGAAGATTTGTCAAAAAGAATTTGTAAATGAATGCTGTGGGCAACCTGGCTGCTGCCGGCGGTAAGCAATAACCTGTTTTTATCCATTTTTGCCTGCCCGGAATTTGTTTTATCCACGTATAATTTACCGGTGCTGCTGTTGTACCCGATAACGGTTTCCGCCATCGTTTTCTGGTGATCGTCTTTTTGCTGTGCGATCTTAAAGCCCGCGTTTGTGCCGGGTGTTAATTCCAGCACCGCATCCAGCCAGTAGGCATTGCCCAACGGTTGCTGGTGCTCGTTCAGCCATTTTTCTGTATGATCGATCTTTATATTTTTAAGGGTCATTAACTTGCCTACTGCTAATTTGGTTAAATTGTTTTTGATAAGGGCAGCCGGTTGCTGTACCAGTCGCCAGCCTTCGCTGGTTTGCCGCAGGCTGAGATCCCTGGGTATCGACATCTGTCCACGCCAGGGAGCAGTTTCCTGCGGCCCTGGTACCAGCCACCCCAAGTAGATCTTTTTTTTCAGTTCATTCCAGGGGATGGCCGCGTAAAAACAATCTCCGTTGTCAACAGCCAGCACCTTATCATCGGGATTGTCATTCCTGAATGTTTTGCCATCAAAGTTGCCGACAAAATATTGTATAAAAACGCCTCTTTCTGCGCCCGCTGCAGAAATGGCCAGCACCCATTTTGTTTTGCCGGGATGGCCTTCCATCGGCAGCTCCATCAGCGCCGGGCATTCCCAGGCGGCACTGGTATAACCCGCCGGCCCGAATTCACTCAGCAATCCCCAGGTTGTCAGGTTGGAGGATGCATAGAACCTTACTTTATGATCGGTGGGCAATGATACCACCATCAGCCATTTGCCGAGCTTTTTGTTCCAGGTCACATTCGGGTCACGAAAATCTTTTTTGCCCAAATCAATCACCGGGTTCTTTTCATAATTGGTGAAATGCATGCCGGCATCATTGCTGTAGGCAATAAACTGTGATTCTTTTTTCAGGTTGGGCTGGTCGGCGGTATAAATGGCCACCATACAGCCGCCGGTTTTACAAAAGCCGCTGGTATTGTTCTTATCCCATACGGTGCAGCCCGAATACCGCCAGGTAGTGTCTTTGTCAATGGTCTCCGGAAGGGCAACCGGCAGGTGTTTCCAATGAACCAGGTCGGTGCTGCTGGCATGCCCCCAGCTCATATGCCCCCAGTAATTTGCAAAAGGGTTCTGCTGGTTGTATAAATGAAATACCCCGTTTAAAAAAATAAGGCCGTTGGGATCATTGGTCCAGTTTTTTAATGGCGTAAAATGGTAGACAGGCCGCCATTGTTCTGTGGATGGTTCCGTTTGCGCCGGTAAAAGAAAAGGCAGTATGACAAATGGTAAACTGGCAAACAAATGTTTCATATAATATTTTTGGCAACCGTTCGTCGCGGGACCGGATGCTTTGTAAAAATACAGGATCAGCTGTTCCATCCGGCTATTGCAAAACAGTATCTTCTTTCAAAAAATAAGGGTGCATCCTACAGCCGGCTTATCCTGTTCTGGCCCGCCAGCCACCCTGTGCTAATTCATATTGTTAAAAATCTCCGCCTAAGATAATTAAAAAAGGATGATGGGCGCCGGCAATAAAAACGCTAAAATGTTCATGTTCAAGTATGATGGAATCAATTTCCCCTGGTATTAAGTGGCCCCGTGTACAACACGGTAGATAACACAGTGATAACATAGTATTTTAGCTATCCTTTTTTTGCAATAACCGGTGGCGGTTCACGTTAAAACGAGGATTTTGAAATAAAAAAGCAACCATTTTAAACTTTTCAAACAGCCGCCCGTCTATCCTGTACCTAAAAATAAAAATCAACAAAATCATCCGCCATGAAAAAAAGCATTCTTTATTTATCGATTCTCAGCATTTCCGCTACTGTTGTTCTTTCTTCCTGTAAAAAAGACAATGCGCAAACCAGCACCGATAATTCTTCCCAGATCAGCACACAAACAGACGATCAGTCGCGTGTGTCTGAAGAAACCGACGCTGTGTCAAACGATGCAGATGTTGCGCTGGAATCGAACACGGGTATCAGCGGCCGCGAAATGGGCACCCTTATCTGCGATGCAACCGTGGTAACCGATACCATCAGCAGCCCTAAAAAAATCACCATTACTTATAATGGTACCAATTGCTCCGGCAGCCGCACCCGCAGTGGTGTAGTAGTCATTACAATGCCTGGCGATACACGCTGGAAAAATGCCGGCGCCGCCGTAAATATCTCTTACCAGAATTTAAAAATTACCCGTCTCAGCGATAACAAAAGCATCATCATTAACGGTAACCATACCATTACCAATGTTAGCGGTGGCCTGTTGGTAAACCTGTCTAATGGTAAAGCCATCACGCATACCATTACCAGCAGCGATATGTCTGTTACTTTCGATGATGGCTCAAAACGCAGCTGGCAGGTTGCCCGTCAGCGTGTATTTTCTTACAGCAATGGTATTGTTATCACCAGCACCGGTACCCATACAGATGGCACTAAAACAGGTATAGAAGAATGGGG